>CAZVTK010000036.1:0-35657 GCA_964629765.1 uncultured Mesorhizobium sp.
TGCATATCTGCTTTCGCCAGCCTGTAGCGATTGGCGAAAACAGAAACGAGAGCCGATCTCCCCCCTTGAGGGGGAGATGTCCGGCAGGACAGAGGGGGGTGCCAGCGCGCGCCGCACCGCGCCGGCGGTCCGAGCATGATGCGTCAGTACGAGCTTGTCGAGCGCGTCCAGCGCTACAAGCCTGACGTCAACGAGGCGCTGCTCAACAAGGCTTACGTGTACGCCATGCAGAAGCATGGCCACCAGAAGCGCGCCTCGGGCGATCCCTATTTCTCGCATCCGCTGGAGGTGGCGGCGATCCTCACCGAGATGCATGTCGACGAGTCGACCATCGCCGTGGCGCTGCTGCATGACACGATCGAGGACACGAGCGCCACGCGGCAGGAGATCGACGAGCTGTTCGGGCCCGACATGGGCCGGCTGGTGGAAGGGCTGACCAAGCTCAAGAAGCTCGACCTCGTGTCCAAGAAGGCCGAGCAGGCCGAGAATCTGCGCAAGCTGCTGCTCGCGATCGCCGACGACGTGCGCGTGCTGCTCGTCAAGCTCGCCGACCGGCTGCACAACATGCGCACGCTGGAGCACATGCGCCCCGACAAGCGCGTGCGCATCGCCGAGGAGACGATGGAGATCTATGCGCCGCTGGCCGGGCGCATGGGCATGCAGGACATGCGCGAGGAGCTGGAGGAGCTGGCCTTCCGCAACATCAACCCCGAAGCCTACCGGACGGTGACGGAAAGGCTGTCGGAGATGGCAGCCCGCAGCGAGGGCGTGCTGGCCGAGATCGAGAAGTCGCTGGCCGCCGTGTTCGAGAAGAACGGCATCGTCGCGACCGTCACCAGCCGCCAGAAGAAGCCGTGGTCGGTGTTCCGCAAGATGGAGACCAAGGCGCTGTCCTTCGAGCAGCTCTCCGACATCTTCGGCTTCCGGGTGATCGTCGAGACGGTGGCGGACTGCTATCGCGCGCTGGGCGCCATCCACACCACATGGTCGATGGTCCCCGGCCGCTTCAAGGACTACATCTCCACGCCCAAGCAGAACGACTACCGCTCGATCCACACGACCATCGTCGGCCCGTCGCGCCAGCGCATCGAATTGCAGGTACGGACGCGCGAGATGGACCGCATCGCCGAGTTCGGCGTCGCCGCCCATTCCGTCTACAAGGATCTCGGCAGCGTGGCCGCGGTCGGCGGCCACGCCATCTCCAAGGACACCAACGCCTATGGCTGGCTGCGCCGGACCATCGCCTCGCTGGCCGAGGGCGACAATCCCGAGGAGTTCCTGGAGAACACCAAGCTGGAGCTGTTCCAGGACCAGGTGTTCTGCTTCACGCCCAAGGGCCGGCTGATCGCGCTGCCGCGCGGCGCCACGCCCATCGACTTCGCCTATGCCGTCCACACCGAGGTGGGCGACACCTGCGTCGGCGCCAAGATCAACGGCCGCATCATGCCGCTGATGACGGAATTGAAAAACGGCGACGAGGTCGACATCATCCGCTCCAGGGCGCAGGTGCCGCCCGCCGCCTGGGAAAGCGTGGTGGTCACCGGCAAGGCGCGTCAGGCGATCCGCCGCGCCACCCGCAGCGCCATCCGCAAGCAATATGCCGGTCTCGGCACGCGCATTCTCGAACGCGCCTTCGAGCGCGCCGGCAAGACCTTCTCGAAGGATCAGTTGAAGCCGGTGCTCCACCGGCTCGCCCGCAAGGACATCGAGGACGTGCTGGCCGCCGTCGGCCGCGGCGAGATCGCCTCGACCGACGTGGTGCGCGCCGTCTTCCCCGACCACAAGGACGAGCGCGCCGCCGCCGCGCAGAAGCCGCGCGAGGAAGGCTGGGTCAATCTGCGCAACGCCGCCGGCATGCTGTTCCAGCTTCCGCGCGGGCGCGGGCGGGGCAAGGAGGGGCGCGGCGACGACGGGCGCGCTTTGCCGATCCGCGGCGTCTCGGGCGACCTCCCCGTCCGCTTCGCGCCGGAAGGCGCGGTGCCGGGCGACCGCATCGTCGGCATCATGCACCCCGGCGCCGGCATCACCATCTATCCGATCCAGTCGCCGTCGCTGACCGCCTTCGACGACCAGCCCGAGCGCTGGATCGACGTGCGCTGGGACATCGACGAGGACACAAAGGAGCGGTTCCCGGCCCGCATCGCCGTCACCGCGCTCAACGAGCCGGGCTCGCTCGCCAACATCGCCCAGCTCATCGCGACCAACGACGTGAACATCCACTCGCTGTCCATGCTGCGCACGGCGCCGGACTTCACAGAGATGATGATCGACATCGAGGTCTGGGATCTCAAGCAGCTCAACCGGCTGATCTCCCAGCTCAAGGACAATCCCAGCGTGTCGGAAGTGCGCCGGGTCAACGGATAGAACGGAGCGGACGATGACGCGCGACGAGGTTCTGGACGTCTTTCGCGAGAGCGGAGCGATGCTCACCGGCCATTTCATCCTGACGTCGGGCCTGCGCAGCCCGGTCTTCCTGCAAAAGGCGCGCGTCTTCATGCATGCCGACCGCACCGAGAAACTGTGCCGGGCGCTGGCGGCGAAGATCCGCGACCGCGTGCCGGGCGCGATCGACTATGTGGTAGGCCCGGCGGTGGGCGGCCTGATCCCCGCCTACGAGACCTCGCGCCACCTCGGCGTGCCGGCGATCTGGGTCGAGCGTGAGCAGGGCGTGTTCCGCCTGCGCCGCTTCGAGATCGAGAAGGGCGCGCGCGTCGTCATCGTCGAGGACATCGTCACGACCGGCCTGTCGATCCGCGAGACGGTGGAGTGCATGCGCGGCATCGGCGCCGACGTGGTGGCCGCCGCCTGCATCATCGACCGCTCGGCCGGGAAGGCCGATGTGGGCGTGCCGCTGGTGGCGCTGGCCGAGTACGAGGTGCCGGCCTACCCGGCCGACGCACTGCCGCCCGAACTCGCGGCGATCCCGGCCGTGAAGCCGGGCAGCAGGAATATCTGAACTGTCGAAGGAGTTGACGTTTTCGTATCTCATGGGATACAGTTCGGGTGATCGAACTCTTAAAGACTGATGTCTATGAGGCTTGGTTTCGAGGGCTTCGCGACCGTCAAGCGGCTGCTCGAATAGCCGTGAGGATTGATCGGTTGATTGAAGGCAATCCCGGTGATGTAAAGCCGGTGGGTGGCGGCATCAGCGAGATGCGGATCGACTACGGGCCGGGCTATCGTGTCTATTATACGCGGCGTGGCAAAGCGGTACTCTTGCTGTTGATTGGCGGTGACAAGAGCACTCAGGCGAGGGACATCGGCACGGCGAAGGCGCTGGCAGCTGGATGGGAGCTTAGGCAGTGACTAAAACGAAAGTGAGCCGTTACGATACTGCCGAATTTCTCACCGACGAGGAAACCATCGGCTACTATCTTCAGGAGGCATTTCAGACCGGCGACGCGCCGTTCATCGCCAAGGCGCTCGGGAATGTGGCACGCGCGCGCGGCATGACCAAGCTGGCCGAGGAAATAGGCATGAGCCGCACGTCGCTCTACAAGGCTCTCAGTGGGGAGGTCAGTCCTGAGCTGGGCACGATCCTCAAGGTGACCCGCGCGCTGGGCTACGACATCGTGCCGAAGCCGATTGCCGACGATGCGGCGGTCGGCGAAGCCGCGTAAACGCCGGCGCCATCCCACCGGTAAAGTCGGGCAGCAGGGAAACTTGAAGATGGGCGCTGCTGCCGCCCGTCTCGTTTTCTCCCGACATATGGTAGTGTTTGATCCATGAAACGCGAAGAGGCGATTAGAAAGCTGAGGGCGCACGAGGCCGAGCTGAAGCGGCTCGGCGTGCGCAGCCTCTATCTGTTCGGCTCGACCGCGCGCGACGAAGCCGAAGCCGGCTCGGATGTCGATCTCTTCTTCGACTACGAGAAGGGCAAGCTCGGCCTGTTCGAGCTGATGGACGTGAAGGACTACGCGACGCGTATCCTCGACCGTCCGGCCGACGTCATGACCCGCGACAGCCTGCACCGCAGCCTGCGCTCGCGGATCGAGGCGTCGGCGCTGCGCATCTTCTGATGTCTGCGCGTTCCGCCCTGCCGCGTCTCGTCGACATGATCGAAGCGATCGAGCGGATTCAGGGCATCGTCGAGGGTGTTTCGCTCGAGCGGTTCGAGGCGGACTGGCAGTGCCAGTGGCTGGTCACGCGCGGGCTGGAGATCGTTTCGGAAGCCAGCCGCCATCTGCCCGAAGCGATGAAGGAGCGTCACGCGCATATTCCATGGCGCAAGGTTGCCGGAATAGTCAGTGTCCTGCGCCATAATTACGAAAGCGTGGCTCCCGCTGTGCTCTGGAAGCTGGCGCAGGCCGATCTCGCCGGACTGGCGGAAGCCTGCCGCGCCGAACGCGGCCGGATCGGACCCGACACATGATCATCGGCATCGGCTCCGACCTCATCGACATCCGCCGCATCGACAAGACGCTGGAGCGGCACGGCGAGCGTTTCGTCGAGCGCGTCTTCACGCCGGTCGAGCGCGCCCGCTCGGAGCGGCGCAAGCAGCGCGCCGCCTCCTACGCCAAGCGCTTCGCCGCCAAGGAGGCGTGCTCCAAGGCGCTGGGCACCGGCCTGTCCGACGGCGTGTTCTGGCGCGACATGGGCGTGGTCAACCTGCCCGGCGGCAAGCCGACCATGCACCTGACCGGCGGCGCGGCCGACCGGCTGGCGCGCCTGACGCCCGCCGGCCATCGCGCGGTCGTCCATCTCACCATCACCGACGATTTCCCGCTGGCGCAGGCTTTCGTCATCATCGAGGCCGTGCCGTTCTGACGCAGACGAAGCTGCGCGCCCTCATGCGGCCGCGATCGCATCGCTGTTCGGCGCCGGCGGGGCAGAGCCGGGACATCTTGCGCCGGCGCGCTGCCGTTTCCATTTGCGCCCGGAAGCTCTATGAGGGCTGCGAAGCAACGAGGACGGAATGAGCGTGGCTGAAAAGACCCAGAAGAAGTCCGGCGGTCTCGGCGAGACCGTGAGCGTCATCGTGCAGGCGCTGCTGCTGGCGCTGGTCATCCGCACCGTGCTCTTCCAGCCCTTCTCGATCCCTTCGGGCTCGATGCGACCGACCTTGCTGGAGGGCGACTATCTGTTCGTCACCAAATGGGCCTACGGCTATTCGCGCCATTCGCTGCCCTTCTCGCCGCCCATCTTCGAGGGCCGCATCTGGGGCAGCGATCCCGAGCGCGGCGACGTCGCGGTGTTCAAGTTCCCGCCCAACCCGTCCGTCGACTACATCAAGCGCATCGTCGGCCTGCCGGGCGACCGCATCCAGATGCGCGGCGGCCAGCTCTTCATCAACGGCGAGGGCGTCCCGCGCGTGAAGATCGGCGAGATCAACAACCCCGACATCACCGAGACGAATCGCCCGGTCGAAGTGTGGCGCGAGACGCTGCCGAACGGCGTCTCCTACGACACGCTGGATCTGTCGCCCAACGGCATCGGCGACGACACGCGCGAGTTCGTCGTGCCGGCGGGGCACTATTTCGCGCTCGGCGACAACCGCGACAATTCCTCCGACAGCCGCTTCTCGGTCGGCTTCGTGCCGTCCGACAATCTGGTCGGCAAGGCCAACATCATCTTCTTCTCGATCGCCGGGGGCGCGAGTCCGCTGGAGATCTGGAAGTGGCCGTCGCAGATGCGCGCCTCGCGCCTGTTCGACTGGGTCGAGTGAGGGCCTCCGCGTGGCCAAGCGCGCCCAGCAGGCTGCCGACGCCCGTTTTGCGGCGCTGGCCACTGTTACCGGCCACGATTTCGCCGACCGGACGCTGGCCGACGGCGCGCTGACCCACGCCAGCGCGCGCGGCGCCTCGCGCGCCGACTACCAGCGGCTGGAATTCCTCGGCGACCGCGTGCTCGGCCTCGTCGTGGCCGACATGCTCTACGCTTCCTTTCCCGAGGCGCCGGAGGGCGAATTGTCGGTGCGCCTCAACGCGCTGGTGAATGCCGAGACGCTGGCCGAGATCGCCGACGAGGCCGGCATTTCCGAGCTGATCCGCAGCGGCTCCGACGTGCGTGCGCTGTCGCCGCGCAACCGCGTCAATTTGCGCGCCGACGCGATCGAGGCGCTGATCGCCGCGCTTTACCTGGATGGGGGAATCGAGGCCGCCCGCGCCTTCATCCATCGCTGGTGGAAGCCGCGCGGCAACTCCGTCGCCCGCCCGCGCCGCGACCCAAAGACCGAATTGCAGGAATGGGCGCATCAGGTGTCGGGCGCCGCCCCGGCCTACGAGACCGTGTCGCGCACGGGTCCCGACCACGACCCGGTGTTCACCGTGGCGGTCGAGGTTCCGGGCCGCGAGGCGGCGCGGGCGACCGGCCGCTCCAAGCGCGAGGCCGAGCAGAACGCGGCGGCGGCGATCCTCCTGCGCGAGGGCGTGTGGCAGGTCGAGGGCGCACGATGAGCGAGACGCAGGCCACCCGTTCCGGCTTCGTCGCCTTGATCGGCGCACCCAATGCCGGCAAGTCGACGCTGCTCAACCGGCTGGTCGGCGCCAAGGTCTCCATCGTCACCCACAAGGTGCAGACGACGCGTGCCATCGTGCGCGGCATCGCCACCCACGGCAGCGCCCAGATCGTCTTCGTCGACACGCCCGGCATCTTCCGGCCCAAGCGCCGGCTCGACCGCGCCATGGTGACCACCGCCTGGGGCGGGGCGCAGGACGCCGATATCGTCGCCTTCCTCGTCGATGCCGAGCGCGGCCTGAAGGGCGATGCGCTCGCGATCGTCGAAAAGCTCGCCGAGGTGCGCCAGCCCAAGGTGCTCGTCCTCAACAAGATCGACGCGGTGAAGCGCGACAGCCTGCTGGCGCTCGCCGCCGAGGCCAATGCGAAAGTCGGGTTCGAGCGCACCTTCATGGTCTCGGCGCTCACCGGCTCGGGCTGCGGCGACCTGCTGGACTGGTTCGCGCAGCGCCTGCCCGAAGGGCCGTGGTACTATCCCGAGGACCAGATCTCCGACCTGCCGATGCGCAGCCTCGCGGCCGAGATCACCCGCGAGAAGCTGTATCTGCGCCTGCACGAGGAGCTTCCCTATTCCTCCCATGTCGAGACGGAGAAATGGGAGGAGAAGAAGGACGGCTCGGTGCGCATCGAGCAGGTCGTCTATGTCGAGCGCGACAGCCAGAAGAAGATCGTCATCGGCCGCAAGGGCGAGACGCTGCGCGCCATCGGCGAGGCCGCCCGCAAGGAACTGGCCGGGATTCTGGAGCAGAAGGTGCACCTTTTCCTGTTCGTGAAGGTGCGCGAGAACTGGGGCGACGACCCCGAGCGCTACCGCGAGATGGGGTTGGAATTTCCGCGCTGATCTCAGGTGCGGCGCGCCAGCGAGGTCATGCCGCGCGGCTTGTAGACCGACAGCACGGTCGCGACGATGAGCACCACGAGGCCGCCGCCGGCATGAACCACCATTGCCGCCTGTTCGGTGCCCAGTGCACCCAGGCTGCCGTCGGCGGCGGCCGCCGCCAGCAGGTTTATGGTGCCGGTCTGGACCATGAGCACCGCCACGGCAAAAATCGTCAGCGCCAGCTTCGCGACGACCCAGTAGTGCCGGAGTAGTCCCCAATTCGTCAGCAACGACTGCGCGACGCCGATCGCAAGCACGGCAAAAGCCAGGGGGACGATAAGCCACCAGGTCAGCGCGGACATCGACAGATAGGCTGCTTCAGTCGTGCCGGAGCCCATCGACATGATGCCGACGAGCGCGAGGACGAGGAAGCTCGCGACGGCGCCCAGCAGTCCGATCGACGACACGACGTGCAGGATCAGCAGCGGCTTGCGGAGGACAGGTAGCGCAATCATGGCGGGTATCCCTCATATGGCGACAGGCGCTCGCGGGATTTGTAGGCTGGCCGGGACCCGTGCGATAGCACCGCCGATGTCGCAGTCGCCGGCACGCCCGCATGCGCAGGATGCCCGAGAACCGGGGACCGGCGGTCGATGCGCTGCGCCGCCAAGTGCGCAAGGTGCAATAGTGCCGCGAGCGTGAAAAAGGCGCGCCGCTCTATTGCCGCCGCCTGCCTTTTGGTCTTTCCTGAACGCTTGCCAGCATCTCCTGAAGCCATCCGTGTGGAGGAGTGACATGCGCATTTTCCTGGCCTGCCTGTTTCTCGCCTGCCTGACCATGCCCACCGCCGTTCCGACGCCGGCTCTCGCGATGCCGAGCGGCATGACGGATGCCTGCAAGCGGCTGTACCGCGAATACCAGTCCCTCGGTTCGCCGAAGGCGTTCGCTACGGGCAAGCCGAATGCCTGCGGCGCGAAGGGGCCGGGCGGCGGCATCTCGCTGTCCACCGCCAAGCGGCAGGCGATCGCGTCCTGCCGGGCCTATGGCGGGCAGAACTGCAAGGTCGTCGAATCGAGGCCGTGACCGGGACGGGCCGACCGCTGTTTCCTAGAGCGTCTTCTCGAAGAAATGGTCGGCGTAGGGGTTGTCGTTGTAGCGGCCGATCTCGCGATAGCCGGTCCTGGCGTAGAGCGCGCGTGCTTCCGTCAGCGCCCGGTTGGTGTCGAGCCGCACCGCCGCAAAACCCAGCAGGCGCGCATGGTCCTCTATCGCCGCCAGCAAGTGGCGCGAGAGGCCGATGCCGCGCAGATGCGGCGCGATCCACATGCGCTTGATCTCGCCGATGCCGGGCTGGAGCAGTTTGACCCCGCCGCAGCCCACCGGCGTGCCGTCGAGCCGGGCGACGAGGAACATGCCGGTCGGCGGCGCCATCGCCGTGTCGGGCGAGGCCGCTCCCGCATCGGGGTCGAAGCCGTCGGTGAAGCGCGTGCGCAGCTCGGCGAAGTAGGCGTGCATGCACAGGGCCGCGTCGTCGCTGTCAGGCGCCGCAGGCTCGATCGCGATGATGCTCGGATTGATCGGCATGCCCTTTGATGGCGCGGCTTCGTCCATCATGCAAGATAGGTTGCGAATCTTGTGTCGGAACCGGTTTCGGTTCAGGCTTGAACAATGGAGTGGCGCGACGAGGGAATCATACTGGGCACCCGCCGGCACGGCGAGACCAGCGCGATTCTGGAGGTGATGACCCGCGACCACGGGCGCCATCTCGGCATGGTGCGCGGCGGCCGCTCGCGGCGCATGCAGCCGGTGCTCCAGGCGGGCAACCGGGTTGACCTCGTCTGGCGCGCGCGGCTCGACGAGCATCTCGGCACCTATCAGGTCGAGCCGGTCGAGCTCCACGCGGCGAGCCTGTTCGACAGCGCCTGCGCGGTCTACGGGCTCCAGCTCCTGGCCGCGCATCTGCGCCTGCTGCCCGAGCGCGACCCGCACCGTCGCCTCTATGAGACGCTGGAGCTCATCCTCGGCCATCTGGCCGAGCCGCAGGCGGCGGGCGAGTTGCTGGTGCGCTTCGAGCTGATGCTGCTCGACGATCTCGGCTTCGGCCTCGACCTTGAGGAATGCGCCGCGACAGGCCGGCGCGACGATCTCGCCTATGTGTCGCCCAGATCCGGCCGGGCGGTCTCGCGCGAGGCGGGCGAGCCCTGGCGCGAGCGCATGCTGCCGCTGCCGGGCTTCCTGCGCGCGGACCCCGGTCGGGAGGGAGAGCGCCTGCGCGGCGATCCGCGCGCCATCGAGGACGCCTTCCGCCTCACCGCCTTCTTCTTCGCCCGTCACGTCTACGAGCCGCGGGCGCTCACCGAGCCGGACGCGCGCGCCGGCTTCCTCGCCACGCTGCGCCGCAGCCTCGCATCCACCGGAGAAAATGCCGCATGAGCGCCGTCGAGACATCCCCCGGTTCTGGCCCCGGTTCCGTCTCGCAGCGCGGGTTCGGCTCCGTGCCGATGGACGAGGTGCTGCGATATTCGGGGGTGGAACTCCTCCGGCGGCTGGCGGCGGGAGAATATCCCTCTCCGCCCATCGCCGGGCTGATGAATTTCCGGCTGGTCGAGGTTTCCGAAGGGCGGGCGGTGTTCGAGGGCACGCCCGGCGCGACCCATCTCAACCCGCTCGGCGGCGTCCATGGCGGCTGGGCCGCGACGATCCTCGATTCGGCGCTGGGCTGCTGCGTGCACGCCACGCTGGCCAGGGGCGAAGGCTATACGACAGTCGAGTTCAAGGTGAACCTGACGCGTCCGATCACGCCGCGCACGGGGCTGGTGCGCTGCGAGGGCACGGTGATCAGCCGCGGCCGCACCATTGCCGTGTCGGAGGCGCGCCTCACCGACAAGGACGGCAAGCTGCTCGCCTTCGGCACCGAGACCTGCGCCATCTTCCCGGTGGAGAAGATGGAGACGCGGCGTTGAGCTTGACATTTACACACGAATACACAACCATCTGATAAGGTTTGGACGCTCCTTGAATGCACGCCGCAACCGCACGCCGAAGGACATCGCGGCGAAGCTGCGGGCCGACGGCTGGGCGATCAAGCGCCGCGGTCCGGGTGATCATGTCCAGTATGTGCATCCGTCGAAACCCGGCAAGGTGACGCTGGACATGGGAGCGGACCCGATCCCGACCGGCACCCTTCGGTCGATCTACAGACAGGCCGGCTGGACGTGGTAAGGGCCGGCGGAGAAAAAAAGAATGCCTGTCGCCTACGCCCTGATCCATGAAGAGGACGGCGTGTTCGGGATTTCCTTTCCGGACTTTCCCGGCTGCGTGTCCACGGGCCACACGGAAGAGGAGGTTCTGCGCAAGGGCACGGAAGCCCTTTCCTTCCATGTCGCGGGCATGGTCGAGGATGGTGATCCGATACCGAGCCCGCGCAGCCTGCGCGACCTGCGCGCCGACCTTGCCTTTCGCGAGGATTCTGGGGGCGCGATCGTTGCGATGGTCCCCTTCGATCTTCCCGGCCGCGCGGTCCGGTTGAACATCTCCATGGAGGAGCGGCTGCTCGAATCCGTCGATCGGGCGGCCGCCGCCTCCGGCCAGTCGCGTTCCGCCTTTCTCGCCGATGCAGCGCGACAGCGCCTCAAGGGCGCGGCGTAGATATCACTGCGCCGGCGCCAGCGCCGGGCGCGCCACCGGCTTCTCGAGGATCGGCCAGTGGACGATCGCGGCGAACACGCCCAGCGCCACGCCGATCCACCACACCGGATCGTAGCTGCCGAAGCGGTCGTAGAGATAGCCGCCCATCCACACGCCCAGGAACGAGCCGATCTGGTGCGAGAAGAAGACGATGCCGCCCAGCAGGCCGAGATGGCGCGTGCCGAACATGATCGCCACCAGCGCGTTGGTCGGCGGCACGGTCGACAGCCACAGCAGGCCCATCAGGATCGAAAAGACGACGACCGATGCCGGCGTCTGCGGCAGGAGCAGGAAGGCTGCCACCAGCACCGAGCGGCCGATATAGATCCAGGCGAGGAAGATCGGCTTGGAATAGCGCTGGCCGATGGCGCCGGACGCCAGCGAGCCGATGATGTTGAAGAAGCCGATCAGCGCCAGCGCGATCACCGCGTAGCCGGCGTCGATGCCGAGATCGGCGATGTAGGCCGGGAAATGCGCGGTGATGAAGGCGACCTGATAGCCGCACACGAAGAAGCCCGCCACCAGCAGCATGTAGCTCCTGTGCGCCAGCGCCTCCTTCAGCGCCTGCGGCACGGTCTGCTCGTAGACGGCGATGCTGGCCGTGCCGGACTTCGAGTTGCCGCGCAGCGGGATGGCGAGGAAGGGGATGACGAGCATCATCGCCGCCATGAAGATCAGCGCGTTGAACCAGCCCCATGACGAGATGAGGCCCTGTCCGAGCGGCGCGAACAGGAACATGCCGGCCGAGCCGGCCGCCGTGCCGAGGCCGAACACGAAGCTGCGACGCTCGGCCGGCACGTTGCGGGCGAAGGCGGCGAGCACGATGCCGAACGAGCCGGCCGCGACGCCGAGCCCGACCAGCAGCCCGCCGCCGAGATGGAGCCACAGCGGCGTCGGCGCCAGCGCCATCAGCACGAGGCCGGACGAATACATGATGCCGGAGAGCGCCAGAATGCGCCATGTGCCGAACCTGTCGGCCAGCGCGCCGAAGACCGGCGTGCCGACGCCCCAGGCAAGGTTCTGCACCGCCATGGCGAGGCCGAAGGTGGTGCGGTCCCAGCCCTTCTCGGCCAGCATCGGAAGCTGGAAGAAGCCCATCGCCGAGCGCGGGCCGAAGGTCAGGGCCGCGATCGCGCAGCCGCAGGCGATGATGAGCCAGGGCAGGGGGCTCTGCGCTGCGCGGGCGGCGGCGGACGGCTGGGACATGCTGGAAACCTCGGGGAAACGGGCCGCGATCCTAGCCGCCGCCGGGATAAGCGCAAACGAATTGAAATGCTGGATCGTTCAATTGCGTTGATGGGTGCGGCGATGCCCGCGGCTTCAGCGGCCGAACGCGCCGGGCGGCGTCGGAACAGGGACAAAACCGTTGCGGGTGACGCCGAGGGCAGGCGACGGCAGCGCCGGCCGGGGCACGGCGACCGAGACGCCCGCGCGCGCATTGCGACGGTCGAGGCCGGGATTGGCGCGGTCCAGCGCCTCCGGCGTGACGCCGCAGCGGCGCGCCACCTCCGCCGCCGTCTCGCCGAAGCCGAGCTGGACGCGTTCGGGACAGCGCTGCCGGCCGGCGGCCGGATCGGCTCCCGCAGGCATGACCGGACACAGGGCGGGCAGGCAGAAAAGAACCGCCGCAACACGGTGGCGCATCGCAAAGATCATGGCCGACGGTGGCCGCCGCTTGTGTCGGCAATGCGGCCGTTGGGGCCTCGCCGATGGCCGTCACAATTCGGCCATGATTGGGGAGCGTTGGCGCATCGTCGGTGGGCGTGAAGGCTGCGCACCGGCGCCGGTCGGCAGGTTTCCGCCTTCATGTCTGGGTCAGCGCCCGCTTCCATGCCTGCCGTCATCCGCCTCGCGGACGTATCGGACCTCGACGCCCTCCTTGCGATCGAGGCCCGCGTCTTTTCCGGCGACCGCATCTCGCGCCGCTCCTTCCGCAAGTTCCTCGACCGGCAGACGGCCGCCACGCTGGTCGCCGAGGAGGAGGGCAGGGCGGTCGGCTATTGCATGGTGCTGTTCCGCGCCGGCAGCGGCGTGGCGCGGCTATATTCCATCGCGGCATCGGGCGGCTCCGGCGGCGTCGGCCGCGCCTTGCTGGCGGAGGCCGAGGAGATGGCCTACGGGCACGGCCGCATGCTGATGCGGCTGGAGGTGCGCGAGGACAACGCCCGCGCCATCGCCCTCTACGAGCGGAACGGCTACCGCCGCTTCGGCCGCGAGCCGGACTATTATCACGACGGCATGGCGGCGCTGCGCTACGAGAAGCTGCTGCGCGGCGAGCACCCCGTGCGCACCGCCGTGCCCTACGTGCAGCAATCGGCCGACTTCACCTGCGGCCCCTGCTGCCTGATGATGGCGATGGCGCATTTCCTGCGCGATTTCGCGCCGTCGCAGACCATGGAAATCAGGCTGTGGCGCCACGCCACCACGGTCTTCATGCTGTCCGGGCCGGGCGGCTGCGAGCCCTTCGGCCTTGCCGTGACGGCGGCCGACCGCGGATTGCGGGCGCGGATCGTCGTCTCGCATGTCGGCCCGCTTTTCCTCCAGTCCGTGCGCAGCCACGAGAAGCGGCGGGTGATGGAGATCGCCCAGGCCGATTTTCGCGAGCAGGCGGAACGACACGGCATCCCGGTCGATTATCGTGGATTCACGCTCGACGACATCCGTGGAGCGATCGCCGCAGGAAGCCTCGCCATCGTGCTGGTCAGCGAATACCTCAACTTCGGCAAGAAGGTGCCGCACTGGGTGCTCGTGGTCGGTGACGAGGCCGGGCATTTCATTGTACATGACCCGTGGGTGGAGACCGCGCACGGCGAATCGCGCATCGACGCGGCCGCCATTCCGATCCCGCACCAGGTCTTCCATCGCATGGCGCGCTTCGGCGGGATGCGCGCTGCCGTCATACTCGCAGGGCGAACGCCGACATGACCTGGGTCATCCTGACCGGACGACAGAACGACCTCGACCAGGTCGCGACGCCGCACAAGATCATCACCAACCGCGACTACCTCGCGCATCCGTCGCTGTTCCGCGGCCAGCGGCCGAAGATCATCAATTTGTCGAACAGCTATGCCTACCAGTCGCGCGGCTACTACGCTTCGCTGCTGGCCGGCTCGCGCGGCCACAAGGTCATCCCCACCGTCGAGACGATGATCGACCTGTCGGAGCGCAAGCTCTACGAGCACGCGCTGCCGGAGCTGGAGCAGGCGCTGAACAAGTGCCGCGCGGCGCTCGGAGGCTCGTTCCCGAAACATGTGCCGGTCTTCTTCGGCATCGGCCCGTCCAAGGCGTGGGACCGCTTCGCCCGGCTGCTGTTCGACTGGTTCCGCGCACCGGCGCTGGAGGTGACCGTCGCCGACGGCCAATGGGCGTCGATCAAGAAGATCGGCTTCCTGCCGCTCAACCGCATGGAGCCCGACGAGAAGACGCGCTTCCTCGCCTCGCTGGAGCAGTACACGGCACGCGAATGGCGCGATTCGCGCGCCCGCACGCCGTCCCGCTATTCCTTCGCCACGCTGGTCGACCCGCAGGAGGCGCTGCCGCCCTCGGCGATCCAGTCGCTGCGCCACTGGGCGCGCATCGCCGAGAAGATGGGCGTCGAGGTCGAGCCGATCACCCGGAAGGATCTGCCGAAGCTCGCCAATTACGACGCGCTGTTCATCCGCGAGACGACGGCCATCTCCAACCACACCTACCGCTTCGCGCGCCGCGCCCAGCAGGAGGGCATGCCGGTCATCGACGACCCGCTGTCGATGATCCGCTGCACCAACAAGGTGTACCTGAACGAGTTGATGACCTTCAACAAGGTGCCGGTGCCGCCGACCGTGATGATCGCCGGGCCGGCCGATTTCGAGGTGGCGGCGCAGACGCTCGGCTTCCCGCTGGTGCTGAAGATCCCGGACTCCTCCTTCTCGCGCGGGGTGAAGAAGGCGTCGAACCCGGCCGAGCTGCGCGAACTGGCGACGAAATGGCTGGAGGATTCCGACCTGCTGATCGCGCAGAAATGGCTGCCCACCGACTATGACTGGCGCGTCGGCGTGCTCGGCGGCCAGCCCATCTTCGCCGTGCACTATCTGATGGCCAAGAAGCACTGGCAGATCGTCAACCACGAGCGCCGCGGCAGGCCCGACCAGGGCGGCTTCCGCACCTTCACGCTGAAGCAGACGCCGCCGGAGGTGATCGACATCGCCGTGCGCGCGGCGCGCTGCATCGGCGACGGGCTCTACGGCGTGGACTTGAAGGAGACGTCGGGCGGCGTCTTCGTCATCGAGGTCAACGACAACCCCAACCTCGACCATGGCTGCGAGGACAGCGGCGAGAAGGACGAGGTGTGGGTGAAGCTCACCCAGTGGTTCCTCGACCGGCTGGAGCGCGACCCCGCCCGCCAGTCGCCGGCGCGGCAGGCGGTTGCGCCCGCCGCCCCGCCGCAGGCCCTGTCGATCCCGTAGGAAGCGTGGATAATTGATGATCTCCATTGCAGCGGAGACATGATTCAAGCCTTCTCTTGAGGAGGCTTTGGCGGACGGCATCCGGCTTGTTTCGAGAGATCACCAGCCCCGGTTCGGCGCGGCGAAGTCCGCATGGCCTTGACTTTGTTGGGCCTTTTCGTATGGTTTTGCCGGATCGTAAAATTGGCAAAACATCTTCGATTTCTTCAGGACTAAACTCGATGTATACTAGAAGGTGCTTATGAGCGGCTTTGATCTCCAAGTCGAGAGAAAATCTGCCAGCCTGCGCCTTCTGGTCGAGGAGAAAATCAGGGGGGCTATCGCTTCCTACCGGCTTCGGCCGGGACAGCGCCTGGTCGAGAAGGATCTGTGCGCGCAGTTGGGGGTCGGTCGGACCTCGATCCGGGAGGCCCTTCGCCAGCTCGAGGCGGAAGGACTCGTCGTCACCATCCCGCATCGCGGTACCATGGTCGTCTCGATCAACCTGGGGGAGGCTGCGCAGCTTTACGAAGTGCGCGCGGTTCTGGAGGGCTTCGCGGGCAGGAATTTCGCCGAGAGAGGCTCGGAGGCCGAAGTCGAGGCGTTGAGGACGGCGATGGAGCGCTTCGAGCTTGCCGTCGAGATGCAGGATGGCGGTGAACTCCTGGCGGCCAAGGCCGCATTCTACGCCGCGCTCATGGCGGGCGGAGCCAATGTCTTCGTTGGCCAGATGCTGACGATCCTCCATAACAAGATCGCCCTGCTGCGCGTAACCTCCATGAACCAGCCGAGCCGTCTGGCTCATACCGTGGCCGAGCTCAGGGAAATCCATGAGGCGATCGCGGCCAAGGACGGCCCGCGCGCCGAGACGGCATGCCGCCAGCATGTCGCGAAAGCGGCTGAAGTCGCCTTGTCGGTCCTTGAGAAGACGGTGATGGCCGCCAACTGAGGCCGTCCCTGGCCCCACCCTTCCTCACCGGGAGCAGCGAGGCTTGCTCAATGCCTCGACCTCTGGATCAGCGTCGCTTCCGGAAAGCGCATCGCGTTCCCACACGGCGCGCGCCATGAGGATGTGAGCTGAAAAACAGATTGTCTGATTACCTGCTTGACAGATAACGGACGACCGGCCGACTATCGCTCATACATTGAAAAAGCAGGTGATGGCCGATGGGCGAGGAAAGCAGCGTCTTCGAGGAGGGCCTGAAGGTGCGCCGGGCAGTGCTCGGGGCCGATTACGTGGATGAAGGGCTCGCCAAGGCCGACGATTTCATGATGGCCTTTCAAAGGATGACTACCGAGTGGTGCTGGGGCTACGCGTGGACGCGGCCGGGGCTCGACCGCAAGTCGCGCAGCATGCTCAACCTCGCCATGCTGACCGCGCTGAACCGGCCGGCGGAACTTGCGCTGCATGTGAAGGGGGCCTTGGCAAATGGGCTGACGGTGGACGAGGTCAAGGAGATTCTCCTCCACGCAACCGTCTATTGCGGGATTCCGGCCGGGCTCGAGGCGTTCAAGACCTCCCACAAGGTGCTCTGTGACATCGGGGCGCTCGGTCCGGGCGATGCAGGCAAACAGGTGAATGGGGATAAGGAATAACGACAGGCGGATCGCCACTGCCGGCTGAAACGCATCGCGCCTGAAGGCGCGATAGCGTCAGTCATAACTATTCGAGCTGTTCCGAAATGGGAGGAATGGAAATGTCAATCGGAAGAATGAAGTCCATTTCCATCGCCGTACTGGTCACGGCGCTATGCTCTATGGTGCTGATGCGGGCAAGCCACGCCGAGTCCCTGAATCTGCGCGTGCTCGTGCCCGGCGGCGCGCTGGAATATCTCACGCCCGACAGGGTTTCCAACACCTTCACGCACGGTCTGCAGGGGCATGTGTTCCAGACACTGACCCGCGTCTCGCCGGACGGCACGGTCGAAGGATCGCTTGCGACGAGCTGGGAGCCGACCGAGGACAAGCTCGGCTGGATTTTCCGTCTTCGCGAAGGGATCAGCTTCACCGATGGCAAGCCCTTCAACGCGGAAGCGGTGGTGGTCAACATCAAGCACTTGGTCAACCGCGATACGATCGTGCCGCAGAGGGGCAACCTCGGGACGATCGCCGGGGCCGAGGCGATTGACGAATATACCGTCAAGATCACGACGTCCGCTCCGTTCAGCGGCATGCCGATCTGGCTCAGCCACGGGCTTACCGGCATGGTCAGCCCCGGCTCCTTCGAGGCTTTCGGCGCGGAGCTGCCGACCAGCCCGGCCGCCGGGACCGGTCCGTTCGCCATCAGCGAGCACCGCCTGCCCGAGCACGTCCTCCTGCGCAGGAACGAGGGCTACTGGGGCGAGAAGCCCAATGTCGAGAGCATCGACCTCCGCGCCGTCCAGAACGACCAGACCCGGCTTGCCGCGCTGCTGAGCGGCGACGCTGACGTGATCTTCTATATCGACGCCCAGGACATCGCGCGGGTGCAGAGCTCGGGCGCCTTCAAGGCGGTGGTCATACCGTCGATCCGGGAATTTCTCGTCCATCTGCCGGTGGACCGACCGGAGATGGGCGACGTCCGCGTGCGCCAGGCTCTGAACTACGCCATCGACCGCGACGCCATCATCAGCCAGATCTACCAGGGCACCGCGGCGGTGGCCGATGCGCCGGTAGGCGCTGGCGTGGTCGGCTACCAGCCGGTCGCCCCCTACACCTACGACCTCGACAAGGCCGCCGCGCTGCTCGCGGAGGCCGGTTGGGTGAAGAATGCCGCGGGAGTGCTGGAGCGCGACGGGCAGCCGTTCCCGACCCTGGTCTACAATGCCAGCAACGGGCGCTATCCGAGCGACGCGGTCCTCGCCCAGGCCGTCAGCGGCTATCTCTCCGCTATCGGCGTGCCCAACCAGATCGGTCTCCTGGAGCCCGCGACGTTCCTTTCCAATACCTACGAGAATGCGTATCGCGAAGGCTGGCTGACGCAGCTCGCCTGGGGTTTCCCGATGGGTGACGGCGCGGCGATGCTGTGCCAGATCTACATCCCCGGATCGAGATTCAACTTCGGCGGCTACTCGAACCCGCGGCTCAACGACACCTGCGCGGCGGTCAACGATACCTTCGACATCGAGGAGCGCACCAACCTGATGAAGGGCGTATCCGAGGACGTATACCGCGATGCTCCGGCGATCTTTATCGTCAACCTCTCCTATGCGGTGGCCATGCGGGCCGACCTGGAAGGCATCGTCGTCAGCCCGGCCGAATTCCACCGGTTGTCGGACGCTCATGAAAGATAGAGGATGCGAACCGCGTTTGCCCACCGCAGGCGACCGCGTCGGCGAGGCATGATCTGCCTCGCCGCGCCGACCGGCCACCGGCCGCTGGTGGGCCCAGGCTGCGTGTAGCCAGGTATGGGGTCAAGCTGATGCCCGGACTGATGCGTAGATTCGGCCAAGGACTGGTCAGCCTGTTCCTGCTGTTCACGGCGGTGTTCTTCCTGATCCGGCTCGTGCCGGGGGATCCGGCCATGCAGCTTGCCGGGCCGAGCGCCACGCCGGAGACGCTGGAGAACCTCCGTGAGCGATTGGGGCTCAACCAGCCCCTGCTGCAGCAGTATCTCACATTCTTCCGGAAGCTTGCGGCAGGCGATCTGGGGCTGTCGATCTCGACATCGCGCCCGGTAATGCGCGAAGTCCTCAACCGCCTGCCCAACACCGCGCTGCTGGCCGCCAGCGGCATGTTGCTGGCACTGGTGGTCGGCATCAACGCGGGTATCATGGCGGCCCTGCGCAAGAACACGCTGACCGACGTCGTGCTGACCATCCTGGCCGTCATAGGCGTGTCGATACCCACCTTCTGGGTCGCGATCCTGCTGATCAACTATTTCTCGGTGACGCTGAACTGGCTCCCGTCCTTCGGCATGATGTCGTGGCGCAGCTTCATCCTGCCGTCGATCGTGATCGCTGCGACCCAGGTCGGGCTCATCATGCGGGTCGTCCGCAGCAGCATGATCGAGGCGATGAGCTCCGACTATGTGGGCACGGCGCGCGCGAAGGGCGCCAGCCGGATGGCGATCGTGTGGCGGCACGCCTTCCCCAACACGCTCGCGCCGACTGTGACCGTCATATGCGTGCAGATCGGGGTGCTGCTGAGCGGCGCGGTGGTCACCGAGACGGTGTTCAGTTGGCCCGGCGTAGGCAGCTTCCTGGTGCAGTCCGTGCTCAACCGGGACTATCCCAGCCTTCAGGCGCTGCTGATTGTATTCGGTGTGATCTTCATCTGCGTGAACCTGCTGGCCGACATTCTCAATCCGTATCTCGACCCGCGACTGCGTGCGGCCTGATGCGCGCCGAAGCCTCCACATCGCCACGCTGGGACGCAAAGCTGTCGCTGAACCTGGGCGCCGCCGGCACCGTCGGCCTGGTGATGACGCTGACCGTCGTTGCCATCCTGATCCTGGGCCCCTGGGTATGGACCACCGATCCTGCGGTCCAGAACCTCTCGAACGCGCTCCGCGGGGCGAGTCCGCAGCACCCGCTGGGCACCGACCATCTCGGCCGGGATCTGCTCAGCAGGACGCTGGCCGGAGGCAGGGTCTCGCTGCTGATCGGGGTGCTCAGCGTGGTGATCGGGACGGTCGTCGGAACCTCGATCGGCATCGTTGCGGCGATCAGGAGGGGTTTGGCCGAGGCGTTCCTGATGCGGCTGGTCGATGTGCTGCTGGCCGTGCCGGGCATGATCCAGGCGCTCGTGCTGGTGGCGATCCTCGGCCGTGGCATATTCCCGCTGATTGTGGCGCTCGGCATCTACAGCGTTCCGATATTCGCGCGTGTGGCCTATCAGAGCACGCGGCGGGTGGCGGGCCTCGACTATGTGCTGGCCTCCAGGGCGCTGGGCGCGAGCCAGCCGCGCATCGTGATGCGGCACATCGTTCCGGGCATCGCGCCCGAGATCATGACCATCGCCAGCTTCCGCCTCGGGCTGAACCTGCTGACGGGGGCCGCGCTCAATTTCTTCGGGCTCGGCGCGCAACCCCCGCAGGCCGAATGGGGCATCATGATCGCCGAGAGCCAGCGCTATTCCGCCCAGCACCCGCTGCTCGGCATCGCGCCGGGGCTGGGGCTTCTCATATTGACGGTGGGAGTCAACCTGCTCGGCGACGGCCTCCGCCACCGCTACGATCCCAAGAGGGCGAAGTAGCGCGTGGATCGGGTGTTTCTGGAGCGCGAATTGCTGCTTGATATCCGCAACCTTCGTACGTACTTCGCGGGCAGCTCAGGGTTCATTCGCGCGGTCGACGGGATCGATCTTCAGGTGCCGGCCGGCTCCACCGTGTGCATCGTCGGCGAGTCGGGAAGCGGCAAAAGCGTCACTGCGCGCTCGGTCATGCAACTCGTCGATCCGCCGGGCTTTATCCAGCCGGGCAGCGAGGTGATCTTCGAGGGGCGCAATCTCGTCGGCCTGCCGGAGAAGGGGCTGGAGAAGTTGCGCGGCGGCCGGATCTCGATGATCTTCCAGGAGCCGATGAGCTCTCTGAACCCGGTGCTCAGCGTCGGCGAGCAGATCGCCGAGGTGGTGAGGATCCACGGGCGCGCCACCCGCAGGCAAGCTTATGAGCGCGCGGTGGAGATGATGGAGCTGGTAGGCATTCCGGCGGCCGCCACACGCGCTCGGGACTATCCGCACCAGATGTCGGGCGGCATGCTTCAGCGCATCACCATCGCCATGGCGTTGTCGTGCAATCCCGCCCTGCTGATCGCCGACGAGCCCACGACCGCGCTCGACGTGACGGTCCAGGCCCAGATCCTCGACATCATGCGGCGCCTCCAGGACGAGTTCGGAATGGCGATCCTGCTGATCACCCATGACCTTGGCGTGGTCGCGGAGATGGCGCAGGTCGTGACCGTTATGTATGCGGGACAGATTGTCGAGAGCGGTCCGGTCGAAGCCATTTTCGAGAACCCCCGTCATCCCTACACGGAGGCGCTGCTGCGATCGTTGCCGAGGCTCGGGGCGACGCAGGAGCAGCCGCTCTACGACATACCCGGCATGGTGCCGAGCGCTGCTTCCTGGCCGCGCGGATGTCGTTTCGCGGCCCGATGCGGCTACGCCTTCGACCGATGCGTGGAGGAGAGCCCGCCCATGTTCACGAGCACGGACCATGCCGCGCGATGCT
Source organism: uncultured Mesorhizobium sp. (assembly GCA_964629765.1). Taxonomy (GTDB): domain Bacteria; phylum Pseudomonadota; class Alphaproteobacteria; order Rhizobiales; family Rhizobiaceae; genus RCIO01. Next base: position 21,539 of record CAZVTK010000036.1, read on the forward strand.
GGCTGCGCGAGGCCGACCGTTGGACGTTGCCGAAGGATGGCGATGGATGAACGCGGCAGACGACGCCCTTCTCGACGTGAGGCAGTTGCGGGTATGGCATTCCACAAGGCCCGGCATCCTTCGGCGGCAGGCCGGGGCGCTGCGCGCGGTCGACGGGGTCGACCTGCATGTCAACGCCGGCGAGACGCTCGGACTGGTGGGGGAGTCCGGATGCGGGAAGTCGACGCTTGCGCGCACGCTGGTCAGGCTCCATCGGCCGACCGGCGGTGAAATCCGGTTCAAGGGCCAGAACATCAACGATGTACGCCCGGCCGCAGCCAAGGTGCTCACCCGCCAGATCCAGATCATCTTCCAGGATTCCGTCAGCTCGTTCAATCCGGGCATGCGCGTCGGCGAGATCGTCGGCGAAGGCCTCGCCATCCACGGCATGCGCAGTCTCTCGGCGCGGCGTGAGCTGGTTGCCGCCATGCTCGGCAGCATCGGGCTGAGGCCGGAGGCGATCGACCGCTATCCGCATGAATTCTCAGGAGGGCAGCGCCAGCGCATAGGCATTGCGCGGGCGCTCATCATGAAGCCCGCCCTCGTGGTAGCCGACGAGCCGGTTTCGGCGCTTGACGTCTCCATCCAGTCGCAGGTGCTGAACCTGCTGGTCGGGCTGAAGCGCGAATTCAATCTCGCCCTGATCTTCGTCGCCCACAATCTGACTGTGGTCTCCTACATCTCCGACCGCATCGCCGTGATGTATCTCGGCAAGATCGTGGAAGTCGGGCCAGCCCGGCACTTCTACGAGAGGGCGCTTCATCCCTACACGCGCGCCCTGGTCTCCGCCATCCCGAGGCCGGAGCCGGTGCGCAGGCACAAGCGGATCATCCTGAGCGGTGAGATACCGAGCCCGCTGAATCCGCCGAGCGGCTGCCGCTTCCGAGGACGATGCCCGATCGCCCGGCCTGTCTGCGCACAGGTCGAGCCGCCGATGGTGGAAGGCGCCCCCGGGCATCTTGCGGCATGCCATTTCATCGGCACGCCTCTGCCCGACACCAGCGGCGACTGAGGTTGCCAACGCCGACGAGCGGCATATGCGGCCCGCGCGCGGGCCCAGTCGCGTCGATGGTCTCGAGCGCTACGCCTCGAACGCCAGCCGCTCGGCCCCGAAGTCGATCGCCAGCGGCGGCTCGTTTCGCGCCGAACGCAGCCTGAGCGTGGCGTCCCGGTCTGGTTTCCCGTCGCGGAGGACCACGCCGTAGTCGAGCAGCGCCTCCTCGTCCGTGAGCAGCCCCTCCGCCACGTCGGAGGCCACCATTTCCGGATCGCGCCTCAAGGGCGAGCCGAAGCCGCCGCCACCGGGCGAGGCGACCGCGAGACGGTCGCCTTCCTTGAATTCGAGCACGGTGATGGCACCCAGGCGGCGCTCGTTCTCCGCGCCGGGATTGATCACGATCGTCCCCAGCGATCCGGAACGCCCGCCCGTCACGCCCCACGCGCGGAACTGGTAGCGCTGGAGCCCCCTGAGGGTGACGGTGGCCGGCGTGAGGAACTCGACGTCCACCATCGTTCCATGTCCGCCCCGGTAGGTGCCCGCGCCGCCGGTTCCGGGACTGATGGCATATTTGCGGAAACGGACATCGATTTCGCGCTCCAGGATCTCGACCGGAACGTTCCTGAGATACCAGGAGACCATCTCGTTGCCGTCGAAGCCGTCGGCCACGGCGCGCGCGCCGCTGCCGCCGAAGATCGCCTGGCCGACATTGATGCGCCGGTCGCCTGTGGCACGATCACGCGTCGCGATCAGCATGATGCCGCTGGAGGCCGGGCCCGAGGCCGGCAGCCGGCCGGGCATGGCCTTGGAAAGCGCTCCGAGGATCATGTAGTAGATGCGGAAATAGGTCGAGACGCGTCCGCCGCAGGACGCGCCCGGCCGAGGGTTGAGCACGCTTCCGAGCGGCGCGGCGACCTTGATCGGACGCACGAGGCCGCTATTCCATGCGACGGACGGATCGACCGTCTCGAAATAGTCCGTGAAGGCGCGGCACAGGCCCCAATAGCCGTCCTGGGAGTGGCTGTAGACGTTGTAGGCGGCCTTCACCTCGTCGTCCGACCCCGTGAAGTCGAGGGTCACGTCCTCGTCCTCGACCTTCACCGTCAGCTTCAGCCTGATCGGCGCGATGTTGGGCAGGCCGTCGATATAGTCGGTGAAGTCGTATTCTCCGTTGGGTATCTCGCGAATGAGCTCCCTGGAGCGCTGTTCGGCCAGCGCCAGAAGGCGGGCCGTACTTTTGGCAAAGGCTTCTTCACCGGTCTCCGTGACCATCTCGACCAGCCGCCGCTCGCAGATGTTGAGTGCGCCGACGACCGCGCCGACATCGCCCCAGAATTGCGCCGATACCCGCGAATTGGTCAGGAAGATGTCACGCACGTCCTCGGCGATCTCGCCTTCGCGGAACAGCCGCACCGCCGGAACGCGCAATCCCTCCTGGAATATGTCCACCGCGTCCGGCGAGATGCTTCCCGGCACCAGGCCGCCGACATCGGTGACATGGACGAAGGCGAGCGCATAGCAGACCAGGGCGTCGCCGACGAAGACCGGCTTCCAGATGAAGATGTCGTTGAGGTGCGAGGCGAGGCCGGTGGTGACGGGGTCGTTGGCGATGAAGATGTCGCCCGGCCGCACCACCGGATTGCGGTCCAGCCACATGCGCAGGCTCATGCCCAGCCGCTTTGCGGCGACCTCTCGCGGGCACGAGATGACCTCGCCTTCCGGCGACATGAGCAGCGCGGCAAGGTCCCATGTCTCCTTGATGAGGGTCGAATGGGCGGCGCGCAGGATGTTCTCGGCGAATTCGGTGGTGATCGCGAGCAGGCGGCTGTTGAGGACCTGCAGGAAAACGGCTTCAGTCCGCGCCATCGGTCAGCTCCCCGAGAATGTTCATGTGGGCATCGATCTCGATCTTGAACCCGGCCGGCACGAATGTGGTGGTGTCGGCCTGGTCGATCAAGAAAGGACCGGCGAAGCGGTCGCCGGGAGCCAGCCTGTCGCGGCTTATGGCCTCGGACTCGACCCATTCGCCGCCTGTGTAGACGCGTCGCCGGTACACCCGGTCGCCCTCCGCCACCGCCTTCGTCGGCGGCTGGAGACGCGGCTTGGCCGTGTGGCCGATGGCGTGGGCCACGACCGAGACGATTTCCGCGGGCGCTTCCGGGTCGGAATAGCCGTAACGCGCCTGGTATCTGGCGAGGAACGCCGCTCTTGCATTGGCCCGGGTCACGCGCTCCGGATCGAGCGTGACCTCCAGTTCGAAGGACTGGCCACTATAGCGCATCGCCGCGCTGTAGACGACGTCGACCCGCTCGACCGGTACGCGCTGCTGGTGAAGCTGGGTCGTTGCCTGCCGCGCAAGCGCGGCAAGTTCCTGGTTGAAGGCGTCCTCGTCCATCCCTTCCAGCATGACTTCCATGCGCTTTGGCGCGTCGAACCTGAGATCGGCGATGACCGTGCCGAGTGCGCAAAGGAGGCCGGGAAAGAGGGGGATGATCAGTCTGCGGATACCGGCTGCCTTGGCATAGATGAAGGCATGGGTGGGGCCGGCACCGCCGTAGGGCAGAAGCGTGTATTCCTCGGGATCGATGCCGTAGCGGGCGAGCAGCGGCATGCATTTGGTCTGTATCTGCGCCGTCGCCACGTCGATGATCGATTCGGCGGTGGCCAGAGCATCGAGGCCGAGCCGGCGCCCCAGGGTTTCAAGCGCCTCCAGGGAGCGGTCGCGATCGAGCCGCATCCCGCCGTCGGCGAAATTGGCGGGATTGACGATGCCCAGCGCCACGTAGGCATCGGTGAGCGTCGCCTCCACGCCCCCGCGCCCATAGCAGGCCGGGCCGGGATTGGCGCCTGCGCTTCGCGGGCCGACATGAAGCATGCCTACTGAATCGATCCACGCGATGGAGCCGCCGCCGGCGCCGATGGAAATGACGTCGATCGTCGGGATGAAGAGCGGGTATTCGCCGATATTGGCCTCTTCGGTGTATCGGATCCGGCCGTCCACCACGGCGACGTCGAGGCTGGTGCCGCCCATGTCCCAGGTGATGATCTTCTCGCGCCCGGCCTCCAGGGCATAGTGATGGGCGGCAACGACGCCCGCGGCAGGGCCCGACAGCATGGTGTGGACGGGAAAGCGCCCCGCAGTCTCGATGTTGAGGATGCCGCCATCCGATTTGGTCACCAGAGCCCGCGCGCCGAGCCCGGCCTCCACGGTCCTGGTGTCGAGATTGGTGAGATAGCGGCGCATCCTCTCGCCGACATAGGCGTTCAGGACGACGGCCATGAAACGCTCGTATTCGCGCGGACGCGGCGACACTTCGGATGAGCATGCGACGAACACGTGCGGAAGCGCGCGCTGGACGGCGGCCTTTACCGCCTCCTCATGGTCCGGGTTCTTGTAGGCGTGCAGAAAGCAGATGGCGATCGCCGAAAGACCTTCGGATTCGACCAGCCGCCGGGCGGCCTCGACCGCCCCGGCCAGGTCGACGGGGACGAGGACGCGCCCCTGCGCGTCGATGCGCTCCTCGATCTCCAATACATGCCGGCGCTGGACGAGTTGGGTGGGCAGCGAACCGTTCATGTTGGCCGGGCGCGGGAAGCGGACCCGCCGCAGAAACAGCGCGTCGCGGAAGCCGGCCGTGGTGAGGACACCGACCTTTGCTCCCGTTTCCTCGATCACCGTGTTGGTGGCCACCGTCGTGCCGTGCCCGAAATGATCCACGGCCTCCGGCGCCGCCCCGGACTGGCCCAGCAGATGGCGAACCCCCTCCATCGCGGCCTCATCCTGGCCGTTCGCGCGCGACGGCACCTTGATGAGCTGGATCTCGTGGCCGCCCTCCCTGATGAGGATGCAGTCGGTGAAGGTTCCGCCGACATCGATGCCGATCGCCAGCGATTTCGTGCCGGCCGTGCCGTCGCCGGACGGGGTTGAGGGATGCGGGGCCATCAGAGCCAGCCTTTCGCGGTCAGGCCGCGCGGCATGACCGGCCGTCCGGTCCATTCCGGAGCTGCGGACACCGTACGACGGAGGTCGGATCGGCCTTCGGGAAACCGGAAATCATTCGCGGGTATCGCACAAGTCATGAGCATGCTTCCCTTTTTACGCACATGAACAATGCCGGAGCCTCCGCAAGCCCTGGACAGCGCTATCGCTCCGGCCGTTCCTGGCCTTCGAACAGGTAGCCCGAGATCATCAGCTCCTGCGCGACCTCGCCGGGCAGGATGTGCCGCAGCAACGCCTCCGCCGAGGCGGCAATCGTGCGGCGCATGAGCTGCTCGGCCTCGTCGGGTCGCCGCCTGCGGATCGCGCCGGCGATCTTCTCGTAGTTGCGCACCGCGTCCTCGCGGCGCCACGAGAGCGAGCCGGAGACGTGCCGATATCTCCGGGCCTTGGCGTTGAGTGGCTTCAGCGCCTCCCTGATCTGGGTGCTCTCGGCCATGTTCACGATCCAGTCGTTGATGGCTGCCGCGGCCGCCACGTAGTCGGGCCCCATGTCCCTTTCCTTGAAGTCGCGCAACCGGGCCACCAGCGCGTCGAGCTCGCGCATGTCCTCTTCGGTCCGGCGATGCGCGGCGAGCTTGCAGGCGAGTCCGAGCAGATAGGCGCGGCACAGATGTATGTCCGCCGCCTCCCGGGGCACCAGTTCGGAGACCCACGCCCCGCGGCGTGGGATGATCGTGACCAGGCCTTCTGCCTCAAGCATGCGCAGCGCCTCGCGGACCGGAGTCCGCGAAGTGGCGAATGCCTCGGACAGCGCCTCCTCGCGGATCTTCTCGCCCGGGGGGAGGTTGCCCTCGACGATCGCGCCGCGGATCTGCTCGGCGATGCGGTCGACGAGGCCGCGGTCATCACCGAGAGGTCGGGCCCAAGCAGTCTGCAGATTGTCGACAATATTCTTCATTATGAGTATTGTTGCTCCAAGGCAGGGCGGCTGTCAACTCTGCCGGGAGCCGGTGACGAGGGTCGACGCGCGCATAGAGGTAGCGGTGGCCGTGGAGGTGGCGGCGTGGGCCATGCTCGCGGCAGGCTGACAGGCGCCGCTGGCCGACGCCTGCACGGAGTCGCGCGATGACCGAGTTGCGGTTCGGGCGGGACGGATTCTACCTGCGGGTCGCGCTCAGGGGGCTCCTGGCAAGGCCCTGCATCTAGTCTTCGCCTCGTCGCGCTGCCCAGCCGCGAAGCTGCTGGCGCGGCTCTGGCAACGTCTGCCAGCATTCAACGACGCGGCCGCTACGATTCGTTGGCGATCGCTCCGAACCGCTGGATGAAATCCGCCTGCACGGCCGCCGTCGGGCGCGGGGCGAGGTCGAGCCCGTCGCGCGTCACTCCGCGCGGCCGGCCGAAATAGTTCTGCGCCTCGGCCTCGCCGAAGCCGGCAAGCTCGGTCGCCTCGAACCACGCGGCGGCCTGGTCGGCCTGCTTGATCGCCCGCTTGAGCGCTTCCGGCAGCGTCGCCGGCAGGCCGAAGCGGATGTGCACCGCCTGCTGGAGCCGCCGCTCCACGCTCTTGTAGCCGCCGCCGACCGCCGCCTTGAGCGGCGAGATCATGTCGCCGATCACATATTCGGGCGCGTCGTGCAGCAGCGCCGCGAGCAGGTCCGGGTTTGGGGCCTCCGGTCGCGTGCGGCGAAAAATCTGCTCCACCAGCAGCGAATGCTGGGCGACCGAGAAGGCGTGCTCGCCGCGCGTCTGGCCGTTCCAGCGGGCCACGCGCGCCAGCCCGTGGGCGATGTCGGCGATCTCGATGTCGAGCGGCGAGGGGTCGAGCAGATCGAGCCGGCGGCCGGACAGCATGCGCTGCCAGGCCCGCGGCGGCGCGCCGGGGCGATCGGCCATCAGGCGTTGTCCGCCGGGGCCGCGGGCTCCGGCCAGCCGAAGCGCGCCCAGCCGGGGATGGAGAGGGTGAGCGCGACGCCGCCGGCCTCGACCGGCACGCCCGCATCCATCGCGTCCTTCGCGCGGTCGATGCGCGCGATGGCGAGGCCGCGGCGGCCGTCGACGCTGCCGAGCGCGCCAATGGCGCGGCCGCCGGCCGTGATCTCGGTGCCGGGAGCCGGCAGCGGCGCGGCACCCTCGGCGATCAGCACGCGGCGGCGGGCGGTGCCGCGATGCTGCATGCGCGACACCACCTCCTGCCCGACATAGCAGCCCTTCCTGAAGCCCACGCCGCCGTTCTGGTCCATCAGCACGTCGTGCGGGAAGGGGTCGCCCGCGGGAAAATCCGCGCCGCTTTCGGCGACGCCGTGGTGGATGCGCAGCGCCGTCCAGTCGGCAAGGGCGGCGTCTGTTTCGGGCGCCGAAGCGGTATAGGCACGCCGCACCCCTGCGCCTAGCGGGAAGCGCAGGTCGGCCAGCGTTGAATCAGTTTGCGAGGAGCCTGAATCGGTTCCCCATGAAGCGACGACAAGCACCTGTTCCTGCTTGGCAATCTGCGCCTTGGCCCGGAGCTTGTAGAGCGTCAGCCGGCGCAGAAGATCGTCGGCCAGCGCCCGGTCGACATCGAGCCGGAAGCCGTCCTCTCCGTGCCGCGAGATGAGGAAATCGAACAGGATCTTGCCCTGCGGCGACAGCAGCGCGCAGGGTTTGGCCTCGCCCGCGACGAGCTGGTCGAGGTCCGCCGTGACGATGTTTTGCAGAAAATGCCCGGCTTCCGGGCCGGTCACCTCGATCACGCAGCGCTGGGTAAGATGCAGGGCGGGCATGGCGACACAACTTGCATTCGGAACAGCGCCTACGTAAGCCCGGCTCAGCGACGCGGCAAGGGAACGATTGTGCGATGACGGCCACCTACGACCTGATCCTGACGGGCGGCACGGTCGCCAACCATGACGGCATCGGCCGCCGCGACATCGGCGTCGCCGGCGGGCGGATCACCGCCATCGGCGACCTGTCGGCCGCGTCCGCCGGCGAGCGGGTCGACTGCGCGGGGCTGCATGTGCTGCCGGGCGTGGTCGACAGCCAGGTGCATTTCCGCGAGCCGGGCGCCGAGCACAAGGAGGACCTGGAGACGGGTTCGCGCGCCGCGGTGCTCGGCGGTGTCACCGCCGTCTTCGAGATGCCCAACACCAGCCCGCTGACGGTTTCGGAAGAGGCGCTGGCCGACAAGGTGCGGCGCGGCACCGGGCGCATGCATTGCGACTTCGCCTTCTGGGTCGGCGGCACGCACGACAATGCGCGCGATGTCGGCGAGCTTGAGCGGCTGCCGGGCGCCGCCGGCATCAAGGTCTTCATGGGCGCGTCGACGGGCGACCTGCTGGTCGAGGACGACGAGGGCGTGGCCTCCATCCTGCGCAACACGCGCCGCCGCGTCGCTTTCCACTCCGAGGACGAGTACCGCCTGCGCGAGCGGCTCGGCGAGCGCGTGCCGGGCGATGCGGCCTCGCATCCGGTCTGGCGCGACGCCGTGGCCGCCTACCGGTGCACCGAGCGCCTGCTGCGCATCGCGCGGCAGGAGCGCGCGCGCATCCACGTCCTGCACATCTCCACCGCCGACGAGATCGACCTGCTGGCCGCCAACAAGGATGTGGCGACGGCGGAAGCGACGCCGCATCACCTCACTTTGTCGTCGGACGACTATGCCCGCCTCGGCACGCTGTTGCAGATGAACCCGCCGGTGCGCGACCGCTCCCACCGCGACGGCGTCTGGCGCGGCGTGCGGTCCGGCGTCATCGACGTGCTCGGCTCCGACCATGCGCCGCACACGCTGGAGGAGAAGGCAAAACCCTATCCGCAGTCCCCCTCCGGCATGCCGGGCGTGCAGACGCTGGTGCCGGTGATGCTCGACCATGTCGCGGCGGGCCGCATGTCGCTGGAGCGTTTCGTCGACCTGACCAGCCACGGCCCGAACCGCATCTTCGGCATGGCCCGCAAGGGGCGCATTGCCGTCGGCTACGACGCCGACTTCACCATCGTCGACCTGAAGCGCAGGGAGACCATCGCCAACGCGCAGTCGGGCTCGCGCGCCGGCTGGACGCCTTACGACGGCACGACGGTCACCGGCTGGCCGGTGGGCACCATGGTGCGCGGCATCCGCGTGATGTGGGACGGCGAGATCGTCGCGCCGGGACAGGGCAGGGCGGTGGAGTTTCAGGAGAGCGGCAGTCGGCGGTCGGCGGTCGGAAGTCGGAAATAGCAGCCGCCGTTATTCGCCGGCCGATCTTGACGGCCATGCCGGGCAAGGGGCTTGTCCTCCGACTGCCGACTGCCCTTCTTCAATCCCCGGCGACGAAGAACGCCCAGCGCCCGTCGGGCGTGATGCCGACGCGGTAGAAGATGTAGGCGCCGTAATTCTTCATGTCCTCGTAGTCGCCGGCCGTCACCAGCCGGAACAGCTCGACGCGCTGCGGCGCCGAGAGCGATTCCAGCGGCAGCGCGAAGAAATACGGCCAGACATAGATCTCGCCGTCCGTGCCGGGCTCCAGATGCACGTAGCCGGCCTCCAGAACCTCCTCGAGGATCGCCAGGATCTCGTGGCCCTCGCCGTCGCCGGACAGGCTCTTGAGGAAGTCGATCGCATCGCCGTCGACCCCGCCGAGCGACAGCGTCGTCCCGCCGTCGCCGGTTTCGAGAAGCGGCCGCAGCGCCTCGACGTCGCCGGCCTTGCAGGCGGCCACGATCTTCTCGCGCAGCCGCCGCACGGGTTCGGGCAGGCGGTTGAGGTCGTAGACGACCTCGGGCAGCACCTCGGCCTCCTCGGCGGCGCCGACGCCGGGCGCGGCGTCCTCCCCTTCCGGGATTTCCGCGGGCACGGCCGGCTGCGAAGCGGCGGGCGGATTGCCGGGATTGGGGATCGGCGCCGGCAGCGGCACCAGCGTCACCGGAGCCTCGGGCGCGTCCTCCTGCGGGATCTCGCTGAGGGCGAGCGCGGCGCCCGACCACAGAAGCGAGGCCGCGAAGGCCGCGCCCGCGATGGATGTTCCGTGCCGGGCCGCCACGGCGTCTTGCTCAGTGCCTGGTGCGGCAGGCGGCGAACTCACCCGACACCACGCGCTCGCGCATGCGCTCGATCAGCGCCAGCGTCGCCGTCTCGCCCTCGGCGCGCACCAGTTCCAGAAGCGCGGTGGCCACCGCCGCGTCGGCGACGATCTCCGGCTCGATGCCGGAGGCGATCGCCTCCGCCCACGCCTCGTTCTGGCTCTCGACGGCGGTCAGGCGCTTTTCCTCGCGGATCAGGTTCTCGATGTCGCCCATGCTGCGTTCCATTTCTGCCATCCCCGGCCGCTGCGCCGTGGCGCGCGGCCTGAATTCACGTCCCGTTAACACGTTATCACGTTCGGGCGCGAGCGCACCCCCGCCCGCTGCTGAAAGTACAATTTGAGTTAATTTCCGTATTTCGTCGCAATGTCGCGCGACAGCGTCTCGCCCTCCAGCATGTAGCGCTCGATCGCCTCGACCGCCGATGCCGTGCATGTGGAATAGATGGAATCGAAGGAACGGAAGCCGCTGTTGAAGCGGGCGACGAGGCGCGCGCGCCGGTCGGGCGGCGGGTTCTCGGTGCTGAGCAGCCGCTCCATCTGGTCGCGCCACGTCGTCGCCGGGTCGCCGCACAGGTCGCGCAGATAGTGCAGCGCGCCCAGAAGCTCGGCGAGCCGCATGAGCTCGGGCTCGTAGGGCGCGTCCACGGCGCGCGCGGGCAAGGGCGCCAGCAGCGGCGCGGCAAGGGCGCAGGCGAGCATGAGACGTCTCATCATGGCGGCATCTGTTGCCGAGAATTCTGGCGGCCGCAAGGCGCGCGGCGGGCGCCTGCGCGGCTGTCTTGCGAAAGCGTTAACTTGTTATGCCCGTGACGCCCACCACCGGCTCGCCGGCCAGCAGCCTGAGCGCGATCTCGCCGACATTGCCGGTCACCGGCAAGGCGGCGACCTCGCCGGGGCCGTACCAGCCGGCCGCCTCCGCGTCGTCGCCGGCGCGCAGCGTGCCGCTGGCCTCCGTGCCGTGGAATACGGTCAGCTCGAAGACCGGCGTGCCGTGAAGGTCGGGAATGATGACCGTCGTCAGCGGCGCGAGCGCCCCGGCGGTGAGCGCCGTCTCCTCGAACAGCTCGCGCCGCGCGGCGGCCTCCAGCACCTCGCCGGGCTCGACCCGTCCGCCCGGAAACGCGTAGAGGCCCTTGGAGGGCTCGCGCCCGCGCCGCACCAGCAGCACGCGGCCTTCCTTCAGGATGGCGACGGATACGGCGAGGGCGGGGCGCGAAGCGGCGGTCATGCGGCGGCGACCTTGCACGCTTCGCCGCCTCGCCGCAAATAGGGCCGCAGACAGGAACGACGATCCGCGCGGTTGCGGCCCGCTGGGGAGGGGAGCAGGAGATGTGCGGCCGTTTTGCCCTGAACACCACGCTTCAGGAGATCGAGGCGTTTCTGGCCGTGATGGAGCTGGAGGATTTTCCGCCGCGCTACAACATCGCGCCGACGCAGCCCGTGCTGCTGGTCATGGCCGGCCCGCGCCGCGATCCTGGCTCCAACCTGCCCGACCGCAAGGCGATGCTGGTGCGCTGGGGTCTGATACCCGGCTGGGCGAAGAACCCGAAGGACATGCCGCTCCTGATCAACGCCCGTTCGGAGACGGCGGCCGAGAAGCCGGCTTTTCGCGCCGCGATGCGCCACCGGCGCGCGCTGATCCCGGCCTCCGGCTTCTATGAATGGAAGCGCGACGGGAAAGTCACCAAGCAAGCCTACTGGATCAGGCCGAAAAACGGCGGCGTCATCGCCTTCGGCGCGCTGATGGAGCCCTGGCACGACGCCAACGGCTCGGAGATCGACACCGGCGCCATCCTGACCACTGCCGCCAGCGGCAACATCGCCGCCATCCACGACCGCATGCCGGTGGTGATCAGGCCGCAGGATTTTTCGCGCTGGCTCGACTGCGTGAACTACGAGCCGCGCGACGTGGCCGACCTGATGCGCCCGGTGGAGGACGGCTTCTTCGAGGCCGTCCCGGTTTCGGACAAGGTCAACAAGGTGGCCAATACCGGCCCGGATATTCAGGAGCCTGTTCGGGAGCGGATCGATTCCGCCACCCTTGCGGCGGCGGACAAACCCGCCGCGAAGAAGGCCGCGCCCCCGCCGGCCCAGATGAAGCTCTTCTGAACCTATTTCGCGGTCGCAGGCTGCGCGGGCTTGCGGAATTGCAGGGCCGCGCGCACGGCCGCATTGCCGATCGCGCCGTAATGGGCGGCCAGCGCCGCATATTGCTTGCGCGCCGACGGCTGCTCGGGTTTTCGCGCGGTGGCTTCGTTCTTGACGGTCATCTGTTCATCCCCTCGGATCGGTTGCCCCCGGATCGGGGCGACATGGCGTGCAGATGGGGGCCGATTGGGACTGAATCGTGTCGGCATTTGCGCGAAACCGGGGTATTTCGGTTAACGGCGGCCGGCTGGCCGGCTTCGTGCCGGGCTGCGGTTTTTGTGCAACAGCGTCCGGGGCGCCGCGCGACAAGCGCCTTGACGGAAAGCCGCGCCTCCGCGATAAGCGCGGCATGAAAACGTCGATCGCCATTATCGGGATCTGCATTATCGGCTAGCGCCGTCGCTGGTCCGGTCGTTTTCGCGCTCTCCAAAGGTCACCGAAAAACGCCCCGGCCAGCCGGCCAGGGGAGACTTGTCGCGTGACCGAGGCACCGAAGCTGCGGCTCTACAACACGCTGACGCGGTCGAAGGAGGATTTCGTTCCCATCGACCCGGCCAACGTGCGCATGTATGTCTGCGGGCCTACGGTCTACGACTTCGCCCATATCGGCAATGCGCGGCCGGTGATCGTCTTCGATGTGCTGTTCCGGCTGCTGCGCCACCTCTACGGCGCCGACCACGTCACCTATGTGCGCAACATCACCGACGTGGACGACAAGATCAACGCGCGGGCGCTGCGCGATCATCCCGGCCTGCCGCTCAACGAGGCGATCCGCAAGGTGACCGAGACGACCGCGGGCCAGTTCGCGGCCGACGTGAAGGCGCTCGGCACGCTGGAGCCGACCGTGCAGCCGCGCGCCACAGACTATGTGCTGCCGCGCGCCGACGGCCGCGCCGACATGGTCACGCTGATCCAGCAGCTTCTGGATCGCGGCCACGCCTACCACGCGGAAGGGGCGGAGGGGGCGGAAATCCTGTTCGACACCACCTCCATGGCCGATTACGGGCGCCTGTCGCGCCGCCCGCTGGACGAGCAGCAGGCCGGCGCGCGCATCGCCGTCGAGGGCCACAAGAAGAACCCGGCCGACTTCGTTCTATGGAAGGAATCGTCGGCGGAAGAACCCGGCTGGGAGGCGAAGTTCCGCCTGCCTGCGGGCCTGCTCGCCATACGCGGCCGGCCGGGCTGGCACATCGAATGCTCGGCCATGAGCGCGGCGCATCTGGGCGAGACCTTCGACATCCACGGCGGCGGGCTGGACCTGATCTTCCCCCACCACGAGAACGAGATCGCCCAGTCGCGCTGCGCCCACGGCACGGCGGTGATGGCCAACTACTGGATGCACAACGGCTTCTTGCAGGTCGAGGGCCGCAAGATGTCGAAGAGCGAGGGCAATTTCGTCACCATCAGCGAACTGCTGAACACCGAGAAATTCGGCGCGCGAAAATGGCCGGGCGAGGTGCTGCGGCTGGCGATGCTGATGACGCACTACCGCGAGCCGATCGATTTTTCGGTGCGCAGGCTGGAGGAGGCGGAGACGCTGATCGCCAAGTGGCGGCGGCGCGTGGACGGCGCGCGAGCCGGCGACGTCGATCCGGCCTTCGTGGCGGCGCTGAGCGATGATCTCGATTTCGCCGACTATGTGCGGCTGCTGAACGACGCGACTCTTCCGCCTGCGTCCGTGGCCGCCGCCGCGCAACTGGTCGGGCTCGATCTTTCGGAGCTGAAGACCGGCATCGACGTGGCGGCGTTCGTGTCCGAACGCCTCGCCTTCATCGCCGACAAGAACTGGGCGGAGGCCGACCGCATCCGCGACGCGCTGCTGGCGCAGGGCATCCAGCTCAAGGATGGCAAGGACCCCGCCACCGGCGAGCGCGTGACGACGTGGGAGGTGAAGCGGTGAGCTCGTTCACCCCCCTCTGTCCTGCCGGACATCTCCCCCTCAAGGGGGGAGATTGGCTGTCG
>CAZVTK010000037.1:0-34086 GCA_964629765.1 uncultured Mesorhizobium sp.
TGGCCGACCGGCAGATGAAGGGTTTCGTCAATGTCGATGCCGCCGTGCTCGACGACGACACGCTGAAGGACTGGATCTCGACCAGCCTCGCCTTCGTCGGCCCGCTGCCGCCGAAGGAGAAGACGGCGAAGCCGGCCGGCCCGAAGGCGCGGCGGGCGTGACCGGACTGCGTCCTTCCGCTGCTTTGCGCTCGCCGCCGCAGGTGTTATAGGGGCGCGATTTTCCGGTTCCCGAACCTTTCAGCACATAGTCGCGAGGCAATTTCACATGGCGAAGATCAAGGTGGCAAATCCCGTCGTCGAGCTCGACGGCGACGAGATGACCCGCATCATCTGGCAGCTCATCAAGGACAAGCTGATCCATCCCTATCTCGACGTGGACCTGCATTATTACGACCTTTCGGTCGAATACCGCGACCAGACCAACGACCAGGTGACGATCGACGCGGCCAATGCGATCAAGAAGCACGGCGTCGGCGTGAAGTGCGCCACCATCACGCCCGACGAGGCACGCGTCGAGGAATTCAAGCTCAAGAAGATGTGGAAGTCGCCCAACGGCACGATCCGCAACATCCTCGGCGGCACGATCTTCCGCGAGCCGATCATCATGCGCAACGTGCCGCGCCTGGTGCCGGGCTGGACCAAGCCCATCGTCGTCGGCCGCCACGCCTTCGGCGACCAGTACCGCGCCACCGACTTCCGCTTCCCCGGCAAGGGCAAGCTGACGATCAAGTTCGTCGGCGAGGACGGTACGGCGATCGAGCACGAGGTGTTCGACGCGCCGTCGTCGGGCGTCGCCATGGCCATGTACAATCTCGACGATTCGATCCGCGATTTCGCGCGCGCCTCGCTGAGCTACGGCCTGCTGCGCAACTATCCGGTCTACCTGTCGACCAAGAACACCATCCTCAAGGCGTATGACGGCCGCTTCAAGGACATCTTCCAGGAGGTCTACGAGACGGAATTCGTCGATCAGTTCAAGGAAAGGAAGATCTGGTACGAGCACCGGCTGATCGACGACATGGTGGCGGCCTCGCTGAAATGGTCGGGCGGCTATGTCTGGGCCTGCAAGAACTATGACGGCGACGTGCAGTCCGACACAGTGGCGCAGGGCTACGGCTCGCTCGGCCTGATGACCTCGGTGCTGATGACGCCGGACGGCAAGACCGTGGAGGCCGAGGCCGCGCACGGCACGGTCACTCGCCACTACCGCCAGCACCAGAAGGGCGAGGAGACCTCGACCAACTCCATCGCCTCGATCTTCGCCTGGACGCGCGGCCTCGCGCACCGGGCCAAGCTGGACGACAATGTCGCGCTGAAGAAGTTCTCCGAGACACTGGAGCGCGTCTGCATCGAGACGGTCGAATCCGGCCACATGACCAAGGATCTGTCGCTGCTCATCGGCCCCGACCAGCCCTGGCTGTCGACCACCGGCTTCCTCGACAAGGTGGACGAGAATTTGCAGAAGGCCATGGCCTGAGCGACCCGGCGTTTTCACGGCGGCGGCATTGCGGGCGCTTCGGCGCCCGCTTTCATATTGAATTGCCGCGACGGTGGCCTACATCGCAGGCTCCGACGATCGCATACGGAGCCAGACCATGCGCCTCGCTTTCTCCGCCGCCGCCGTTCTCCTCGCGGCCGGCCCCGTCTCCGCCCAATCCGGCCTGATCGAGCTGCGCGACGGCGTCACGGTCGCGGCCTTCGGCATCACGGTCGACCGGGTCGACGATCTCGATGTCTATGTGAACGGCCGGAACGTCGGCGACGTGGAAGAGGTGCTCGGCACCGACGCGTCCACCGCCACGGCGCTGGTCGTGGATTTCGACGACGGTGCCGGCTATGGCGACCGCGACGACGTGATCGTGCCCATCGGGCGCTTTCGCCTGGACGGCAACCGGCTGGTGAGCGACGTCACCCCGGCCGAAGTCGCCGCCCTGCCCCGCTGGGACGACTAAGCCTCAGCCGGCCGCCATCAGGCTCTTGACGTCGATCGCGGTATCGGCGGCGGCGGCGCGGTCGACCTTGGTGCCGGCGGCGATCAGCCGGCGCGCGACCATGTGGTCGCCGGGCGCATTGACCGATTCGACCGCCTGAAGCCTGTCGCCGTCGAACAGGAAGACGGAGAATTTTCCGCTCGCCGGATCGCCGCGCACCACTTCCGCCAGCCCCGGCTTGGACAGCCCGGCGATCTGGAGCCGCGCCTCGCCCTGGATCGACCAGAACCATGGCAGCGCGTCATATTCCTTCGCCTCACCCATGAGCCGCGCGGCCAGCGCCTTGGCGTGGTCGCCGGCGTTCTGCACCGATTCCAGCCGCGCCATGCCGGAGAAATGCACGCTGGGATAAGCCGCGCAGTCGCCGATGGCCGAAATGGCGGGATCCGAGGTCGACAGGAAGGCGTCGACCACGACGCCGTTGTTGGTCTCCAGCCCCGCCGCGGCCGCAAGCTCGACATTCGGCATCACGCCGGCCGCCAGCAGCACCGCGTCGGCCTCGATCAGGTCGCCGCCGGCCAGCGTCACCACGGCGCGCGGCCCCGATCCGGTGTCGCGATGCTCCACCGCCGCCACCTGCTGCGGCATGTGCAACTGCACGCGGTTGTCGTGGTGGAAGTCGCGGAACCAGGCCGACACGGTCGGCGACACGGCGCGACCCATCAGGCGCGGCGCCATCTCCACCACATCGATGGCGATGCCCATCAGCGAGAACAGCCCGGCCGCCTCCAGCCCGATGAAGCCGCCGCCGATGACGACGACGCGCCGCCACGAGGCGATGCGCTCCACGATCTTCTCGGCATCGGCCAGCGAGCGCAGCTCGATCACGTCCGGGTGGTCGATGCCCGGCACCGGCGGCTTGCGGTTGCGCGCGCCGGTGGCGATCACGAGATGGTCGTAGTCGAGCGCCGAGCCGTCCGACAGCCTCACCTGCCGCGCCGCGCGGTCGATCGCCTCGGCGCGCACGCCGGCGCGCAAGGTCACCTTCTGGTCGGCGTAGAACTGCGCGGGCCTCAGCACCAGCGGGTTGCCGGGGCGTTTGATGTATTCCTTCGACAAAGGCGGCCGCTGGTAGGGGATCGGCGTCTCGTCCGACACGAGGTCGATGGAGCCTGAAAACCCCTTCTGGCGCAGCGCGGCGGCGAATTCCACGCCGGCATGTCCCGCGCCGATCACCACGACCTTGTTCGACGCGTCGAGCATGTAGCCGATCCTCCGCGATAGCGGCAGCGTGGTCGGGCAAAGCGCCGGACCTGTCAAGCAGACATGGTGCCTCGCCTTGTTTCACCGGGCCTTCTCGTAGATTATGCTGCGAAGAACGGCGGGAGGCGCCGGCAGCACGCACGCGCCGGTCCGCGGGAAAGAACGGGTTTCGCCATGAGCACCAGTCCGCAGCATGCCGCCAGCGTGCACGCGCTGCCCAATGCCGGGCTGGGGGGAAGCCGCCAGCCCGCGCCCGTCGAGGCGCACGGCGCGCTGAACCGCAATCCCGGCATGCCGCTCGATCCGGGCTGGCTCGAATCCATGCGCCACGTCAACCGCTCGGCGCTGGAGCGCCGCGTCGGCTCGCTGACGAAGCGCCGCTCGATCAAGGGCGAGAACCAGGCGGCATGGCTGCTGCGCTCCATCGCGCTGATGGATCTCACCACGCTCAACTCGAACGACACGCATGAGCGCGTGCGCCGGCTCTGCGCCAAGGCCAGGCAGCCGCTCAGCGGCGAGATGGTCGAGAAGCTGGGCATTGCGGGCCAAAACATCCGGCCGGCCGCAGTCTGCGTCTACCATCCCTTCGTCGCAACCTGCGTCAAGGAGCTGAAAGGGACCGGCATCCACATCGCCGCCGTCTCCACCGCCTTCCCGCACGGGCTCGCCCCGCTCGCGACGCGGCTCGCCGAGATCCGGGCGTCGGTGGCCGACGGCGCCGACGAGATCGACATCGTCATCGACCGCGGGCTGGTGCTCGGCGGCCAGTGGGAGAAGCTCTACGACGAGGTCGCGGCCATGCGCGAAGCCTGCGGCGAGGCGCATCTGAAGACCATCCTCGGCACCGGCGACCTGTCCACCTTGCGCAACGTCACGCTGGCTTCCATGGTCGCGATGATGGCCGGCGCCGACTTCGTCAAGACCTCGACCGGCAAGGAGAGCGTCAACGCCACCCTGCCGGTCGGCCTTGCCATGGTGCGCGCCGTGCGCGCCTATCACGAGCGCACCGGCTATCTGATCGGCTTCAAGCCGGCCGGCGGCATCTCGACGGCGAAAGCCTCGCTCGACTGGCTGGTGCTGATGAAGGAGGAGCTCGGCCGCCGCTGGCTGGAGCCGGACCTGTTCCGCTTCGGCGCGTCCAGCCTGCTCACAGACATCGAGCGGCAGCTTTCGCATTTCCTCACCGACCGCTATTCGGCCAGCCACCGCCACGCACTGGCTTAGAACTCGCGAAATGGCTGCGCAGTTCACCCCCCTCTGGCCTGCCGGCCATCTCCCCCTCAAGGGGGGAGACTACGCGGTGTCGGCCCCGCATCCAATCTCCCCCCTTGAGGGGGAGATGGCCGGCAGGCCAGAGGGGGGTGCCTCGCGCCGGCTTCTTTCAGGAACACCCACATGAACATCATGCAGAAATTCGAGGCGATGGATTATGCCGCAGCGCCCGAATCGCGGGCCGAGGCCGACGCCTGGCTGAAGAAGCGCGACCTTTCCAAGGCGCTGTTCATCGACGGGGCGTGGCGAGCGGCGAAGTCGGGCAAGACCTTCGCCGTCGCCGAGCCCTCCACCGGCAAGCAGCTCGCGAAGATATCCGAGGCCGGCAAGGCCGATGTCGACGACGCCGTGGCGGCGGCCGGCAAGGCGCTGGCGAAATGGCAGGCGGCGGGCGGCTACGCCCGCGCCCGCGTGCTCTACGCCATCGGCCGCGCCATGCAGCGCCATGCGCGCCTGTTCGCCGTGCTGGAATCGATCGACAACGGCAAGCCGATCCGCGAGAGCCGCGACATCGACGTGCCGCTGGCGATCCGCCACTTCATCCATCATGCCGGCTGGGCGCAGAACCTCGAGCGGGAATTCCCCGACCACAAGGCGGTCGGCGTCGCCGGCCAGATCATCCCGTGGAATTTCCCGCTGCTGATGCTGGCGTGGAAGATCGCCCCGGCGCTCGCCGCCGGCTGCACGGTGGTGCTCAAGCCGGCCGAGTTCACGCCGCTGACGGCGATCCTGTTTGCCGAGATCTGCGAGCGCGCCGGCGTGCCGAAGGGCGTCGTCAACATCGTCCATGGCGGCCCCGAGGCGGGCGCGGCCATCGTCGACCATCCCGGCATCGACAAGATCGCCTTCACCGGCTCGTCGGAAGTCGGCAAGATCATCCGCAAGGCGACAGCCGGCTCGGGCAAAAAACTCTCGCTGGAGCTGGGCGGCAAGTCGGCCTTCATCGTCTTCGAGGACGCCGATCTCGATTCGGCCGTGGAGGGGCTGGTCGACGGCATCTGGTTCAACCAGGGCCAGGTGTGCTGCGCCGGCTCGCGCCTGCTGGTGCAGGAAGGCGTGGCGGAGAGTTTTTACGCCAGGGTGAAGGCGCGCATGTCGCACCTGATCCTCGGCGACCCGCTCGACAAGAACACCGATATCGGCCCGCTGGTCGACACCTCGCAGCTGGAGCGCGTCGCCGGCATGGTCGCCGAGGGGACGAGACAGGGCGCGACCTGCTGGCAACCCGAAACGCCCCTGCCCGGCGCCGGCTGGTTCTTCCGGCCGACGCTGGCGCTCGACGTCCAGCCCGCCAACATCCTCGCGCAGGAGGAGGTGTTCGGGCCGGTGCTCGCCGCCATGACGTTCCGCGACAGCCAGGAGGCCGTCGAGCTCGCCAACAATACGCGCTACGGCCTCGCCGCCAGCGTCTGGAGCGAGAATATCGGCCGTGCGCTGGCCGTCGCGCCCGAACTCAAGGCCGGCGTGGTGTGGGTCAACGGGACCAACATGTTCGACGCCGCCTGCGGCTTCGGCGGCTATCGCGAGAGCGGTTTCGGGCGCGAGGGCGGCAAGGAGGGCATGGCCGAATATCTGACGCTGAAGGCCAAGTCCTCCGCACCGCTGAAAGTGCTCGCGGCGCCGGCCGAGATTGCGACCGGCGAAGGCGACTTTATCGACCGCACGCCAAAACTCTTCATCGGCGGAAAGCAGGTGCGTCCCGACGGCGCCTATTCGCTCGCGATTCCCGATGCGAAGGGCAGGATCGCGGGCGAGGTCGGGGCGGGCAACCGCAAGGACATCCGCGATGCCGTCACCGCCGCCCGCGCGGCGCAGAAAAGCTGGGGCGGGGCCACTGGCTTCAACCGCAGCCAGGTGCTCTATTTCCTCGCCGAAAACCTTGCCGCCCGCGCCGACGAGTTCACAGCGCGCATCGCGAAGCTGACCGGCGCTTCGGCGAAGGCCGCCCGCGCCGAGGTCGACGCCAGCATCGAGCGTCTGTTCCAGGCCGGCGGCATGGCCGACAAGTTCGAGGGCCGCGTGCACAACCCGCCGGCCCGCGCCGTCACGCTCGCCATGCACGAGCCGGTGGGCGTCGTCGGCATCGTCGCGCCCGACGCCGAGCCGCTGCTCGGCCTTGTCGCCATGCTGGCGCCCGCGCTCGCCATGGGCAACAGCGTCGTCGCCGTGCCCTCGCAGCGCTTCCCGCTGGTCGCCGCCGACCTCTATCAGGTCATGGAAACCTCCGACGTGCCGGCCGGCGCGGCCAACATCGTCACCGGCAAGCGCGCCGAGCTGGCCAAGGTGCTGGCACGCCACGACGACGTCGACGGCTTGTGGGTGGTCGCCGAGGCCGACATATGCAAGACCGCCGAGGCCGAGTCGATCGGCAACCTCAAACGCGTCTGGACCTCCAACGGCAAAGCGGTGGATTGGCGGGGAGACTGGGCGCTGGCCCCGTTGCTCGCGCGCGCCGTCGAGGTAAAGAACGTCTGGGTGCCCTACGGCGACTGAACGGGAGTGTTGCTTGCCACGCGAGCCCGACGAACTGGACGACCTCATGCTGCGCGGCCTGCCCGAGGACGCCTCGCTGCCGGAGGATTCCAGCCGGTCGGTGCTGGTCATGCTCATGCGCGCGCGCGAAGCCGTCATGTCGCATCTGCGGCCCTCTCTCGCTTCGGCGGACCTGACCGAGCCGCAATGGCGCGTGCTGCGCGTGCTCGGCGGCGCCCACCGGCTCGAGCCGCACGAGGTCGCCGCAAGGGCCAGCCTCCTGTCGCCGAGCCTCACCCGCATCGTCCAGTCGCTGGAGCAGCGCGCGCTCGTGTCGCGCCAGCCGCTGCCCGGCGACCGCCGGCGGCTGTACCTGTCGATCACGCCGGGCGGCCTGCGGCTCATCCACCAGATCACAGCCGGGCGCTCGAAGGCGCATGCGGCCGTTGTCGAACGCTTCGGCGAGGACCGGCTCGACGTGCTGCTCGACCTTCTCGGTGCTCTCTCCAAACTCGGACGGAACAAGGACCATTGACCCGCTACATCTTTGAACCGGCGCCCGTCGCCTCTGTCGCCATCGCCGGCACGGCGGACCGCTTTCCCGTACGCCGCATCTTCTGCGTCGGCCGCAACTATGCCGAGCACGCGCGCGAGATGGGCGGCAATCCCGAGCGCGAGCCGCCCTTCTTCTTCACCAAGCCCGCCGACGCGGTGGTCGACGGCGGCACGGCCATCCCCTACCCGGCGATGACGCGGAACCTGCACCACGAGATCGAGCTGGTCGTCGCCATCGGCAAGGGCGGCGCCAACATCGCGCCCGCCGACGCCCTGTCGCATGTCTGGGGCTACGGCGTCGGCATCGACCTCACCCGCCGCGACCTTCAGGACATCGCCAAGAAGGCCGCCCGGCCGTGGGATTGGTCGAAAGGTTTCGACCGCTCCGCGCCCTGCTCGCCGCTGGTGCCGGCGTCCGGCGTCGCACAGCCGCTCGCCGGCCGCATCTGGCTCGCGGTCGACGGAGCCGTGAAGCAGGACGGGCGGCTGGAAGACCTGATCTGGCCGGTGCCCGACATCGTCGCCATCGCCAGCCAGGCGGTCGAATTGCGGCCGGGCGACTTGATCTTCACCGGCACGCCGGCCGGCGTCGGCGCCGTGCCGCCCGGCAGCCGCCTCACCGGCGGGATCGACGGCATCGGCGAGATCGACATCCGGATCGGCGCGGCATGAGCGGGCTCGTCCTTCACAATTATTTCCGCTCCTCCACCAGCTACCGCGTGCGCATCGCCCTGGCGATGAAGGGCCTGTCCTACGACTATGTCGCGCACCATCTGCGCCATGGCGGCCACCGCAAGCCCGCCTATCTTGCGGTCAACCCGCAGGGGCTCGTGCCCGCCCTCGTGCTGGAGGACGGGACCATGATCGCGCAGTCGATGGCGATCCTCGAATATCTGGAGGAGACGGTTCCCAACCCGCCGCTGCTGCCGGCGGACCCGAAGGCGCGCGCCCGCGTGCGCATGCTGGCCGACATGATCGCCTGCGACATCCATCCGGTGAACAACCTGCGCGTGCTCGACCGGCTGCGCGCCCGCTACGGCGCCGACGACACCGAGATCGCGTCGTGGTTCCGCCACTGGGTCGACGAGACCTTCGCGCCGCTGGAGAAGATGCTGGCCGCCGACCCGCAGACCGGCACCTTCTGCCACGGCCACGCGCCCGGCATGGCCGACATCTGCCTCGTCGCGCAGGTGGCCAGCAATGCGCGGTTCAACGTCGACATGGCGCCCTACCCGACCATCGGGCGCATTCGCGACACCTGCATGGAACTGCCCGCCTTCGCCGACGCGGCGCCCGCCCGGCAGCCCGACGCGGAGTAGGTGGGGCGGTGAGGCGCCGGCGACGATGTGCCACCTTCTCCCCTTGTGGGAGAAGGAAGCCCGCACCTCACGCCAGAAATTCCTCCACGATCCGCGCCGTCTCGTGCGGCCAGGTCAGCATGAACAGGTGGCCGTCGTCCACCGTCACCAGCCGCGCGTCGGGGATCAGCCGCGCCAACACCCGCGCATTGACCATCGGCACCAGCGGGTCGTCGGTACCGGCCATCACCAGCGCCGGCTGCGTGAGCCGCGACAGCCATGGCAAGCTCGACCAGCCGGCCATGCAGGCGAGCTGGAACAGGTAGCCGCGGCGGCTGCCGCCGCGCAGCGCCGCCGCGTGGGCCATGGCCAGCTTCGGGTTGCGGCGGAACGCACCGCCATAGAGCTCGCCCGCCAGCCGCACCATCTCGCCGCGCTTCAGATAGCGACGCGCCGTCGCCATCTTGATGAGGATGCGCGGCCGCGCCGGCACCATCAGGAAGCCGGGCGAGGTGGAGGCCAGCACCAGCCGGCGGCAGCGTCCGGGGAACTGGCGGGCGAACTGCTGCGCCATCGCCCCGCCCCACGATACGCCCGCCACGTCGACCGGCCCCGCGAAACCGAACGCGTCGAGCGCTTCAACCACGGCGGCGGCCAGATGGCGCGGCCGGTAGGGCCGGCGCGGCGGCTCCGACAGCCCGGCCCCCGGCGCGTCGAATACCAGCGCTTCGGTGCGTTCCAGCGCGCGCAGGAACGGCAGGGCCAGCTCGGCATTGGCACCGATTCCGTTGAAGAGCAGCAGCGGCGGCCGCGCGTCGCCGCCGGGCACGCGGCGCGCCACCACGCGCAGGCGAAAGCGCGCCGTGTCGACATAGCGCTCCTCGATGCGTTCCCCGTTCCTGGCCCCGAACCCGTCCGCAGCTTCGTCCGGCATGCCTCGCCCCTTGCGTCCAATGGCCTATACGCGATCCTTCCACGCGTCGCGCCTGTGGAAATCGCCGCGCCGGTGTCGGTATGGGGCGGGCACGGCGCCGGCTCGCGCGCTACGGTCGCGCCATGAAACCCTCCCGCGACATCGCCGTCCTCATCGACATCATGGCCGCCCTGCGCACGCCGGTCACGGGTTGCCCCTGGGACCTGGAGCAGGATTTTGCCTCCATCGCGCCCTATACGCTGGAGGAAGCCTACGAGGTTGCCGACGCCATCGAGCGGGGCGATTTCGAGGATCTGCGCGAGGAGCTGGGCGACCTTTTGCTTCAGGTCGTCTTCCATGCCCGGATGGGCGAGGAGCAGGGCCGATTTGCCTTCGGCGACGTGGTCGAGGCCATCACCACCAAGATGATCCGCCGCCATCCCCATGTCTTCGGCGACGCCTCGGCGCGCTCGGCCGGCATGGCCAAGGGCATGTGGGAGGCGATCAAGGCCGAGGAGAAGGCCGAACGCCGCGCCCGCCGCGCCGCCGCCGGCCTGCCGCCGGATGGTCCCCATTCCGAAGGGAGTGACGGCTTCCTCGACGGCGTTCCCGCCACCCATACCGCCCTCACGCGGGCGTTGAAACTTCAGCAGAAGGCCGCGACCGTGGGGTTCGACTGGGGCGCCGCGGGGCCGGTGCTCGACAAGATCGAGGAAGAGATCGGCGAGCTGCGCGAGGCGATCGCGGCGGGCGGCGCGGCCGGCATGAAGGACGAGTTCGGCGATTTGCTCTTTGCGGTGGTCAATCTCGGCCGCCACCTCAAGCTCGACCCGGAATCCGCGCTGCGCGGCACCAACGAAAAATTCCGCAGCCGCTTCCACCATGTGGAGGCGGCGCTTGCCGCGCGCGGCAGCTTGCTCGATGCGGCGACGCTGGAGGAGATGGAAACGCTCTGGCAGGACGCGAAGGGCAAAGCGCCCGGGCGATAAGGGCTGACGTCAGACCCCGAACGGCGCCCATAGCCACGCAAAGGGAAAGCGGTTCTCGTTGTTGAGCGACGCGCCGAGCGCGATCAGCAGGAAGCCGCCGCCCAGCACCGCCAGCGGCCGCAGCCAGACCTTGGCGAAATCCGCCGCCGGCACGGGCTCGATCCCGACCGGCGCGGCGGGCCGGCCCTTGCGGCCCCGGCCGAAGCGCGGCTTGGCCGACTGCGCCACGCGCCCGAACGTCGCGCGCACGAAGACGAACCCGCCCAGCGCGAAGACGACGGTCCCGGCGAGGATCAGCGCCATGCCGACGGCGTTGGCGACGCCGGTGCGGCCGCTCTCCAGGCCGGGCAGGAAATCCTCGAAGACCATCGAGACCAGCAGCGAGGCGACGAGGGCGGCAATTCCCGCCCACGCGACGATGCGGGGCCATCCGCTACGCGCGCGCCCGAGCACCAGCATGGCGATCGAGATCAGACCCCATGCGAGCACGAGCCGGTTGACCGGCTCGTAATAGTCGCTCGCGATGAAGCCGTAGATCGCCCGCAGCATGCGCCCTCCTGCCCGGCGGCATTGTAGCGGCAAATCCCGGCCGGGTAACCTGCGCCTTGTTGCCGCCAGCCCGCAAGGCAGGCGCCGCGGGGAGTTTCTGCCTCTTGAAGTTCGTGCTCATGCCGTGGAAAATCAGCTTGTGAATCCCCCGGGGCGCGCCGGCGGGTTTTGTATGGTCGGGGAAGCGTGGCGCATGAGCGCCGCAACAGGGTGAGCGAATGGCCGCAGCAACCGCCACGGCAGGGCCGAATGCCGGCATCTCGGCGCTGACGCCGCATAGTGCCGGAGAAATCGCCAAGGGGCTGCCCACCGCCGCGCGCCTCGCGCTGGGGGTGATCGCACGCATCGAACGCGGCATGCTGCGCCTCGTGCTGCCCGACGGCCGCGTGCTGGTCGCGGGCGGCAACGCGCCCGGGCCCGAGGCGGAGCTCAAGCTCAACAACTGGCAGCTTCCCGGCCGGGCGCTCGCCGGCTCGACCATCGGCATCGCCGAATCCTACATGGACGGCGACTGGGAGAGCCCCGACATGACGGCTTTCCTCGAGCTGTTCGTCGTCAACACCGAGCATGGCGAGGAGCTGTCCTCGGGCAGCAACTGGCTGATCGGCACGATCCAGCGCGTCCGTCACTGGCTCAACGCCAACACGCGCGGCCAGGCGAAGAAGAACATCTCGGCCCACTACGACCTCGGCAACGCCTTCTACCGCGAGTGGCTCGATCCCTCGATGACCTATTCCTCGGCGCTCTACCAGACCGGGGCCAACGACCTGGAGAGCGCGCAGGCCGAGAAATACCGGGCGCTGGCGCGCGACACCGGCATCCGCGAGGGCGACCATGTGCTGGAGATCGGCTGCGGCTGGGGCGGCTTTGCCGAGTTCGCCGCGCGCGAGGTAGGGTGCAAGGTCACGGGCCTGACCATCAGCCGCGAGCAGTTCGAGTTCGCGCGCGAGCGCATCCACAGAGCAGGGCTCGCCGAGAAAGTGGAGATCAAATTCCAGGACTACCGCGACGAGACGGGCCGCTACGACCGCATCGCCTCCATCGAGATGTTCGAGGCGGTGGGCGAAAAATACTGGCCGGTCTTCTTCGGCAAGGTGAAGGACGTGCTGAAGCCCGGCGGCACGGCCGGCATGCAGATCATCACCATCAACGAGCAGTCCTACCCTCTCTATCGCAAGCGGCCGGACTTCATCCAGCGCTACGTCTTCCCCGGCGGCATGCTGCCGACTCCTGCCCTGCTGCGTTCACTGGGCGCCGACCAGGGCCTGTCTTTCCTGCGCGAGCGCGTGTTCGCGCAGGACTATGCCCGCACGCTCGCCGAATGGCGCGAGCGCTTCCTCGCGGCATGGCCGCGGCTGGTTCCGCTGGGCTTCGACGACCGCTTCCGGCGGCTGTGGGAATTCTACCTGCATTATTGCGAGGCGGGATTCCGCGCCGAATATATCGACGTGCGGCAGGTGGTGTACCGGGCGTAAGCGGCCAGCGCTCTTCTCCCCGCTTGCGGGGAGAAGATGCCGGCAGGCAGATGAGGGGCAGCGCCCGGTTCGGCGTGGTCGACCCGGCCCCTCATCCGGCCCTTCGGGCCACCTTCTCCCCGTGAACGGGGAGAAGGAAGCGGCGTCGCCCTACAGCGTGATGCGGTAGCGGGCGAAACCGTTCTCGCCGTCGCCGGCGCGCTCGATCTTCACGCCCTTGACGTCGGCCATGAAGGCTTCGGCCTTCGGGCCGGTGTCGAACAGCACGGTGGTGCCCGGCAGCGGCACGAAATTCCAGTTGGCGTCGGCCGACGGGTTGATCGTGCCCTGCTCATGGATGAACCGCACGATCACGTCGCGGTTGGTGTCCGGCGCCTCGAAGATACGCTTGGAGGCGTCGATCTCCGGGAAGTTGCCGCCGCCGCCGGCGCGGTAGTTGTTGGACGCCACGACGAATTTCGCCGCAGGGTCGATCGGCTTGCCGTCATACTGGAGATCGACGATGCGGTTGGAATCCGCGCTCACCACGCCGCCCTTGGAATCGTACTTCGCCGGCTTCGACAGATCGATCCTGTAGGTCACCCCGTCGATCACGTCGAAATTGTAGGACGGGAAGTCGGGATTGACCAGCGCCTGGTCGGCCTTGCCGGGCTCGACCTGGAGGAACATGCCGGCCGACATCTCCAGCCATTCCTTCACCTGCGCGCCGGTGATGAGCACCGCCTGCACCGTGTTGGGATAGAGGTAGAGGTCGGCGACATGCCGGATCGCCACGTCGCCCGCCGGCACGTCGGTATAATAGTCAGGGCCGCCGCGGCCGCCGGCCTTGAAGGGCGCCGCCGCCGAGAGCACGGGCACGTCCTTGTGCTCGGTGTCCTTCAGCATGTCCTTGATGTACCAGATCTGCGCCTGGCTGACGATCTGCACCGACGGGTCGTCGGCCACGAGCGCGAAGTAGGAATGCAGCGGCGCCGCCGTCTTGCCCACGGGCGCGCGGACATAGGCGAGCGTTGCTTCGTGCTCCTCCTTCGCCGCGGCCTCGACCTCGGGCTTGCTCTGCACCGTCGCCACGGTCTTGCCGTCGACGCGCTGCGAGATCGGCCGCGCCTCGCTGGTCGATCCGACGATCTTCCAGGCATTGCCGTCGCGCTCTAGCATCAGGTCGATGAGGCCGAGATGCGAGCCCCAGAAGCCGCCCATGACGCCCGGCTTGCCGGAGATGAGGCCCTTGGCGACGTCCACGCCGGCCATGTCCTTGCCGTCGACCTGGAAGACCGGGCCGGGGAAGACCAGATGGCTGTGGCCGGTGACGATGGCGTCGATGCCGTCGACTGCGGCGAGCGCGATCGAGGCGTTCTCGGCGCCGTCGACCCAGCCGGCATCGCCCATGCCCGAATGCGACAGCGCGACGATGATCTCGGCGCCGTCCTCCTTCATCTGCGGCACCCACGCCTTGGCGGCCGAGACGATGTCGCGCGTCATCACGTTGCCGACGAGATGGCGCGAATCCCACACCATGACCTGCGGCGGCACGAAGCCGATCAGGCCGATGCGGATCGGATGCTCGGCGCCGGCGCCGTCCTTGATCGTCTTGTCGAGGATCACATAGGGTTTCAGCAGCAGGTCGTCCTCGCGCGCGCTGGCGGCGAGCTGACCCTTCGCCACATTGGCGCAGACGACGGGGAAATTGGCCCCGGCCAGCGTCTTCATCATGAAGTCGAGGCCGTAGTTGAACTCATGGTTGCCGAGGGTGGAGGCCTCGTAGCCCAGAACGTTCATCGCCTTGACCACCGGGTGGACGTCGCCCTCCTTCATGCCCCGCTCATAGGCCATGTAGTCGCCCATCGGGTTGCCTTGCAGGAAGTCGCCATTGTCGATCAGGATCGCGTTGGTCGCCTCGGCGCGGATCGCGTCGATGATCGAGGCGGTGCGGGCGAGGCCCATCGTGTCGTTGGGGCGGTCACCGTAATAGTCGTAGGGATAGACGTGCACGTGGACGTCGGTCGTCTCCATGATGCGCAGATGCGCCTGGTTCGCCTGCGCGCGCACCGAGAACGGGTGCAGCACGACCAGCGCGCCGGCGGCGGCGGAGCCGGCAAGGAATGCGCGGCGCGAGAGTATCGTCGGAATGGCGTTCATCGGTGTTCTCCTCGTCTGTACAGGCTTCGCTCGGCCTTTAGACGACTAAATCTGAGCCAGCCCGCGGCGCCAGTCCAGCAATTTTACACGACAGGGCGATGACCATGCGGGCGGCGGACCGTATCGAACACCGGCCGGTGTCGTTGCGGAAAGTGATCGGCGTCGCGATTGCCAGCGGCGAGACTGTGGGTTTAGCTTGGCCGGAACCGGACGAAATTGTGGCGATGCCCGAGCCTGGAAACGCTACCCGGTCCGGCGGGACGGCATGGATACTCAGCGTCGCGACGCATGCCGGCGGCTATTTCCGGTCGTAGCAAGGCTGGCCGAAAATCGTGTCTTCGCCGTGTCTTAGCGGAACATTAAGGGGTGCTGATATGTGGCATCATGGTGACTCCGACCCGCTGATCCGCTGCCCCAGGGTCATGTTGAAGTCGCTGCGGGTTGCCAACTCGTTAATGCGCAAATAACGTGACGAGCATGGGGCGTCTTCACGGCGAAACAGGCAACGAGCAGCGGCGGCTGCCGACAGAAGCAGGAGAACAGGGATGCGTGTGAAACAGGGGTTTGTATCGGCAGGAGCGGTCGCGGCGCTTGGTATCGTCGTCTCGGGATGCGGTCCGACGGCAGCGACGTCCGAGTTCGCGAGCCAGAGCCTTGCAGCCAACAAGGAACTCACCGCGCCATCCGAGCTGACGGCCAATCTGCGCGGCACGGCTACAAACACCAAGACCAGCACCACGTTCGCCGTCAAGAAGAACGGCGTGGGCGGTGTGGACGTCAACGTGGCCGGCAAGTCGATGAGCTTCTCCGGCGCCGACGTGGCAGGCGCCACGTGGCGGAAGCCGGGCGATCCGTTCCAGAAGGCGGGTGTGCTGCCGGATATCGCTACCGGTGATGTGATCAACGGCAATCACAAGAAGTATGCTCAGGTCTGGCAGTACTTCCACGGCACCGGAGGCGAAACCAACCAGGGCTTTGCGGTCGTCGGCAATGCCACGCCCGGCGCCTCCTTGCCGACCAACACCACCGTCAACTATTCCGGCGCAGCAGGCGTCGTTCTCGCTCCGCCGGCCGGCAACGGTCGTGCCACGGTGCAGTATGGTTCCGCCGCCGCGAAGGCGGCCAACCCCGCCAGCGAGGCACGCCTCAGTGCCAATTTCACCAACCGCACTATTTCCGGCCAGTTCAGCGGCGGCCTGCTGACCGGCACCGACAACACGGGCGAGACAGTCATTGCGGCGCCCAGTGCCGCAGGTGGAAGCTTGACGTTGAACACGGCGGCGATCACCGGCGAAGGCAAGTACACAGGCACCGTCAGCGGTAATATCAGCAACGCATTCATCGGTGGCAACGTCGCGCTCAACGCGACCTCCGCCTACTCCGGCCAGTTCTTTGGCCCGGCTGCCGAGGAAACCGCAGGCGTTCTCAATCTCGACCTCGCTGGCGGCATCATCGGCGTAGGCGCATATCACGCCGACAAGCAGTAAGAAATTCCTGACATCCTGCGGCCGGCCGCGTGCCGGCCGCAGGATAGTGGTGTAGATGTCGGCATTCCGTAATCGCCTGCACGAGGCGCAGCACATCATGCGTCTTGCGCAAAAATACTTTCCTGACCTGCGAAGCGGTTTCGGCCGCAGCGCCCTTGTAGCCGTGGGCTTTTGCGTGCTGGTCGGGATGCAATCCCCCGCCGGCGCGCAGACGAGCGATCTCGACAATCTCGGCCCGCGCCTCGACCAGCTTCTGTCGGAAGGAAAAGTCGACGAGGCGCGCGCCCTTTTGCGCGAAAACCTCGGCACCGATATGGAGTCGGGACTGCATGTCGCCCATTTCGAGGGCGTGATCCTGATGCGCCAGCAGCGCTATGCCGAGGCGATCGAGGTCTTTCGACAGATCCTCAACATCGAGCCGAACTTCACGCCCAGCCGCGTCGAACTCGCCCGCGCGCTGTACGCGACCGGCCAGACGAGCGCGGCGGCGTTCCATTTCGGCGCCATCAATCTCGGCGCGGACGATGTCGGCCTCAAGAGGCTGGCCCAAGGCTATCTGGAGATGATCGCGTCGAACAAGCCCTATGGCTTCAACGGCTATTTCGGCCTCGTCCCGTCGACCAACGTGAATCGCGGCACGCAGAACGAGACGATCACTTCGGCATTCGGCACCGGCGTGATCGCTCCGCAATCGCGCGAGATAAGCGGAATCGGTTTCGCTGCGGGCGTCAGCGGCTATCGCAACGTGCAGTTCGGCGACGGCGGATCAGGGCTCAGCCTCGCGGGCGCGATCGATGTGAAGAAGTACCTCCTCGGCACGGTGTACGACGAGGCGGCGTTTTCCACCTCGATCTCGTTCACGCAGAAATGGCGCAACAACAGCTTCCGCATCGGCCCCATGGCAGACGTCACGCTGGCCGCGTGGAACCCGGCGCTGGTCCGCTACGGGCTCTCCGGAGGCGTCGCGTTGCAGGTCGGGCCGAGCACCGGGCTGACGGTGAGCGTCGCCCTGATGCGTCAGGACAACCTCACGCAGAATTTTCGCGACGGCTGGCTGGCGTCGGTCTCCACGGGCGTCCGCCACATGCTTTCGCCGTCGCTGTCCTTCGGCGTCGGCGTCGGCGGACTGTTCGAGCGGACGGACGCCACTCCCGATCTCGACCACAATGATCTGTGGATCCGCTTTCACGCGGACAAGGAATGGTCCGGCGGGCTGCTGACCTCATTCCATCTCAAATATGAGAACCACACCTATCTCGACAGTTTCTCCACATTCTTCGGCTTTCCCGACCCGCGCGTGGACAATCGCGTCGCGGTGGGCGGGAACATCGCGCACCGCAAGCTGAGCTGGATGGGCTTTGCGCCGCAGCTCACCTGGGAGTTCACGCGCCAGTTCTCCAACATCGCCTTCTACGACTATACGTCCTTCGATGTCGGCCTGAACGTAACCCGCAACTTCTGACGTTCCGGATGGTGGCAACGGCCGGTCTCCAGCCGCGACTCCGGCCTCATCCTCCCCGATGCGTGCAACGCTCCGCGCTGATCGGCGTCAGCCCTATTGATTGCTCAGTGATTATATGAAAACGTCCCTGGACGGGCAGGAGGGGCAAGCGCGATGGGTATCGTAAAGTACCGCATATGGGGCCTCGCCGCCGCGGCGTCGGCTCTCGGCCTCGCGGGCTGCGCGGGAGCGCCCACCGCGCAGGTCATCGACCCGGTGTTCTCCGACGAGGCCGGCACCGCCTCCAAGGCGCTCGCCGACGGCAGGACGCTCGGCGCCAGCGGGCCGACCAATGCCGGGCTGGAGATCGACTGGCCGGCGGGCACGGCCCGGCGCGCCGACAACAGCTTCGCCATCAAGGGGAACAGTTCGGGCGGCGTCGACGTGACCGTGAACGGCCGCACCGTGAGCTTCGCGGCGAGCGACGCCAACCGCGACGGCTTCGGCTGGAGGAAGGGGAACGACACGGTCGCCCAGACCAACCCGAACAATACAGAGATACTCGATCCGTCCTACAGCCGGCGCGCGCAGCTTTGGGAGTACAATTTCGGCGACCGGTCGACCAAGACGGCGGCCAGCGGCTTCGCGGTCGTCGGCACGGAGACGCGGCCGGAAGCCCTCACCGCCAAGGCGAGCGCCACCTATACGGGCATCGCCATCATCCGGGGCCTCCAGAAGAACGACCCGAACACGCAGATGCTCATCGAGGCGGGCACCCCCTGGGGCGTGGTGGTCCATGGCCGCAGCGGCGTCACGCTGGACGCGGACTTCGCCGCCAAAACGGTTTCCGGCGACATCAGGGGCCTGATGGTCGCGAGCGGCACCGCCAGCGATCTCGGCTCGGTTCAGGCTCAGCCGGGCCGCATCGTGCTGGAGAAAGCCAGCATCAACGGCAACGGATTCGGCGGCGCCATGAGCGGGGCGGACGGCTTCCAGAGCCTCGGCACCGCGACCTATTCGGGCCGCTTCTTCGGGACGACCGGCCGGGAGGCGGCAGGCGGCCTCAACGCCGAGACCGACGGCATGGTCTTCGTCGGCGGTTTCCACACCGTCCAGAACTAGCCGGCGTCTCACGCCATATGAGGCGAAAAGCCGGTCGCGGCCCGACCGTCGATTTCTCGCCGGACGCCGGCCGGCGGCGGCAGAGTGTGGCCCGAAATCCCCACCGGGTACGGAATCAGTGGTTCAATCTGTAGATCACTGATCATTTATCCACTGGAGCAATTGTGCCCCCTCGGACCTTTCCACTAGCCTTCCCTCGGGTGCGACACTGACGGGCGGAGAGCCTGAAGTGCAATCAAACAGGGAAGGTGGGACTCAATGTTTCAGGTCAAGGGAAGTTACATCCTGGCGGGCGTGACCGCGTTGCTTTCGCTGGGAGCCGCGGGATGCGAAATCCTCCCTAATGTCAGCGAGTATTCCGTCGATGTGGGCAGCGCGGCAAAGAGGCTGGGCGACGGCGCGGTGCTGAGAGGCAAGGACGGCGGCGTGGAAAGCGACTTCTCCGTGCCCGGCTCCAGCAAGGTAGCCCAGAACGTGTTCGAGATCCGCCGCAACGCCGATGGCGCCGTGGACATCGCGGTCAATGACGACATAGTCAAGTTCGCCGCTGCGGACGCCGACGGCGACTTCGGATGGCGCAAGAAGGACGGGACGAAGGACAGCTCGCTCTATAGCTGGAACGGCAAGGTGGCCGACGTCCTCAACCCCGACGACAAGAACTATTCGCAGATCTGGGAATACTATCTCTACGACGATGCGACGAAGAAAGAGGTGGGCGGTTTCAGCACGACGGGCACCTACACCAAGCCCGAGACGCTGAAGTCGCGGCCGACCGCCACGTTCGAAGGCTACATGGTCGCCAAGACGTGGGGCAAGATGAACCCGCACAACCAGAGCCAGTTCGAAGCCGGAACCGACGCGGCCAAGGGCATCTACGGCGCCGGCAACACCGGCGTGACGATGACCGCGGACTTCGCCGCCGGCACCATCGAGGGCGAGATCAAGGGCATCACCTCCGCGTGGAACGGCGGCGGCGGGCCGCTCGGACCTGCCGGGGCGATCGCCGGATCCCTGAAGATGGAGAAGACGACGATAGACGACGCCAGCACCTACGAGGGAACGATAACCAACAACGGCATGCCGATGAATTGGGGCACGACGACTTATCGGGGCGATTTCTACGGCCCCGAGGCCGAGGAAACCGCCGGCGTGATCTCCATCGACACGCCGACCCAGGCCGGCTCGGGCGCATTCAGGGCGTTCAAGCAGTAGGCCCCGCGGGAACGGACGGGAGCGCCGGCCCGCGGCTTGTCTGCGGGCCGGCCGGTATTTCGGGTGTGACGATGCGCCTTCTCGCCAATGTACTGCTCGGCGCCGGTCTGGTGCTTGCCGCGGCCGGCACGGTCGCGGCACAGCAAGGCGCGGACGCCGCGGCGGCATCCGCAGCGCGCGACCTGCGTGGCCTGCTGGATGCCGGCCGCTACGACGAGGCGCGCGTCCTGCTGCGCGCCGCGCTCGCGGGCGCGCCGGACGCGGCGCTCCAGCTCGAGCATCTGGAGGCGGTGATCCTGGTCCGCCGGGGGCGTTACGACGAGGCCATTGCCGCGCTGCGCGCCATCCTGACCAAGGCGCCCGCCTTTGCTCCGAGCCGCGTCGAGCTGGCGCGCGCGCTCTATCTCTCCGGCGACATGAAGGCGGCGTCGTTCCACTTCGACGCCATCAATCTCGGCGCCGACGACCCCGGGCTGAAGCGGCTGGCCCAGGGCTATCTGGAACGGATCGCCACCGAGAAGCCTTACGGCTTCACCGGCTATTTCGGCTTCGTGCCGACGTCCAACGTCAACCGCGGCACCGACAATGCCGAGTTCAGGTCTCTCGTCGGCGTCGGCACGATCGCCGCCGATTCGCGCCGCCGGGCGGGCAGCGGCTTTGCGGCCGGCATCGGCGCCTATCGCAACTTCCAGTTCGGCGAATCGTCCGGCGTCACGATCCACGGCGCGCTCGACACCAGGAAATTCCTGTCGGGCACGGCCTTCGACGAAGCGTCGGTTTCCTCCACGGTGTCGCTGACGCACAAATGGAAACAGGCCAGCGTCCGCGTCGGCCCGACCGCCGAGTTCACGCTGGCGGGCTGGCAACCCGCTCTGTTGCGCTACGGGCTGAGCGGCGGCGTGTTCACCCCCATCGGGCCGAAGACCTCGCTGACGGCGAGCCTTGCGGTCCTGCGCCAGGAATATCCCGCCGCGCCGCTCCGCTCGGGATGGCTGGGGACCGCCTCCGCATCCGTGCGCCACATGCTGTCGCCGTCGCTCAGCTTCACTACGGGCGTCGGGTTGACCGTCGAGCGCACGACCGCGCGCGCCGACCTCGACCACAACGATGTGTGGCTTCGCTTCCAGGTGGACAGGGAATGGGCTGGCGGGCTGCTCACCACCGCCCATGCGAAGGTCGAGAGCCACAACCATCTCGGCAACTTCCCTTGGACGCTGGCGCCGCGGCAGGACACGCGCCTGACCGTCGGCGCCCGCCTCGCCCACCGCAAGCTGTCCTTCATGGGCTTCGCGCCGCAGCTCACCTACGAGTTCACGCGGCAATATTCCAACGTCGCCTTCTTCGACTATCACGCCCACGATTTCGGAGTAACGCTCACCCGAAATTTCTGAGCGCGCCGGCCACGCCCCTCACGGCTACCCCATATCGGGCGCAATGCCCATGACGGTGCGGTCGATCACCTCGCGCAGCGCGAAGGACGAATTGATCCGGGTGACGTGCGGCATGGCGGTCAGCCAGACGCGGTGGATGCGCTCGTAGTCGGCGAGATCCTTCGCCGCGATGCGCAGGACGTAGTCGTATTCGCCGGACACGAGGTGGCAGGACAGAACGTTCGGGCAGCGCCGCACCGCAGCCTCGAAATCGGACAGCGTCTTCTCGAACTGGCCCGAGAGCGAGATGTGCACGATCACGGTCATGCGGTAGCCGAGGGCGGCATTGGACAGGCGCGCGTGATAACCCTCGATCGCGCCTTCGTTCTCCAGAATGTCCAGCCGGCGCGAGCAGGCCGATTGCGACAGGCCGACCCGCTCGGCCAGCGCGGCGTTGGAGATGCGCCCCTCGCGCTGGAGCGTTTCCAGAATGGCGATATCGATCCTGTCGAGAGGCATGGCCGGTATTTCCTTCGATCGGAAGGCCCTTTTGCGCAAGAAATAGCGAATGGTGGCTGGTCCGCCAATCCACTTCGCAAACTCGTGCGAGGCGTCTGCTGTTACGCTGCGTTACCCTGGTGCGGAGGAGAACCTTGATGCGCGTCGGCTGCCCGAGAGAGATCAAGAACCATGAATATCGCGTCGGGCTCACCCCCGGCGCGGTGCGCGAATATGTGGCCCATGGCCATGACGTGCTGGTGGAAACCGGCGCGGGCGCCGGCATCGGCGCTGACGACAACGCCTACCGCGCCGCCGGCGCCAGGATCGCGCGGAGCGCGGCGGAGGTGTTCGAGAAGTCGGATCTGGTCGTCAAGGTGAAGGAGCCGCAGCCGGGCGAATGGGTCCAGTTGCGTCAGGGCCAGATCCTTTACACCTACCTGCACCTTGCTCCCGACCCGGAGCAGACGAAGGGGCTGCTCGCCTCCGGCGTCACGGCGGTCGCCTACGAGACGGTGACGGACGAGCGCGGCGGCCTGCCGCTGCTTGCGCCCATGTCGGAGGTGGCGGGCCGCCTTGCGATCCAGGCCGGCGCCACCGCGCTGCAAAAGGCCAATGGCGGCCGCGGCGTGCTGCTCGGCGGCGTTCCGGGCGTGCTGCCGGCCAAGGTGGCCGTGCTCGGCGGCGGCGTGGTCGGCCTCAACGCGGCGAGGATGGCGGTCGGCCTCGGCGCCGACGTCACCGTCGTCGACCGTTCGATCCCGCGGCTGCGCCAGCTCGACGACATCTTCGCCGGCCGCGTGCACACGCGCTATTCGAGCATCGAGGCGGTGGAGGAGGAGTGTTTTTCGGCGGATGTCGTGGTCGGGGCCGTGCTGATCCCGGGCGCGGCGGCACCAAAGCTGGTCACGCGCGAGATGCTGTCGGGCATGAAGCAAGGCGCGGTGCTGGTTGACGTTGCCATCGACCAGGGCGGCTGCTTCGAGACCTCGCACGCCACCACCCATGCGGACCCGACCTACGCGGTCGACGGGATCATCCATTATTGCGTCGCCAACATGCCGGGCGCGGTGCCGGTGACCTCGGCGCATGCGCTGAACAACGCCACCTTGCATTACGGGCTGGCGCTGGCGGATCGCGGCCTCAAGGCGATCATGGACGATGTCCATCTGCGCAACGGCCTCAACGTGCACAGGGGCAAGGTCACCAACCGCGCGGTCGCGGAGGCGCTCGGCTACGAGATGCAGGCGCCGCAGGATGCGCTGAAGGTCGCCTGATCCGACCGCGCCCGGGCCCGCGCCGTTGGCTCCAATCCCCGCCGGCGCGGCCGGCGGAGCATTCGGGTCACTCGTCGGGCTCGGCCGTCTGCTGCGCGGAGAGGAAGTTGCCGAAAGGCTGCAACGTCTCGAAATGGTCGCAGAAGACCTTCACCACCACCAGCAGCGGCACCGCGATCAGCGCGCCGATAAAACCCCACAGCCATGACCAGAACGCCACGGCGATGAAGATCGCCACCGCGTTGAGCTCGAGCCGCCGGCCTACCACCAGCGGCGTGATGACCTGCCCTTCCAGCACGTTGCACAGGACCACGAAGGCGGGCGCCAGCAGCGCGTAGCCCAGCGTGTCGAAGGAGACGATGGAGATGACCGCGACGACGAGGATGGTCGCGAGCGCGCCGATATAGGGCAGGAAATTGAGCAGCGCGGCCATGACGCCCCACAGGAACGGCGTCGGCATGCCGATGGCCCACAGGCCGAGGCCGATGACCGCGCCGAGCGCGCCGTTGATCAGCGCGATGGTCAGCAGGTAGCGCGACACCTCGCGCTCGACGTCGTAGACGACGCGCAGCGCCCGCTTCTTGTCGCTCAGCGTCGAGAAGGACTGCACCAGCTTCTCGTAGAACATCGTGCCCGAGGCGAGCAGGAACAGCGACAGCACGAAGACGATCGCCGTGGTGGTGCCGAAGGAGAGCAGGCTGCCGGCGGCCTGCGAGAGGATGCCCGGCTGCTGGACCGAGACCTTCATGACGCCGGCCTCGTTGACCGTGTCGGTGACGCTGTCGATCTGGTGGGAGATGCGCATCAGGAGGTCGAAGGGGCCGCGCAGCTCCTCCACCCGCTCGGTCAGCCGCCGGCCGATCTCAGGCGCCTCGTCGATGAGCTGCATCACGGGACCGCTGATGAGATATCCGCCGAGGCCGAG
The DNA here is from genome assembly GCA_964629765.1 of uncultured Mesorhizobium sp. Classification (GTDB taxonomy): domain Bacteria; phylum Pseudomonadota; class Alphaproteobacteria; order Rhizobiales; family Rhizobiaceae; genus RCIO01. The sequence goes on from CAZVTK010000037.1 coordinate 24,191, forward strand.
CATGCCGGCCGAGGCGAAGACCAGCAGCGTCGCCGAGACCGGCGAAGGAACACCGCGCTTGCCGAAGAAGCGGACGATGGGTGTCAGGGTCAGCGCGAACAGGAAGGAGAGCACGACGGGGACGATGAAGTCGCGCGCGAAATAGGCCGCGTAGACGAGAAGGATGATGAAGATCCCGACGATCGCATAGCCGTGCCCGCGCGCCGGGGCGGCCGCCTCGGCTTCAGGCACGTCGCCGCCGGTCGGCTTTTCGTCTGATGCCATGCGCCCTCCCCCGGCCGTGCTCATCCGGCCGCTGCATCCGCAAGAATGCAGCAGAAACGGGTTTGGCTCCATGGCCCTTCAAAAATCATCGCGCCGGCTTCGCCCGTCGCGCCGTCGATTGCCAAGCATCGTCGCCGCCGATAGCCTGTGGCCTTGCGGCAATTCGGAGGTTCTCATGTTCCTGATGGTGCCGGCCTGGCGCGACCGGCCGGCGGCGCGGCTCGTCCGGCTGCTTTGCGGGCTGGCGGCCGCCCTCATGATGTTGTCGCTGTGGCCGTCGATCTCCGCCGCGCAGGCGCCCGTCGACTGCACGACGGCGGATTTCGCCAAGACCTATGCGCTGGATCCCGGCTTCCTCTGCGCCGAGATCCGGTCCGCGACCTATGTCCCCAACGGCACCACCATCTCGGCACGGCTGCTGCGCGACCAGGGCGACGCGCGCTCGCTCCAGTACGAGCCCTATGTCAGCGATGCGGTGGAGAAGTCGCTGGCGGTGTTCGGCGGCTTCGCCGAATTGCGCTTCCCGGACGTGACGCTGCTGTTCATGGACCCGTCGCGGGTTTCCAAGCACGAGTCCTACGCCGACACGCAGATGCTGGCGAACGGCGAGTGCCTTGTGCGCATCTATGCCTGGACGATCGACGCCGCCGGCAAGGGCGACGTGCTGCTGCATCTGCAAAGCTCCATCGCGCACGAGCTGTTCCACTGCATACAGCAGAAGACATGGCCGGCGCAGTTCCATGCCAGCCCGACCGACCCCGACTGGTGGATCGAGGGCAGCGCGACGCTGATGGGCTTCGTCGTGTTCGAGCACCCGGAGCTGTTTCGCGTGCGCGTGAACCAGTTCTGGAAGGACCGCGACACGCCGATGACGCGGCAGACCTACGGCAACGTCGTCTTCTTCTCCTGGCTGTGGAACAGGAACCCGCAAAGCGTCATGACGCTGATCGGCAAGATGCCGACGCAGCCGGGCGAGCTCTACCAGCAGAACGCGCTCGCCAACGCGGTGGGCGCCGACAATCTCAGCCTGTTCGCGCGCGACCTGCTCGACGGCAGGATCCGCGGCCCCGGCGACAAGGCCACGCCCGTCATCGTCGACCCGACCGAGCCGGCGGACGTGGTCACGGCCACCGACAAGCGCACCTACGCGGCCATTCCCTTCACGGTCTTCCATCAGGACGTGTCGTTCCGCAACGGCAACTACATGTTCATGGCGCAGGGCAACCGCTTCGCCAGCTACCGGCGCGCCGACAAGTCGGGCGAGGAATGGCGCGACATGGGTTTCGAGGTGACGGAGGGCCTCTGCTCCGTGCCGAAGACCTACCGCTTCGCCGGCATGTCGGTCGACGGCGGCGATGTCGAGGAATTCTCGCTCAACATCGAGAAGATGCCGGGCGAGTGCGCCCCCTGCATGGCGCAGGAGGTGCGCGACGCCTGCGTGGCCGGCCAATGGCGCATCACCAACGCCTCTATCGCCGACTCGACCATGGCCAATAATGACGGCTCGCTGACCGACGTTTTCGTCAGAGGCGTGGCCGGCATGTGGGCGCGCGGCGACGGCACCCACCTGTTCGGATTCGAGAATCTCCAGGTGGAGGGCGTGCCCTCGGCCGGCTGGGCGGGCACCTTCCGGATCCTGCTGCACGGCACCATCGACAGCACATGGTCCGCCGCCGATGGCCGCATGAAGCTGTGCTATGCCGACGCCGACGCGCATCTGCTGCTGCAGACCTTCGGCGGCACGGGCGACCCCATCTCGATCAAGGAGATGGTCGAACTCGGCGGGCAGACCACGCAATGGTGGGACTACACCTGCGCGGGCGACCGGCTGACCATCTCGGGCATGGCCGACACTGTCCGCTTCAAGCTCGACATGGACAAGGTCGGCCCGCCCTGAGCGAGTCCGCTCAGGCGCGCTCGATCCTGAGCTGATAGCAGTTGTTGCGCGCCGAGCGCATGTGGATATAGGCGACGTCCGCGCGCTTGAGCAACTCGCCTGCCCGGGCAGGTATGGCGTCCGTCGGCACGACGCCGCCGGTGCCGTAGACGATGCGGTCGTCGGCGCCGTAGCCGCGCAGGATGTAGTCGGGCGTGTCCGCGAACATGGCGGGCAACTCGTTGCCTGCCTCGGCGCGGTCGCATTCGCGGGCATGCAGGAAGACCGGCCCGGTTTCGGCATAGGGCTGAAGCGCCGGGAACGGCCGGTAGGCGAGGACGAGATAGGCCTCGCCGGCGGCGACGTTGCGCAGGCAGTGGCGGCACGGCACGCCGCCGCCGTCCGAAACCTTGCGTTCCGGCGGCATGCCATAGGCGTCCGGCGCGCCGGACTGGTAGGCTCGGGCCTCGCGCGTGGGCATGGCGAGTATGCGGATCATGGGCGCCTCCTTGAGCTGGAGCACCCTGCCCCATGGCCGCATCGAACAGCCACCCGTTTCATGTCTATCGCGCCGGCGCCTCGGCCAACGCGCGCGCCACCGCATGGAAGGCGGGCTTCGGCTCGTTGGCGGTGTCGAACAGGGCCGGCCGCGCCTCGCCGAGCTCGGGCGGCCGCTGGTCCCAGTGGTCCTTGTCGTAGAGAACCCAGTTGTAATAGTCGGATATGCCCCAGAAGACGACGCGCTTCACCGCCTGGTGGCGCAGCGTGCCCGCCAGGTAGCGCGCATAGATGTCGGCCACTGCCGCGTCGCGCTCGGCGATGTCGGCCGGCAGCGTCGAATCGTTGACGTCCAGCTCGCTGATCCAGCTTTCCAGCCCCAGCCCCGCCGCCTCGTCGATGAGGTCGAAGGTGGCGTCGGGGTCCACCGGCATGCGCGAATAGAGATGGCTCTGGATGCCGAGGGCGTCGAGCGGGCTGCCCATGGCCATGATGCGCTTCAGCATCTCCAGCGTTCCGCCGCGCTTGCCCTCGCAGACCTGCGCGGCGCATTCGATCCAGTATTCGTTGATGGCCAGCCGCGCATGGGGCGCCGCCTCGCGCGCCGCGCGCAGGCAGAAATCGATGAAGTCGTAGCCGTAGCGGCCGACGATGTACCAGGTGCGCAGCGCAAAACTCTCGTCGTCGATCAGTTCGTTGAGCACGTCCCAGGTCTCGACCTCAGGGTAGCGGGAAACAACGGTGCGGATGAAGCCGCCATAGAGCTCCTTCGTCTGCTCGAAGGTGGCGCCGACGGCCCAGTCGATCGGCACATGCGCCCAGTAGAGCGTATGGCCGTGCACCTTCTGGCCGTGCTGCGCGGCGAAGTCGAAGAAACGGTCGACGGTGGAGAAGTCGTAGGGGCTGGCCGCGTCCGGCCTGATCTGCGGCGGCTTCATCTGCCACTCGGGCGTGACGACGGCGCAGTGCCGGGCGATCACCGCGCGGTATTTCGGATCGGGATCGAGCGAGAAGGCGCTGCCGATCTCGATGCCTTTCGCCGCACCGAGATCGCGCAGGGCGGGCAGTTCGGCCGCCCTTCCCCGCCGGACGGCCGGCGCGCACAGCGCGGCCGCAGCGCCGATGAGCACGCGGCGCCGCGTCGGACGAAAAAAACTCCCCGGCATCGTCATGCCGGGGAGCCTATGGGCCACCGCTTAACAGCGCGTTGTTGCCATAAGGGGCGGTCAGCGCCGCAGGAACTCGTCGACCCGGCGCAGGGTCACGCGGCGGTTGCGCCAGTCCTCCTGCTGGGTGTTGACGAGCAGGAACTCCTCGCCGTAGCCGACCGTCTCCAGCATGCGCGGGCTGACGCCGAACTCGCGCACCAGCACGCGCCGGAGCGAGGCCGCACGCGCCTCCGACAGGCGCTGGTTGGATTCGAAGGAGCCGACCGCGTCGGTATGGCCCTCGATCAGTATGGTCGGGGTGCCGCGACCGCGCCGCTCGATCTGGCGCAGCGCCCGGGCGATGGTCTCGACCTTGCCCATCTGCGATTGCGGGATCTCGGCCGAGCCGAAGGCGAAGTTGATCGACTGGATGTCGATGGACGGCGCCTGCCGGCGCAGGTCCGGGCGGCGGCGGAGCTGGTCGATGGTCACGCGCTGCTCGGGGCGCACGCGCATCCGCGGCGCGGCTTCGAGCTGGCGCTCGATCTGCTGCGCGGACGGCATCTGCTGCGCCTGCGCGCCGACGGGAGCGAGCATGAGGGCCGCGAGGCCGGCGATGACGGTGCGTCGGAACATGGCAGTATCCTTTCCAAACCGGGTCGACATTTCGCGGCGAACATGACGGAACTGGTCTGAACACACTCTGAACGCGGCGTTCAGGGCACGGGTTGGCTGGTCCGGGAGGTTACGTTGGCAAAGAGCGGGACGATACGCGCCGGCATCGGCGGCTGGACCTTCGAGCCGTGGGAGGGCACCTTCTATCCCGGCGACTTGCCGAAGAAGCGGCAGCTCGAATATGCGTCCGGCAAGCTCAGGACCATCGAGATCAACGGCACCTACTATTCCGGCTTCAAGCCCGACACCTGGGCGAAATGGGCGGCGGAGACGCCCGCCGGCTTCGTCTTCTCGGTCAAGGGCAACCGCTTCGTGACGAACCGCAAGGTGCTGGCCGAGGCCGGCGAGTCCATGGCGCGCTTCTTCGCGCAGGGGCTGGAGGCGCTGGGCGACAAGCTCGGGCCCATCGTCTGGCAGTTCGCGCCGACCAAGAGGTTCGAGCCCGACGATTTCGAGGGGTTCCTGAAGCTGCTGCCGGGCAGCGTCGGCGGCCTGCCGCTGCGCCATGTGCTGGAGGTGCGCCACGCCAGCTTCGTCGACCCCGCCTTCCCGCCGCTGGCACGCCGCTACGGCGCGGCGATCTGCTACGCCCATCACCACGACTATCCCGAGGTCGCCGACGTCACCGCCGATTTCGTCTATGCCCGCCTCCAGCGGGGCGAGGACGCCGTCCCCACCGCCTATGAACCTGCCGAGCTGGACGGCTGGGCGGCGCGCGCGAAGACCTGGGCGAGCGGCGGGCAGCCCGACGACCTGCCGGTCGCCGACGCGGCCGCCAAAATTGAGAAGAAGCCGCGCGACGTGTTCCTCTACATCATCCACGAGGGCAAGGTGCGCGCTCCGCAGGGCGCGATGGCGCTTCAGGCGCTGGTGGACTGACCTACCATTCCGCGTCAGGGTCGCCGTCGACCTCGACCGAGCGGTAGCTCTCCACCCTGCCGCGCGCCGGCCAGGGCGTTGCGTGATTGTCGATGCGCATCTGGAACAGGAAATAGGTCGGCGAGCAGAAACCGACGCCCTTCACCTTCGACACGTTCGGCGTGTCGGGCGGGAATGCCTGGCAGATATAATCCTCGCGGCAGAAGCGGTCGGCCGAGCAGGCGGAGCGGTTGCCGCGCTGGACGGCGCCGGCGAGGCAGCCGTCGAAATTGCCGGTCGCCACGCACAAATCGAATTTCTTGCCGCCGGTCAGCCCGCATATCTCGTCGGGAAGCTCGCCGCCCTTGCCGAAGGCGCTGAAGGCGCGGTCCTTCTCGTCGCACTGGCGATAGGCCAGACCGCCCGGCACGCCGATCTTCGGCGGCCGGCAGGTGTAGTCGCGCGCCGACGCCTTGGCCGCGGGCGCGGCGAACTGCGTCAGCGCGTAGCGGTCGCGGAACGGCATGCCGTCGCTCGCCGTCACCTCGCCGGCAAGGCACGGATGGCCGGAGAACATCGCGGCGCTCTGCGGCGGCATCAGGCACTGGGCCATGGTCAGCGTCGCGCCGTCGGAAGCGGCGAGCGGCGTGCAGACCGTGCCGCCGCCGCAGGCCCAGCCGCCGGCGAGCTTGCCGGCATCCTCCGGCGCGATGCAGGCCATCGTGGGGTCGGCCGCCTCGTACTCGTGCCCGCTTTCGTTCCATAGGGCCGGCGGCGCGAAGGACAGCGGGCGAAAACGGTCCGGCTCGCGCCCGCCCGCCACGGCTTCCACGTAAGCCGCCCGGCGCGGCAGCTCGGCGTGGAGATGCGGCGAGATGCCGACCTCGATGCGGTTGAGCGGCGAGGTGCGCTCGTCGTCGAGGCCAAGCAGATGGAAGCCGGCCGTGCCGCTGGACTGGTGGCAGCCCTGGCAGGTGCCGTTGTCGAGCCGCGCGATCAGCCCGTCGGCGGAGCGCACGAGCCGCCCGCCGGAAAAGTCGATGCCGTCGAAATCGCCTGCCTCGAACAGGTCGGCGAAGGGATGGTTGGCCTTGCGCGCCGCGCCGAAGGTCGAGAAGGACACGACTTTCGTGGCGAGGAACGCCTCGGGCAGCATGTAGACGCCGCCGTCGACCGCCCCGGCATTGGCCCGCACATAGGAAGCGAGCGCGGCCCTGAGCGTCGCATCCTCCTTCAGCCGGACAAGGTCGGGCGTGTTCTCCAGCGGCAGGGCGGTGGCCGCCTCGCCGTCGATGCCGAAGATGCGCATCAGATAAACGGCCTGCCCGCCGAATTCCGGCTCCTGCCCGGAGGGGAAGCGCACGACCTGCGCGTTCAGCTCGAGCTGGCGGAATTTCAGCTCCGAAGGGTCGAGCGGCCCCGCCGCCAGCCAGTCGGCGCCGGCCCGGCCGCCCTGCCCTGGCTGCCAGCGCGCGGCGGCCCCGGCGCATCCGCCGTTCGCGTCGGGCAGCATGTCGTAGACGGCGTTGAAATTGAACGGCATGCGCGAGGACAGCACCTTGCCCTTGCCGTCCTTGCGAAAGGCGTAGGCCAGCCGGTAGACCAGCCGCACCTCGCCGCAGCCATGCTCGCCGCGCAGGTCGTGGAAATCGCGCCGGTCGAGCCGGTTGACGACGCCGACGAGCCGCAATTCCGCCTCGGGCGCCTTCAGCCAGCGTATGTCCATGACGCGGCCGGTCTCGTTGGCGGTGAATTCGTGCAGCGTGCGCCCGGCCTTGGCGATGTCGGCGCGGATGGCGACGAGATCGGCCTCCACGGTATCGACCACGGCGCGGTATGTCGGCGCCTGCGCATAGAGGCTGGCAAGGTCGCGCGTCCGCGCCGCGCCAAAGACCGCGCCGAATGCGTAACCCCTGTCAGCAAGGCGCTGCATCACCAGCGGCTCGTCGACCATCGTTACAGGCATAGTGACGGGCTCCTGCGCTGCGGCCGGCCCGACGACCGGCATGACGCGGAGGAAGAGGGCCGCGAGCAGCAGGATCAGCAGTCTGGACGCCATGAAGCCTCCGGGCGTGACGCGCGCCATCATAGAAGACCTTGCAGCACGGGCACCAGTGCCGCCGGCAAATCGTCGGCGGTGAGCCCCGCCCCGGCGCGCGAACCGGCTTCGGCGTGGATCCAGACGGCGGCGCAGGCGGCCTCCCATGTGGGCATGCCCTGCGCCAGCAGGCTGGCCGTCAAGCCCGCGAGCACGTCGCCCGAGCCGGCCGTCGCCAGCCATGGCGCGCCGTTGGCGTTGATCGCCGCGCGGCCGTCCGGCGCGGCGATCACCGTGTCCGGCCCTTTCAGGACTACCACGGCGTTCACGCTTGCCGCCGCGCGGCGCGCGCGCTCCAGCTTGGACAGCACCGTATCGGCGGCAAGGTGCGGGAACAGCCGGGCGAACTCGCCGTCATGGGGGGTGAGCACCAGCGGCCGGGGCGCGGCGGCGGCGGCGCGGGCAAGGTCGCCGGCCCGTCCCTCCAGCGTCGAGATGCCGTCGGCGTCCACGACCGCCGCCACCGGGGCCGGCATGCGCTCCAGCAACTCCAGCAGGAAGTCCGCCACCTTGGGCCGGCGCCCCAGCCCGGGGCCGAAGACGAGGGACGCGACCTTACGGTCGCCGAGGAAGCCGAGCACATCGTCCATGCCGGCCGCCTCGCGCACCATGATCGCGGTCAGATGCGCAGCGTTGGCGGCGACCGCCTCCTTGCCGGCCAGAATGGTGACCGCGCCGGCCCCAGCGCGTGCGGCGGCCAAGGCGGCGAGCCGCGCCGCGCCGGTCGCCGCCGGACCGCCCGAAAAGACGGCGCAGTGTCCGCGGCCGTATTTGTGGGTGTCGCGCTGCGGGCGCGGCAGCGCCGTCCGCCACAAAGCGGGGGCGTTCTCGAACGCGGTCGCGTTCGCCCCGGCGATGACGGCGTCGGCTATGCCGATATCGGCAACCACCAGCCTGCCGCATGCCGCGCGGCCCGGCTCCAGCAGATGTCCCGGCTTCTTGCGCACGAAGGTCACGGTCAGGTCGGCCCGGAAGGCGCCGGCGTCGAGCCTGCCGCTCGCGCCGTCGAGGCCGCTCGGCACGTCCACCGCCACCACGGGGACGCCGGCTTCCACGCACAGGCGCGCCGCGCGGCGCGCATTGGCCGAAAGCGTGCGCGAAAAACCGGCGCCGTAGAGCGCGTCGACCGCGAGCCAGCCGGGACGCGGCGCGAATTCGGCCAGCGGGCGGACGGCAAGAGGACACCGCTGTGCCGCCACCGCCGCGTCTGTGCCGGGGCGCGGCGCGCCCTCCGCGAAGACCGAAACGGACAGGCCGGTCTGCGCCAGCAGACGGGCGACGACATAGCCGTCGCCGCCATTGTTGCCGGGACCGCACAGCACGGCACAGTGCACGCTTTCGGGAAAGGCGGCGAGGATCTCGCGATAGATCGCCCGGCCCGCATTCTCCATCAGCGCCGGACCGTCGAACGGTCCGGCGCGAACCGCGCGGCGGTCGACGTCGCCCATTTGCGCAGGCGTGAGCAGTTCGTGGCGCATGGCAACCGTTATGCCAGAGGGCGCGCAAAGGGCAATCGCGGTTGCGCGCCTGTTGTTTGGGCAACATGCACAAAACAGAGGCATGGCAAGCGGCGCGCGGATCGGGGGCGAGGCGCGGCAAAGTCGCTATTGCCGCGGATTCCCGCATTCGGGGCACCAAGGGAGCATTGCCGAAGGGGCTGCGGCCGATCTACCAATGGAGCTCCGGCGGCCGGGCGACTGGCATGCTTCGTGCATTGCGCCGGACAAATCGGGGCGCCGGGCAATCGGGCCCGCGCCGAACAGCAGGGATTTCGGAGGCGACCCGGCATGAAGAAGATCGAGGCCATCATCAAGCCGTTCAAGCTGGACGAGGTGAAGGAGGCGCTCCAGGAGGTCGGCCTCCAGGGGATCACCGTGACCGAGGCAAAGGGTTTCGGGCGGCAGAAAGGCCATACCGAGCTCTATCGCGGCGCCGAATATGTGGTCGACTTCCTGCCGAAGGTGAAGATCGAGGTGGTGCTGGGCGACGACGCGGTCGAGGCCGCGGTGGACGCCATCCGCAAGGCCGCCCAGACCGGGCGCATCGGCGACGGCAAGATCTTCGTCTCCAATATCGAGGAAGTCGTGCGCATCCGCACCGGCGAGACCGGCCTGGACGCGATCTGACGAAGCCGACACTGACAGAAAACTCAACCGCGAGGGATGGAACGCATGACGACCGCCAAGGACATCATGAAGCAGATCAAGGACAACGAGGTGAAATTCGTTGACCTGCGCTTCACCGACCCCAAGGGCAAGATGCAGCATGTGACGATGGATATCGCCGAGGTGGACGAGGACATGTTCGCCGACGGCGTCATGTTCGACGGGTCGTCCATCGGCGGCTGGAAGGCGATCAACGAGTCCGACATGGTGCTGATGCCCGACCCGGACACGGTCCATATGGACCCGTTCTTCGCGCAGTCGACCATGGTCGTCATGTGCGACATCCTCGACCCCGTCTCCGGCGAAGCCTACAA
>CAZVTK010000038.1:0-33896 GCA_964629765.1 uncultured Mesorhizobium sp.
CGGCGAAGAACATCTCCTTGGACAGGAAGCCGTTGAGCAGCGGCACGCCGGCCATAGCCGCGCTCGCCACCATCGCCAGCGTGGCGGTGTAGGGCAGCGCGCCGAACAGGCCGCTGAGCTTGCGCATGTCGCGCGTGCCGGTCTCGTGGTCGATGATGCCGGCGGCCATGAACAGCGACGCCTTGAAGGTGGCGTGGTTGAGCATGTGGAAGATGGCGGCCACCGCCGAGAGCGGGCTGCCGAAGGACAGGAGCGCCGTGATCAGCCCGAGATGGCTGATGGTCGAATAGGCGAGCAGCCCCTTCAGATCCTGCTGGAAGATGGCGAAATAGGCACCGAGCAGCAGCGTCGTCAGCCCCGCGAGCCCGACGATGGTGAACCATTCGGGCGTGCCCGACAGCACCGGCCAGAAGCGCGTGAGCAGGAACACGCCGGCCTTCACCATCGTCGCCGAATGGAGATAGGCCGAGACGGGCGTCGGCGCCGCCATCGCGTTGGGCAGCCAGAAATGGAACGGGAACTGCGCGCTCTTGGTCAGCGCGCCGGCGAGGATGAGGATCAGCGTCGGAACGTAGAGCGCGTGGTTGCGGATCGCCTCGCCCGAGGCCAGCACCACGTCGAGGTCGTAGCTGCCGGCCATCTGGCCGAGCAGGATCATGCCGAGCAGCAGGCACAGGCCGCCGGTGCCGGTGATGGTCAGCGCCATGCGCGCGCCGTCGCGGGCCGCCTGGCTGTGGTGCCAGTAGCCGATCAGCAGGAAGGAGAAGATGCTGGTCAGCTCCCAGAAGATCGCCAGCAGCACGAGGTTGCCCGACAGCACCAGCCCCTGCATGGCGCCCATGAAGGCGAGCAGCAGCCCGTAGAGCCGCGACACCGGCTCCTTGGGCGACATGTAGTAGCGCGCATAGACGATGACGAGCAGGCCGATGCCGAGGATGAGGATGGTGAACAGCCAGGCGAAGCCGTCCATGCGCAGCGCGATCGACAGGCCGAGCGCGGGCACCCATTCGACCGTGCGGCGCAGCACGCCGCCATGCTCGACCGACGGGAACAAAAAGATGGCGGTGATGAGCGCGCAGGCGGTGAAGGTGGCCGCCATCCAGGCTTCGGCGTTGCGCGCCGTCGGCGAGAGCAGCAGCGCCGCCAGCGACCCGATGAAGGGCAGGGCGACGATGACGAGGAGGAAACTGCTTTGCTCCATCGGGCGGCGACGATCCGGAATCTGCGGGTATTTTCCGACCTAGATAGCAGTCGTCAAACAGATTGCTACAGGCCAATCGCGCAACCAACGCGATCGTGTGCCGCAATTCACACTGTCGCGGCGAATTGGCCGGCGGGCGCGGCGGATAAGATCCGCAGGTCGGCGATGGTTCCCTGCATCAGCGCCGCGCGCGATTCGGGCGTGCCTTTGGCGGTGACGAACAGCGTGCCCTGCGGCCCGAACGCGATCTTGGTGATGGTATGCGGCCGGTCGAGGCTAAGGCGCGCCTGCCGGTCCGCTTCGGGCGAGGCGATCCTGATCGCCGCGCCTTCGAGGCAGGCGATCCAGTAGTTGCCCTCATCGTCCAGCGCCGCGCCGTCGGGACGACCGTCGCCGTCGCCGAATTCCATGAAGGCGGTGCGAGGCCCCGGCGCTTGCTGCGCCGTGTCGTAGCCGGCACACCAGACACGCCGCACGGTGGGGTGCGAATCCGAAAAATAGAGGCGCCCGCGCGAAGCGTCGAAGGCGAGCCCGTTCGGCGTGCGCAAGCCCTCGGCGACGCGATGCATGCGCCAGTCGTCCGCGAGAATGTGGATCGCGCCGTCGGCGCGGTCGTTGGCGACGCGCATGGTGCCGGCCCACAGGCGCCCGGCGGCGTCGACGCAGGCGTCGTTGAAGCGCATGCCGGGCGCAAGCTCCGTGCCGGCTATGAGGTCGAAGCTGCCGGAGGCGGGGTTGAAGCCGTAGAGGCCGCGCTCCATGCCGGCGACGAGCCGGCCGCCGGCGCGCGCGACGAAGCCGATCTCCTGCGGCGTCGGCCAGCGCATCGTCTCGCCGGTGGCGGCGTCGGTGCGCAGGATCTGGCGGCCGGTGACGTCGACCCACCACACGCAGTTCTCGTCCGGCGACCAGAAAGGGCTTTCGCCGAGCATCGCGACGGCGGGGCCGAGCGGCCGCAGCGCCAGCGTCGCGCCGGTATCTGGGTCAGCGCCCACGATCAGCGGCCCACGATCAGCGGCCATGCGTCCTGCGCCACGCCTCGAAGCGCGGCCGCGTGGCGGGGTCGGTCGGCGGATAGAGCCCGACGATGCTGCGCCCGCTTTTCACCTCCTCGGTGACGAAATCCTCGAACGCGGTCATCTCCGTCGCCTCCTGCGCGATGTCGGCGGCCATGGCGGCGGGGACGATCACCACACCCTCGTCGTCGCCCACCACGATGTCGCCGGGAAACACCGGCACGTCGCCGCAGCCGATCGGCTCGTTCATGGCGATGGCCTGATGGCGAATCAGGTTGGTCGGCGCGGTCGGCCGCTCATGGTAGGCGTGGAAGGGCAGGGCGGCGATGTCGGGCGAATCGCGGAACCCGCCGTCGGTGACCACGCCGGCCGCGCCGCGCACCATCAGCCGCGTGACGAGGATACCGCCGGCGGAAGCTGCGCGCGCGTCCTTGCGGCTGTCCATGACCAGCACATGGCCGGGCGGGCAGGTCTCGACGGCGACGCGCTGCGGGTGGGCCGGGTCGACGAAGACGTCGAGCCCGTTCAGGTCCTCGCGGGCGGGGATGTAGCGAAGCGTGAAGGCCGGGCCGACCATGTTGCGCCCCTTGGGCGCCACCGGCGCGACGTTCTGGAGGAACTGGTTGCGCAGGCCCCGCTTGAACAGCGCCGTGGTGAGCGTCGCGGTCGAGACCTTCATCAGCCTGTCGCGTGTGGTCGCGTCCAAGGTCGGCGTCCTTTCGGAAGTAGGTTCAGAAAATGTCGGGCTCGGGCACGGCGGGGCCGAAGCCGGTTTCGAGGAAGTCGAAGTCGCAGCCCTTGTCGGCCTGCTTGATGTGGCGCGCGAACAGCCAGCCATAGCCGCGCCCGTAATAGGGTTTTCGCGGCGGCAGCGCCGCGAGCCGGGCCTCGATCTCGCCTTCGGCAACCAGCAGGTCGATGGAGCGGGCCGGCACGTCGACGCGGATGCGGTCGCCCGTGCGCACCGCCGCCAGCGGCCCGCCTATATGCGCCTCGGGCGCGACATGCAGGATGCAGGCGCCGTAGCTGGTGCCGCTCATGCGCGCGTCGGAGATGCGCACCATGTCGCGCACGCCCTGCCGCACCAGCTTCGCCGGGATCGGCAGCATGCCCCATTCCGGCATGCCGGGTCCGCCCTGCGGGCCGGCATTGCGCAGCACGAGGACGTCGCCTGGAGACCAGTCGAAATCGAGGTCCTCGGTGCCGGCCTTGAGCTCGGGATAGCTGTCGAAAACGACGGCCCGGCCCTCATGCACCAGAAGGTGCGGCGCGCACGCGGCGGGTTTGATGACGCAGCCGTCGGGCGCGATGTTGCCCTTCAGCACGGCCAGTGCCCCTTCGTGGTACACCGGATTGTCGAGCGGCCGGATCACGTCGGCGTCTATGGTCTCCGCCCCCTCCAGCGTCTCGCCCAGCGGCAGGCCGCTCACCGTCAGCGCCGAGCGGTCGAGCCGGTCGCCGAGCCCGGCCATCAGCGCGCGCAGGCCGCCGGCATAGTAGAAATCCTCCATGAGATAGGTCTTGCCGCTCGGCCGCACATTGGCGAGCACGGGCGTGACGCGGCCGATGGCGTCGAGGTCGTCGAGCGAGAACGGCACGCCGGCGCGCCCGGCCATGGCGAGCAGGTGGATGACGGCGTTGGTCGAGCAGCCGGTCGCCATCGCCACCACGGCCGCGTTGCGCACGGCGGCGGGGGTGACGATGCGCTCGGGCGTCAACTCTTCCCACACCATCGCGACGATCCGGCGACCGACCGCGGCCGACATGCGGATATGCTCCGAATCGGCGGCCGGCACGGAGCTCGCCCCCGGCAAGGTGAGCCCCAGCGCCTCGGCTATGGCGGTCATGGTCGAGGCGGTGCCCATGGTCATGCAGTGGCCGTAGGAGCGGGCGATGCCGCGCTCGACGCCGCCCCACGCTTCCTCGCCGAGCCTGCCGGCGCGCCGCTCGTCCCAGTATTTCCAGGCGTCCGAGCCGCTGCCCAGCGCCTCGCCGCGATAATTGCCGCGCAGCATCGGCCCGGCCGGCAGGAAGATCATCGGCAGGCCGGCGCTGAGCGCGCCCATGACCAGTCCCGGCGTGGTCTTGTCGCAGCCGCCCATCAGCACCGCGCCGTCGACGGGGTGCGAGCGCAGCAGCTCCTCCGCCTCGATGGCGAGCAGGTTGCGGTAGAGCATGGTGGTCGGCTTCACCTGGCTCTCCGACAGCGACATCGCCGGAAGTTCGAGCGGGAAGCCGCCGGCTTGCAGGATGCCGCGCTTCACGTCCTCGGCGCGGTGGCGGAAATGCGCGTGGCAGGGATTGGCGTCCGACCATGTGTTGAGGATGGCGATGACCGGCCGGCCGGCCCAGTCCTCGGGCGCGTAGCCCATCTGCATCATGCGCGAGCGATGCCCCGACGAGCGCAGATCGTCGGGGACGAACCACCGCGCGCTGCGCAAACGACCAGCCTCTTTCGCCATCGCCACCTCCGTCACTACTATGCTAATACATTAATGCCTCATTGTGGCAAGCCGGCTTTTGTGGTGTCATGCGTTCCATGAACCTGTTGCATCGTACGCCCCTTGAACGCGACCGCCAGGCCGCGCCGCAGATCGCCGACATATTGCGCCGGCGCATCCTCTCGCTCGAACTCAAGCCGAGTTCGGTGCTGTCGCGGCTGGCCTTGCAGGACGAGTTCGGGGTCAGCCAGACCCCGGTGCGCGACGCACTCCAGCATCTGGAGCGGGAGGGGCTGGTGGAGATCTACCCGCAGAGCTCCACGCTCGTCTCGCGCATCGACATGGCGGCCGCGAGGCAGGCGCATTTCCTGCGCCGCTCGATCGAGATCGAGGCGGCGCGGGTCGTCGCATCTGAATCGAATGATGAATTGATACAGATGCTTAACGCCGCAATCGAGGAGCAGCGGCGCTATCGCGATCCGGCCGAATATCCTAATTTCATCCATGCCGACCGGCTGTTCCACCGCATTTTCTACGAGGCGGCGAAGGTGGCGTCGCTGTGGGATCTGGTGCGGCGGGAGAGCGGCCATATCGACCGGCTGCGCCTCCTGAACCTGCCGATCGAGGGCAAGCTCGACGCCATCTTCAACGACCACGAATCGCTGGTCGCGGCCGTCGCCCGCGGCGACCCGGAAGGGGCGGCCGCGGTGGTGCGCCGGCATCTTTCCGGCACGCTGGCCGCCATGGACGAGATCGCCGCCGCGAATCCCGGCTACTTCAAGGCCGGCGGAGCGTAAAAGCCCTTGCGTTAGCTTCAAACTGATGCATTAGTATGGTACGCAGCGGCGACGACCGCTGTCAGGCTGCGCATCGCGCATGTCTCAAAGGGAGGAACGCATGACTTTCACTTTGACGCGCCGGACCCTCGTGGCCGGCCTGGGTGCGTCGCTGCTCGTGGATCTGCGGGCGATGGCGCAGGGGCTGAAGCTGCCGAGCTCGCCCGTGGACCTGAACATCGTCGACGTCGCCGGCAATCTCCAGCTCACGCAGCGGGCCATCGAGACCTATCGCGACGCGCATCCGAACCTCGTCTCGCGCGTCAACTTCTCCAAGGCGCCGTCGCCGGAGCTGCCGGGCAAGATCAAGGCGCAGCAGGACGCCAACCGGCTCGACATCGACGGCGTGCTGACGGGCATCGACGCCATCGCGGCGGGCGCGGCGATGGACATGTGGGTGCCGATCGCCAACGATTTCGCGGCGACGCTGCCCAAGCTCGACGACATCTATCTCGACGGCGCCCGGGCGATGCAGCAGCAGGCCAACGGGCAGGGCGTCTGCGTCACCTTCTGCGACGCCGGCCCGGTCATCAACTACAGGCCGGACAGGGTGGCGCAGGTGCCGAAGACCGCGGAGGAGCTGCTGGCCTGGGCGGCCGCCAATCCCGGCCGCTTCATGTATGCGCGCCCCGCCAATTCCGGCCCCGGCCGCATCTTCATGATGGGCCTGCCCTACCTGCTGGGCGACAAGGACCCGCAGGATCCCGAGAACGGCTGGGAGAAGACCTGGGCGTATCTCCAGGAGTTCGGCAAGTACGTCGACTACTACCCGTCCGCCACCGGGCCCGTGTTCAAGGAGTTGGGCGAGGGCTCGCGCGACATGATCCCCTCGCAGGCGGGCTGGGACATCAACACCCGCGCGCTCGGCGTCATGCCGAAGGAAGTGGGCGTGTTCTTCCTTAACGGCTTCCACTGGGTGATGGATGCACACTACCTGTGCATCCCGCGCGGCATCCCGGAAGGGAAGCTGGCGGTGATGGTCGACATGCTGCTCTACCTGCTGTCGCCCGAGGCGCAGGCCATGACCTACGATTCCGGCTATTTCTATCCGGGGCCGGCGATCAAGGACGTGCCGCTCTCCATGGCGCCGGCCGACAGCCAGGCCATCCTCGCCGAGTTCGGCCGGCCCGAATATGCCGGCATGATCGCCAACAACCCGCGCGAGCTGCCGCTGGCGCCGGAACGCCTCATCCGCGCCTTCGCACGCTGGGACGAGCTGGTCGGCTCCAACAAGGTGCGCAAATAGCGGCGGGAGGGCTCCCGCCTTCGGGCGGGAGCCCCTTTGCCGTCCTGATGGCACGCGCTGCCGAACGCGCCCGACGAACCACCGGAGGAACGACAGACCGTGGCACGCATGTTCGAGCAGCTTCGGCTTGAGGACATCCAGCGCGACTTCGGCGCCATGCGTGCGCTGCGGGGCGTCAACCTTGCCGTGAGGCGGGGCGAGTTCATCGCCTTGCTGGGGCCGTCGGGCTGCGGCAAGTCGACCGCGCTCAACTGCCTCGCCGGGCTGCTGCCGCTGACCGGCGGCAGCATCTGGCTCGACGACCAGCGCATCGACACGCTGCGGCCCGAGGATCGCGGTTTCGGCATGGTGTTCCAGAACTACGCGCTGTTTCCGCATATGAGCGTGCGCCAGAATGTGGCGTTCGGGCTGGCCATGCAGAAGCGCCCGAAGGCCGAGATCGACACGCGGGTGGAGCGCGCGCTCGACATCGTGCGGCTGCGCGACCAGGCGGCAAAGCTGCCCGGCCAGTTGTCGGGCGGCCAGCAGCAGCGCGTCGCCATCGCCCGCGCCATCGTCGTCGAGCCGCGGCTGGTGCTGATGGACGAGCCGCTGTCCAACCTCGACGCCAAGCTGCGGCTGGAGATGCGCTCCGAGATCCGCCGCATCCACAACCTGATCGGGGCGACGACCATCTACGTCACCCACGACCAGGAGGAGGCGCTGTCGCTGGCGGACCGCATCGTGGTGATGCGCGACGGCGTGGTCCGGCAGGTCGGGACGCCGGAAGCGCTGTTCGCCCGCCCGCTGCATGCCGACGTCGCCGACTTCATGGGCTACCGCAACATCCTTTCCGGCCATGTCCTCGAGGCGGGCGCCGGCGGCGTCAGGCTCTCCGTGGCGGGCACCGGGCTGGCGGGCAGGGCGGTCGAGCCCGTGCAGGCGGGCGCGACGGCGACGGTCGCCATCAGGCCCGACGATCTGGTCGTCGCGCCGGACGGCCCGCTCGCCGTCACCGCCGAGACATCCGAATATCGCGGCCACGATTTCTATTGCTCGGGCGTGACGGCCGACGGCACCGTGCTCTATTTCACCGCGCCGCGCCGGCTGGAGCCGGGCGAAGCGGCGCGGCTCGACTGCCGCCCCGATCGTATGCTGGTCTATGCCGAGGGCGTGCGGCCATGAGCGGCGGCGACGGGCTGACCGGCCGCCAGCGCCTGTCTCGCCGGCTGGCCAACCACCAGATCGACGGGGTGACGCTGCTGGTCGTCCCGGCCATCGCCTGCATGCTGCTGCTGTTCATCTACCCGTTCCTGCACGGGCTGGTGCTGTCGCTGCGGCCGCGCTCGGGCGAGATGCTCGCCAACTACAAGCGTTTCTTCTCCGAGCCGTTCCTCTACGACACGATCTGGACGACGATGCGGCTGGCACTGCCGGCGACGGTGATCAATGTCGTCATGTCGGTGCCGATCGCGCTGCTGGTGCGCCGCTTCGGCCGCCAGCGCCTGCTGACCGCCATTCTCGTCGTGCCGATCACGCTTGGGCCCGTGCTGATCGCGCAGGGCATGCTCAACTATATGGGGCCGCAGGGCTGGCTGAACGGCGTCATCATGGCGCTCGGCATCAGCGGGACGCCGATCCGGCTGACCAACAACTATACCGGCGTGCTGATCTCGCTGGTGGTGGCGGGCTTTCCCTTCGTCTTCCTGCTGACGCTGTCCTTCCTCAGCGGGCTCGACCCTTCGCTGGAGCGGGCGGCCTCGACGCTCGGCGCCGGCCCGCGCGCCCGCTTCCGCCACATATTGCTGCCGCTGCTGCTGCCGGCGCTGGCGGTGAATTTCTGCATGTCCTTCGTGCAGATGTTCTCGGTCTTTCCGGCGGCCGTGCTGCTGGGCGAGCCGGCGGGCGCGACCCGCGTCATCTCCATCGCCGCCTATCAGGCGGCCTACGAGCAGTACGACGCTTCCATGGCCTCCACCATCGCCATGATCATGGGCGCGGTGCAGCTTGTCATCGTCGCCGTCGTGCTCGGCAGCCGCGAGCTGTTCTACCGCGGCGCCACCGGATCGGGGAAAGGCTGACCATGTTCGGCGAGAGGATGATCGGCGCCAGGACCCCGTCGGAGCTGCTCTGGAGCATCGTGCTGTGGACGCTGATGGGCCTGTTCGTCGCCAATTTTCTGCTGATGATCCTGGCGGTGCTGGTCAACAGCTTCGCCACCCAGTGGTTCGGCACCTGGCTGCCGCCCGGCTTCACCACCAGATGGTACGCCTCGGCCTGGCGCGAGTTCCAGCTCGACCAGGTGCTGGTGGTGACGGTGCTGGTGGTCGGCGCGGTGGTGGCCATCTCGGGCCTGATCGGGGTGCCGGCGGCTTACGCGCTGGCGCGGCGCGACTTTCCCGGCAAGCGCTTCGTGCTCCTGCTGCTCCTGCTGCCGCTGATGGTGCCGCCGATCACCTACGGCATTCCGCTGGCCACCGTGCTCTACGAGGCGCGGCTCGCCGGCAACATCTGGGGCGTCATCCTCGCCAACCTCGTGCCGACCGTGCCCTTCGTGGTGCTGGTGATGATCCCGTTCATCGAGCAGATCGACCCGCGCATCGAGCAGGCGGCGCGGCTGTTCGGCGCCAACACCGGCCAGCTTTTCGTGCGCGTGCTGGTGCCGCTGCTGGCGCCGGGCATCCTCGCGGCGCTGCTGCTGGTGCTGGTGCGCACCGTGGCGATGTTCGAGCTGACCTTCTTCACCGCCGGGCCGAGCAGCCAGACGCTGGTGGTGGCGCTCTACTACGCGGTCTATGCGCCCGGCGTGCGCGCCAGCCAGTCGATCGACGCCATGTCGATTATCTACATGGCGACGACGCTGCTGTGGCTGATGATCGCGCTGCGCTTCGTCAACCCGGTGCAACTCGTCGGCCGGCCGCGATAGAGCCGCACACGCCTGTTGCCTGACATGACCGCATCGGAATACAGCTTCGACGGGTGAGCGGTTGAGCGCACTGGAGGAGCTATGGGCATGCGTCTGAAGGACAAGCGGATCGTCGTGTCGGCGGCGGCGGCCGGCATTGGCCGGGCGAGCGCGCTGGCCTGCGCGGCGGAGGGCGCCGAGGTGGTGGCCGTCGACATCAGCGAAAGCGGGCTGGCCGCGCTGGCGGCGGAGAACCCGGCGATCAGGACCGAAATCCTCGACGTGCGCGACCGCGCGGCCGTGCAAGCCTTCGCGGCGCGGACGGGGCGGCTCGACGGGCTCTTCAACTGCGCCGGCTTCGTCCACCACGGCACTGTGATGGAGATTTCCGAGGATGAGCTGGCGTTCTCGCTCGACCTGAATGTCGCCTCGATGATCCGGATGATCCAGGCGTTCCTGCCCGGCATGCTGGAGCGCGCGGCCGAGACCGGCGCGACCTCGATCCTCAACATGGCGTCGATGGCGTCGTCGGTGAAGGGTTTTCCCAACCGCGCGCTCTACGGCGCGACCAAGGCGGCGGTCATCGGCCTGACCAAGGGCGTGGCGGCCGATTACGTGAAGCGCGGCCTGCGCTGCAACGCGCTGTGCCCGGGAACCGTCGACACGCCGTCGCTGCGCGGGCGCATCGCCTCGGCGGCGGACCCGGTTCAGGCCGAGAAGGACTTCATCGCGCGCCAGCCGCTCGGCCGCCTTGCGAGCGTGGACGATATCACGCCGATGGTGGTGTTCCTGCTCTCCGACGAAAGCCGGTTCGTCACCGGGCAGGCCGTGCTGGTGGATGGCGGCGTCACCATCTGACGGGCGCGCCCGCCGGCTGCCCCCCCCCGCCCCCTGCCGCCTTTACAAGGCGCGGGGCCGACCCTAAACACGCCGCTGCCCCGGCGGCCTGCCGGAATTCATTCGAAGGCATTTCATGACGTTTACCAGGCTCGCCATCCCCGAGGTCATGGTGATAACGCCGAAGAAATTCGGCGACAGCCGCGGCTACTTCATGGAAACGTTCAGGGAAGATCTCTTCCAGGAAGAAGCAGGCCCGGTTCGTTTCGTTCAGGACAACCGTTCATTCTCCGCCGAGGCGGGGACCGTGCGCGGCCTGCATTTCCAGTTGCCGCCGAAGGCGCAGGGCAAGCTCGTTTCGTGCACGGCCGGCGCGCTTCTGGACGTCGCGGTCGACATTCGCCGGGGATCGCCGACCTACGGCCGCTACGTGTCGGCCGAGCTGACGGCCGGGAACGGCGAGCAGCTCTGGGTTCCCGCCGGTTTCGCGCATGGCTTCTGCACCCTCGTTGCGGCCACGATCATAAGCTACAAGGTGACGGACTATTACAGCCCGGAGCATGATCGCGGCCTGTTGTGGAACGACCCGGCCATCGGCATCGACTGGCCGGTGCCCGGCGAAAATGCGATATTGTCGGACAAGGACAAGCGTCAGCCGGCACTGGCGGATCTGCCCGCATCGTTCGTGTTCGGTGAATAAGAGGTTCGCATGCGCGTTATCGTCACCGGCGGCGCCGGCTTCATCGGCTCCGCTCTCGTGCGCCATCTCGTGCTGGACAAGGGCTACGACGTCCTCAACATCGACAAGCTGACTTATGCCGGAACGCTGACCTCGCTGGCCTCGGTCGAGGGCAGCAACCATTATCGTTTCCTGAAGGCCGACGTCGCCGACGGCAGGGCGGTCGGCGAGGCGTTCGAGAGCTTCAGGCCCGACCGCGTCATGCATCTGGCGGCGGAAAGCCACGTCGACCGGTCGATCACCGGTGCCAAGGACTTCATCGAGACGAACGTGCTCGGCACCTTCACGATGCTGGAATGCGCGCGCGCCTACTGGCAAAGGCTTGCCGGAGAGGCGAAAGACCGTTTCCGCTTCCTGCATGTCTCGACGGACGAGGTGTACGGATCCCTGGGCGAAAAGGGGCTCTTCACCGAAACGACGCCGTACGACCCGAGCTCGCCCTATTCGGCATCGAAGGCGGCCTCCGATCATCTGGCGAAGGCGTGGGCGCGCACCTACGGGATGCCCGTGGTCGTTTCCAACTGCTCCAACAATTACGGCCCCTACCATTTCCCGGAAAAGCTCATCCCGCTGGTCATCCTCAACGCGCTGCACGGCCAGCCGCTGCCGGTCTACGGCACCGGCGCCAACATTCGCGACTGGCTCTATGTCGAGGACCATGTCCGCGCGCTCGACATCATCGCCGAGCGCGGGCGCATCGGCGAAACCTATAATGTCGGCGGCCGCAACGAGCGGCGCAACATCGACGTCGTCAGGCGCATCTGCATGCTGATGGACGGCCTGCGCCCGGCCGGCAAGCCGCACGAGGCCCTGATCCAGTACGTGACCGATCGCCCCGGCCACGACGCCCGCTACGCGATCGACGCATCCAGGCTGGAAACGGAGCTCGGCTGGAGAGCGCAGGAGAATTTCGACACCGGCATCGAAAAGACGGTGCGCTGGTACATCGACAACGAGTGGTGGTGGGCGCCCCTGCGCAAGGGATATGGCGGACAGCGGCTCGGCATCGTCAAGACGGACGCGGCTGAATGAGGCGCAGGCCGCGGCTTCTCGTCACCGGTCGGGAGGGTCAGGTCGCGCTGTCCCTTGCGGAGCAGTGCCGGCGGCCCGGCCATGACGACGTGGATCTGGTTGCGGTCGGCCGCCCGGTGCTGGATCTGGCGCGGCCGGAAACCGTCGGGCCGGCCGTGGACGACATCCGGCCGGACCTGATCGTCTCGGCGGCCGCCTACACGGCCGTGGATCAGGCCGAAAGCGACGAGGCGGCGGCGCGGCAGGTCAACGCGCTCGGCCCGCGCGCCCTCGCCGAGGCCGCCGCCGCGCGCGGCATCCCGATCGTTCACCTGTCGACCGACTACGTCTTCGACGGCACCAAGCCGGAGCCGTATGTCGAGACCGATCCGGTTGCGCCGCTGGGCGCCTACGGGCGGACCAAGCTGGAAGGCGAGCGGCACCTGCTCGAACGGTGCGAGAACGTCGTCATCCTGCGCACGGCCTGGGTCTACAGCCCGTTCGGCAGGAACTTCGCCAGGACCATGCTCCGCGTCGCCGCGGCGCGGGATACGCTCAACGTCGTCGCCGATCAGTTGGGCAATCCTACATCGGCGCTGGACATCGCCGACGGCATCCTCGAGGTCGCCCGCAACCTGATGGACGATCCGGCGCCGCGCCTGCGCGGCATCTTTCATATGACCGGCCGGGGCGACGCGAGCTGGGCGGATTTCGCGGAGGAGATCTTCCGCGTTTCGGCCGCCAGGGGAGGCCCGTCGGCGACCGTGAACCGGATTTCGACGGCGGACTACCCCACGCCCGCAAGGCGCCCCGCCAATTCCAGGCTGGACAACACGGCTCTGCTTGTCGCGCATGGCGTCGAGCTGCCGCGCTGGCAGGGCTCCACGCAGCACGTCGTCGAGCGTCTGGTCGACACCAGAGCTTATCTTTGAAGATGGTCGGGAAAGAACGATGAAGGGTATCATTCTGGCGGGCGGAAGCGGCACCCGTCTGCATCCGATGACCTTGGTGATGTCGAAGCAACTGATCCCGGTCTACGACAAGCCGATGATCTACTATCCGCTGTCGACGCTCATGCTTTCCGGCATCCGCGACATCCTGGTCATATCGACGCCGAAGGATTTGCCGAACTTCCGGGCCCTGCTCGGCGACGGCTCGCAATGGGGCATTTCGCTGACCTATGCGGAGCAACCGTCACCCGACGGCCTCGCCCAGGCCTACATCATCGGCGCCGACTTCGTGGCTGGCGGCCCGTCCTGCCTCGTCCTCGGCGACAACATCTTCTACGGGCACGGCGTCCGCGAACTCTTCAAGTCCGCGATCGTGAAGAATGACGGCGCCACGGTGTTCGCCTATCATGTCAGCGATCCCGAACGGTACGGCGTGGTCGAGTTCGACAAGGACAAGCGGGCGATCTCCATCGAGGAGAAACCCCTGCGGCCGAAATCGAACTGGGCGGTGACCGGCCTCTATTTCTACGACAGGGACGTCGTGGAGATCGCCGCCAACCTGAAGCCGTCCGCGAGGGGCGAGCTGGAAATCACCGATGTCAACCGCGTCTATCTGGAGCGCGGCAGGCTTTCGGTGCAGGAGCTCGGCCGCGGGCACGCCTGGCTCGATACCGGCACGCCCGACAGCCTTCTCGATGCGTCCGAGTTCGTCGCCACGCTCGAACGCCGGCAGGGCTTCAAGATCGCATGCCCGGAGGAGATCGCCTTCCGGCAAGGCTTCATCGACGCCGCGCAGTTGAAGCGGCTCGCCGAAAAATTCGGCAAAAGCGATTACGGCCGCTATCTCCTGAGGCTTCTCTAAGGGCGCCGGTCGGGAAGCGCGAAAACGCAGGCAGTCGTCAGTTTCGCGGGCTTTCCGCCTCGATCAGGTCGAACAGGCACCGGCGCGCCTGCTTCTCGTCATGGGCGTTCACCCACCCCATCAGCTCGGTATACGGGCCCTCGACGGACGGCGGGTTCTGGCCGGGCGAGCGGCGGATCTTCGGATGTACGGTCATGTCGACCGCCTTGTCGTCGTAGAACAGTTCCTCGAACAGCTTTTCGCCGGGCCGCTTGCCGGTGACGACGATCTCGATGTCGCCCTCGGGGTTGTCGGCGTTTCGCACCGTCAGCCCGGCAAGCTGGATCATGTTCTCGGCCAGCTCGCTGATGAGCACGGGCTCGCCCATGTCGAGGAGGAAGACGTCCCCGCCCTCGGAGAGGGCGCCGGCCTGCACGATGAGCTCGCAAGCCTCGTGGATGGACATGAAGTAGCGGGTCATGCCCGGGTCCGTCAGCGTGACCGGGCCGCCGGTGGCGATCTGCTCCTTGAACAGCGGGACGACCGAGCCGTTGGATCCGAGGACATTGCCGAACCGCACGGCCGTGAAGCGTTGGCCGGTGCCGGCCGCGGCGGCCTCGGCCGCTTTCTGCGCCACGATGAGCTCGGCCCAGCGCTTGGTCGCGCCCATCACGTTGGTGGGGCGGACGGCCTTGTCGGACGAGACGAGGACGAACGACCGCACGCCCTGCTCGTAGGCGGTGTCGACCACGATCCTGGTCCCCATCACGTTGTTGCGGATGCCTTCCAGCGCATTGGCCTCGATCAGCGGCACATGCTTGTAGGCGGCGGCATGGAAAACCACGTCCGGCGCATGGCTGGACATCGTCAGCTCGACCCGCTGCCGGTCGACGATCGATCCGAGGACCGGGATGACCGGCGCGTCCTTGTCCCCGCCGAGCTCGCGCTCGATCTGGTAGAGCGCGAATTCGTTGGCGTCGAACAGGATCAGGCTTTTGGGGCCGAGCTTGACGATCAGCCGGCACAGTTCGGATCCGATCGAGCCGCCGGCCCCTGTCACCATGATGTTCTTTCCCTCGATCATGGCTCTGAGCAGCTCGGCGTTGGGCGGCACCGATGAACGTCCCAACAGCTCGTCGATGTCGATCTCGCGGATCTG
Organism: uncultured Mesorhizobium sp.; assembly: GCA_964629765.1. Taxonomy (GTDB): domain Bacteria; phylum Pseudomonadota; class Alphaproteobacteria; order Rhizobiales; family Rhizobiaceae; genus RCIO01. The sequence continues at coordinate 15,162 of CAZVTK010000038.1, forward strand.
GCTCACCAGATAGCGGCCGTCCAGAAGGTCGGTCATCGCCGGCACGGTCCGGATCTTGACGCCCTGGCCGCTGATCGAGGCGACGATCTCGCGTCGGCGCGCGGCGGAGAGGGTCGCGATGGAAAGGACGACCTCGTCGACGCCATACTGCTCGGCCAGCATCCGGATCGCAGACGGCGGGAAGACCCGGATGCCGGCGACGTCGCGCCCTTGCAGCGTCCGGCTGTCGTCGAGAAACGCGACGATGCGGTAGGTGCCCTGGCGGCGCAGCGCGTTCGCGAGCTGCGCCCCCGCCTCGCCGGCGCCGTAGATCACGATGGGCCTGTTTTGCAGCCGGCTGGTCTGGGCGGGCCACAGCAGCTTTTTGGCAAGGAACCGGCTGCCCCCGATGACGATGGTCGCCAGCGCCCAGTACAGGATGGGGACCGAGCGCGGGACGACGAAGCGGTGCGTGATCTGGGACAGGAAGACGAGCGCGACCCAGAACAGCGTGGCGAGGGTTGTCGCCTGCACGATGGTCCACAGCGCGCGTTCCGGCAGATACCGGATGACCGCCCGGTAAAGCCCGAGACGAATGAATATCGGTATCGCAACGAGCGGCGCCGACACGATGACCAGAAAATCGTACCGCGTTGCCGGCGGCGTCCACTGGCCGTAACGCAGCGCGAAGCTCGCCCACAGCGTGAACGACAGGGCAAGCGCGTCGAAGCTCAGCAACAGGACACGCTTCCATGCCCTTGGAAGGCTCGTCAGGGCCGAGATGAGTCTAGTCATGGTCCGGAGCTCTTGCGTCTGGTCGGCATGCCCGGGCCGGCTCTGCGCCATGCGGCGCCGCGACACGACCCATCCGCTTGCAATACGTGAAACTGGACACGATCTGCAACGGACGGAACGGGCTCTGAAGAAGCTTCGTGCCGGGCGGGGAGCATGCGGCGCTGCCGGACGTCGGGAGAGGTCGCAACCATGAGGCTTTCCGGGCATTCCGCGGGCGGGGATTGGCTGGGGCGCCTGGATTCGAACCAGGGAATGGCGGTACCAAAAACCGCTGCCTTACCGCTTGGCTACGCCCCAATCCGGACGCGGACGCCCGAAGCAGTCGCGGGCGCAGCAGCCGTTTAGCCGCTGCGCCCGCCAAGGTCCAGCACTATGCGCGCCCGATCATGCCGTCGTGGCCGGCGCCGGCGCGGCTGGCGCGGCCGCCTTGCGGTTGCGGCCGAGATAGAGCACCGCCGCCGTAATGGCGATGCCGGCGCCGATGATGATCAGCGACAGGAGCGGCCTGTACCAGAACCAGGCTATGGCGATGACGACGGAGCCGGTCAGCACGGCGAGGGCGAAGGCGACGAGCCCCGTGCCCATGCGCACCAGCCGCCCGACGAAGGGGATGACGTCGCCGACGACGCCCAGCGGCGCGAAGACCAGGGCGAAGGCGATCATCAGCACCACGAGGCCGACGAGCCGCAGGATCCAGGTCAGCACCGTGTTGGCCGATTCGGCGTCGGCGAACATCTTCTCGGCCGCGACGATGCCGCGCGTGACCATCAGCAGCGCGTCGCCGGCCTGCGTCTGGTAGGAGGCGAAGCTGCCCGCCTTCTGCTGGCCGACCACGCTGATGTCGCCCAGCGGCGCCAGCTCGTAGCTGACGCGCTGGTCGCCCACGGAGGGCGAGGACGCGTTGAAGCCCATATAGATGCGCCCGTCGATGACCGACAGCGGGCGGGCCGTCGCGCCGGCGGCCGCCTTGATGGCGTCGAGCTGCTCGGCCTTGACCGGCATCGCCTCGGCGCCGCCGATCCTGCCGATCACATTGCTGGCGAGCGTGAATGCGCCGAGCGTTCCCTGCCCGATCTCGAACTGCTGGCCCTGATAGACCATCTGCGGGTTGCGGTGGCCGTCGGGCTGCTTGAACGAGGACGAATCGACGGGCCGGTCGACCCATTCGCGCGAATAGCTGTAGGTGGTGACCGATTCCTCGCCGCCGCCCACCTTGGTCTCGGTCTTGGTCTCGCTCTTTTCCACCCACTGGTACATTTCGGCCTTGCGGCGCAGCGAGACGCCGGTGGCGCTGATGCCGAACGCCTGGTCCGACAGCGTCTCGTTGGTGGCCACCGCGCCGCTGGTATGGACGAGCTTGCCCTCGTTGGCCGGGTCGACCCGCGCGCTCTGCACGGAGACGACGATGCCCTTGCCCTCGGCCAGCGATTTCGCGGTCTGCACCGCGCGGCCCTCGTTCCAGAACAGGAGCACGATGCCGACGAGAATCAGCAACAGCCCGATGATGACGCCGCCGATCGAGTTGCCGATCCGGCTGAACCACGATTTGCGCGTGGTGACGGTGAATGAGTCGCTCATGCCTACCCCCGTATCATTGCCCATGGCGGCCGCGTGCGACCATACGCGATGACGGCCCCGGCGTCGCCTCCAATACGTCGCCTCCAATACGTTGTGCTAACCTTGTCACTGTATCCATTTCATGGCGTCAGCGAGGGAACAGGGAAACAGATCGATGACCGTGCTTGTCACCGGCGGCGCCGGCTATATCGGCAGCCACATGGTCTGGCGCCTGCTCGATGCCGGCGAGAGCGTCGTCGTCGTCGACCGGCTGTCGACCGGCTTCGACTGGGCGGTGGCGCCGGAAGCCGAGCTGGTGGTGGCCGACATCGCCGACCAGGAGACGGTCGAGGCGGTGATCCGCCGCCGCGGCGTCGACGCCATCATCCATTTCGCCGGCTCGATCGTGGTCCCGGAGAGCGTGTCCGACCCTCTCGGCTACTATCTCAACAACACGGTGAAGTCGCGCGCGCTGATGGAAAGCGCGGTGCGCACGGGCGTGCGCCATTTCATCTTCTCGTCCACCGCCGCCGTCTACGGCACGCCGGAAAAGGTGCCGGTGACGGAGGATGCGGCGACCTTGCCCGAATCGCCCTACGGCACCTCCAAGCTGATGACCGAGGCGATGCTGCGCGACGCGGCCGCCGCGCACGACTTCCGCTACACGGCGCTGCGCTACTTCAACGTGGCGGGCGCCGACCCGCGCGGGCGCACCGGCCAGTCGACGCGCGGGGCGACACACCTGATCAAGGTCGCGTCCGAGGCCGCCACCGGCAAGCGGCCCTTCATGGAGGTGTTCGGCACCGACTATCCGACGCCGGACGGCACCTGCGTGCGCGACTACATCCATGTCGCCGACCTGGTCGACGCGCACTGGCTGGCCTTGCAACGCCTGCGCGGCGGCGGCGACAGCCTGGTCGCCAATTGCGGCTACGGGCGCGGCTATTCGGTGAAGCAGGTGATCGAGACGGTGAAGGCCGTCACCGGCTCCGATTTCGAGGTGCGCCTGTCGCCGCGCCGCGCGGGCGACGCCGTGTCGGTGGTGGCGGACGCCGCGCGGGCGCGCGCCGAATTCGGCTGGGCGCCGAAGCTGGACGACCTTCAGGCGATCGTGCGCGACGCGGCCGCGTGGGAGGAGGCGCTGAAGCGCCGCAACACGTAGCGCGGCGGGGCGCCGGCGGGACGAGGGCTCTCAGCCGCGCGCGGCGCGCAGCATGGCCGTGAACTCGCGCATCACATGGCCGTGGTCGTGCCAGGTGCGCCCGCTCACCATGTTGCCGTCGACGACGCAGGGCTCGTCAACGAAGGTGCCGCCGCAGATTTCGAGGTCGAACCGGCATTTGCGCACGCACGACATGCGGCGCCCGCGCACCCGATCGGCGCGCGCGGGAATCTCGACGCCGTGGCAGACGCTGGCGATCGGCTTCCCGGCGTCGAAGAAATGTCGGGTGATGCGGATCAGGTCCGGGTCGTCGCGTATATATTCGGGCGCCCGCCCGCCGCTGAAGAAGATGCCGGCATACTCGTCCTCCTTCACGTCGGCGAAGGCGATGTCGGCCTCGATCTGGTAGCCCTCCCATTCGCGGGTGATGGTCCAGCCCGGCCTGACCTCGTGCATGACCATCTGGAACAGGCGCTTCTCGGGGCCGGCCACCACCGGCACGAAACCGTCCTCCTGCAAGCGCAGGTGCGGATAGAGCGTGTCGAGCGTCTCGCTGGCGTCGCCGACGATGATGAGGACCTTGTGATCAGCCATGGGCGGTCTCGAAATTCATGAGGTGAGCGAGGCGCGATGCTCGTCGAGCACGCCGCGGTCGAGGAAGATCCGGGTGATGCGGTCGACCAGCGCGGCAAAGCGCGGGTCGGTGCGGGCCGACAGGCCGCGCGGGCGCGGCAGATCGACCTCGAAGATGCTGTCCACCGTGCCGGGGCGCGGGGTCATGACGATGACCCGGTCGGCCAACAGCACGGCCTCGTCGATGGAATGGGTGATGAAGAACACGGTCATCCGGTCGCGCGCCCACAGCGCTTCCAAGTCGATGCGCATCTGCTCGCGGGTCAGCGCGTCGAGCGCGCCGAACGGCTCGTCCATGAGCAGGATGGTCGGCTGGTGCACCAGTCCGCGGGCGATGGCCGCGCGCTGCTGCATGCCGCCCGACAATTCGTAGGGGTAGCGGTTTTCGAAGCCTTCGAGCCCGACCGCCGCGAGCAGCGCGCGGGCGCGGTCCTTGTGCTCCTGTCCGCTCATGCCGCGCAGCTCGAGCTGGAGCAGCACGTTGCCGAGGATGTCGCGCCAGTCGACCAGCGTCGCCTTCTGGAAGACGATGCCGGTGTCGGTGCGCGGCGCGTCGACGATCGCGCCGCCGACACGGACGTCGCCGCCGGTCGGCCGCGTCAGGCCCGAGACCAGCCGCAGCAAGGTGCTCTTGCCGCAGCCGGACGGGCCGACGACGGCGACGAACTCGCCCTCGCCGATGGTGAGGTCGACACCCTTGAGCGCGACGGTCTCCTGAACGCCGCGCACGAAGGTCTTGTCGACCCCGTTCAGCTCGATGTGAGCTTTCAAGGAACCGGCCTCACTGGCCGAATTCGTTGGTGAAGAAGTCGCGGCCGGCCTTGTCGGTCTGCACGTCCTGATAGGTCTTGAGCAGATCGAGCGTGGTGTCCCAGTCCTTCTCGGAGCCGATGCCGATCGGCAGGCCCTGCGTGTTGTCCGACACCATCTTGGCGAGCGACACGTCCATCTGCTGGCGCAGCACGGTGGCGTCGAGCTCCGGCTTCACCTTCAGCGCGGCGGCGATCACGTCGTCCGGGTTGGCGGCGCCCTCTTCGAAGGTCTTGCGCGTGGCCCGCACGAAGCGGGTGATCAGGTCGCCCTGCTGCGCGATGGTGGTCTCGTTGGCGACGACGGTGAGGCCGATCAGCTTCACGCCCAGCTCGTCATAGGAGAGCACCGCGGCCGGAACGCCCTGCGCCTCCATCACGAAGGACTGGGCGTCGACGCTGCCCAGCGTGGCGTCGGCGCGCTTCTCCAGCACGGCCACCACCTTGCTGGCGGCGTCGACGTTGACGAAGCGGATCTTGCTCTCGTCCAGCTTGTTGTAGCTGACGACGGCGGGGAACAGGGCGGTCAGCGCGTCGCCGGCGGTGACGGAGATCGTCTTGCCTTCCAGATCCTTTGCGCTGGTGATGTTGGCGTCCGCGCGCGAGACGACGGCGAAGATGCCGCTGTTCATGAGCGACATCACGGTCTTGATCGGGATGCCCTTGGTGGCGCTGACGATCACCGTGCCGGCGTCGACGATGCCGAACGTGTCGCTGCCGGCGCCGATGGCCTGCGCGGTGGCGCCGCCGCCGCGGCCCTCATTGATGGTGAGGTCGATGCCCTCTTCCTTGTAGAAGCCCTTTTCCAGCCCGTAGTAGAACGGCGCGTGAAAACCGAGAAGCTGCCAGTTGAGGCGCAGCGACACGTCCTCGGCCAGCGCCGGCACGGCCGAGCCGAGCAGCGCGACGATACCGGCGGCGATGCCTGTCCTGAATTGCATTCGCATGGTCTTTCCTCCCGATTGCGTTGAAGATTACTGGTGCCCGGCAAGCTCGTTGCGGGCGACGACGTGCCAGGGCAGCACGAGCCGTTCGGCGATCTCGATGATGTAGTAGAAGACGAGGCCGATGACCCCGAGCACGAGGATGGCGGCGAACACCATCGGCGTCATGAGCTGGCCGTTATAGGTGACGATCAGGTAGCCCAGCCCGTTGTCCGAGGCGACGAACTCGGCGACGACGGCGGCGGTCGACGCCAGCGCGGCGGCCACCTTCAGCCCGGTGAAGATGTAGGGCAGGGCGCTGGGGAAGCGGATCTTGAAGAAGGTCTTCAGCCGTCCCGCGCCGGTCGAGCGCACCAGCTCCATGATGCTCGGGTCGACCGACTTGAAGCCCACCATCGCGTTCACCACGATGGGGAAGAAGGTGAGCAGGAACACCAGCAGCACCTTGGGCATCATGCCGAAGCCGAACCAGATGATGAACAGCGGCGCGATCGCGATCTTGGGCACGATCTGGAGGAAGACGATGATGGGGTAGATGGCGCGCTCGACGGCGGGCGAGGCCGCCAGCACCATGGCCAGCGGAATGCCCACCACCACGCTGAGCAGGAAGCCGCCGACCATGTTCGCCGTCGTCAGCCACGAGCTGGCGAGCACGCGCGGCCAGTAGCGGGCGAGGTCGCTGGCGATCAGCGAGGGCGGCGGCAGCAGGTAGGCCTGCACCCCGAAGGCGCGCACCAGCACCTCCCAGGCGATCAGCACCCCAGCGCCCGTGGCGACCGCGACGCCCACATTGTAGAGGCCCTGTGCGCGCATGATCATGCCCTCGCCTGGCGCGCGATGCTGCCTTCGCTGCGCAGGCAGTAGGGCGCGAGCGCGGATTTCTCCGCGATGGCCGCGGCCGCCTCGCGCAGGCCCGGCGCGAGCTGGCCGAGCCGCGTGCGGGTCCAGCGCGCGGTCGGCGCGACGACGGCGACGGCGCCGAGGAAGCGGCCGCCCGCCGGCGCGACGATGGGCACGGCCACCGCCGAGGCGCCGAGGTCGGCCTCGTCGAAGGCGACGGCAAAACCCTGCCGCTCGATGCGCGACAGTTCGAGGTCGAGCTCGGCCTCGGTGCCGATGGCGTTGGGGCCGAGCTCCGCAGAACCCAGCGCGCCCTGCTGCCTGACCAGCCGCATGGCCTCCTCGCGCGGCAGGCTGGCGAGGAACGTCTTGCCGACCGCCATGGCATGCAGCACCACCGGCCGGCCGAGATTGGCGTCGAAGCGCAGGCCCGGCTTGGCCCCTTGCGATTCCGCGACGATGAACAGCCGGCCGCCGTCGAGCCACGACAGGCGCACCAGCTCGCCCACCCTTGCCGCCATCGCATCCAGCTCCGGCTGGCAGATGTCGAGGAAGCCGACGCTGGCGAGATTGCGGAAACCGAGCATCGAAAGCTCCAGCGTCAGCGCGTAGAGGCCGTTCGGCCCGAACTGCTGGAGCAGGCCGCGCCGCATCATGTCCGTCAGCAGCCGGTGGGCGGTGGGCTTGGAAAGCTGCGCGGCCTTGGCCAGCTCGCTGAGCGACACGCCCTCCGGCCGCGCCGTGAGCGCCTCGAGGAGGTCGAAGATTCGATCGACTGCGCTTCGCATCGTGTAAAATCCGGAATTGAGTTCCGTATTTTTCGTACGAGTCGATGCAGCCATTGTCAACGGGCCCCTGCCGGCGTGGAGGGCGACCCGAGAGTGCGCAGGTGCTGCTCGACCGCGGCGTCGAAGCCTTTGTCGCTGCGAAAACCCAGCGACTCGGCCCGGGCGGTGTCGAAATCGCCCGGCCAACTGCACACGATGGCCTCGATACGCGGGTCGCGCCGCATATGCACCAGCGCGCGCGCCTCGGCCCCGCCGATGCGCGCGAGGCTGTCCAGCATCTGCGCCACCGTCACGCTCATGCCCGGCAAATTGACCGGCGGCCGGACCTCCCGCGAAAGGGCCGCGGCGTGGACGAGGTTGGCCACCACCGTGTCGGGGGAGGCGATCCACAGCCGCGTATCCTCGGGCACCGGACAGACGGTCTCGGCGCCCGACAGCGGCTCGCGGATGATGCCGCTGGCGAAGGAACTGGCGGCGGCGTTGGGCTTGCCGGGGCGCACGACCACGGTCGGCAGGCGCAGGACCACGCCGTCGACGAAGCCTTTTCGCGCATAGTCGCCGACCAGCAGCTCGCCGATGGCCTTCTGCGCGCCGTAGGACGAGGCGGGCAGCAGCGCCTGGTCGTCGCCGACCCTGGCCGGCAGCGCGCCGCCGAACACCGCGAGCGAGCTGGCGAAGACGAATTTCGGCGGGTTCGGCAGGGCGCGCGCCGCCTCCAGCAGAGCGCGCACGCCGTCGACATTGACGCGCATGCCGAGATCGAAATCGGCTTCGGCCTGCGCGCTGACCACGGCGGCCAGATGATAGATCGCGGCGACGTCCCCTTGCGCATATTGGGGCACATGGCGGGCGATGAAGGCGGGGTCCGACACGTCACCGACGTGAGAGATCACGCGCGGATCGGCGACCGGGCAGGGGCCGAGATCGAACGACACGATGCGCGCGAAGGCGGGAAGGCCCGTCGCGCCGGAATCCTTCGCCGCCAGCAATGCGGAAACCAGCCTCGCGCCGAGAAAGCCGGCGCCGCCGGTGACGATGATCGTCACAATCCTCTCCTCCCCCGGCATCCGCTTGCGGTTTGACGCGTCTTGATTGCGGATGTAAACGGTTACATATCAGCCGATCCATAGCCTGCTGTCAAGCCGGTGTGCAGGCTCTGGTGTTCGGTGGAAAAAGGGTCGCGCCTGTTTCTGCGGATTTGAAATCGGATGATGTTCGGTTACATACGCACGCATCGCAGAGTTCGGGGCAGAGTGCGGGGCAGAGTTCGGGGAGGGATGGCATGACCATGCGGGGCAAGGGCGTTGTCGCCATCTGGAACGGGGTTGCCGGCGGAGCCGATGCCGGTTTCATCGAATGGCATGTGAAGGAGCACATGCCCGAGCGCGTCGGCCTGCCGGGCTTCATCAGCGGCCGGCGCTACGCCGCCGTCGACGGCGTGCCTGCCTATTTCAATTTCTACGAGGTCGAGAGCCCGGCGACGCTGCGCTCCGATGCCTATCTGGCGCGGCTCAACGACCCGACGCCGTGGACGAGGCGCGTGGTCGCGACCTTCGTCGACGTGTCGCGTACGCTCTGCGCCATCGCGGCCGGGTCGGGCCGCGGCGTCGGCGCCTTCGCCGAGGTGCTGCGCTTCGCCGATACGCCCGACAGGGACGCGGCCGCCCGGCTGGTGTCGTCGCTGGCGCGGCATGAGGGTATCTGCGCGGCGCATCTGTTCCTGCGCGACGAGGGACCGGCGCAGGTGACCGCCGAGACGAAGCTGCGCAAGGCCCCGGACACGACCTGGGCCGCGATCGTCGTCTCCGAGATGGCCACGGCGGACGCCGCGCGCGCGGCCCGCAGCGGGCCGCTGGGCGACGCCGCGCTCGCAGCGGCGGGCCTTGCCGCCCCGGCGGAACGCGGGCTCTGGCGCCTCGACTATCTGCTCCGCCATGAGGATGTGGCCGGGGCGGGCACCGACAATGCAGGCAAGCGGGAGATTTCCGGGCAATGAGACTGGTTCGTTATGGCGAGGCCGGGCGCGAGAAGCCCGGCATGTTCGATGCGCAGGGGCGCATCCGCGATCTTTCCGCCCATGTCGGCGACATCACCGGCAAGGCGTTCGAGGACGGCACGATGGCGCGGATCGCCGCGCTCGACCCGGCTGGTCTGCCGCTGGTCGCGGGCTCGCCGCGGCTCGGTCCCTGCGTGGGCGATGTCGGCGCGTTCCATGCCATCGGCCTGAACTACGAGGACCATGCGCGAGAAACCAACGCGCCGATCCCCGAGGAGCCCATCCTGTTCAGCAAGGCGCGCTCCTGCATCGTCGGCCCGAACGACGACGTGGTGCTGCCCGAAGGCTCGGAAAAATCCGACTGGGAGGTGGAGATCGCCTTCCTGATCGGCAAGCGGGCATCGCGCGTGAGCCGCGAGGCGGCGCCGGCCCACATCGCCGGCTATTTCGTCTGCAACGACGTGTCCGAGCGCGCCTATCAGTTGGAGCGCGGCGGCGGCCAGTGGGCCAAGGGCAAGGGCTGCCCGACCTTCGGGCCGATCGGCCCGTGGCTGGTGACGCCGGACGAGATCCCCGATCCGCGGAACCTGTCGCTGTGGCTGGAGCTCAACGGGCGCCGCATCCAGAACAGCACCACGCGCAACATGATCTTCCCCTTCGCCGAGCTGGTTTCGCATCTCAGCCATTTCCTCGTGCTGGAGGCGGGCGACATCGTCACCACGGGCACGCCCCCGGGTGTCGGGCTCGGCATGAAGCCGGAGCGGTTCCTCAGGCGCGGCGACGTGATGCGCCTGTCCGTCGAGGGGCTGGGCGTGCAGGAACAGCGGGTGGTATAGCAACCGCGCAGCGCCGCCCGCGCGAGAGGGAGAAGCCCCCAATTCCGTCATCGGACAACAGCGCACCGCGCCGGCCGCGCCGCCAGCAGGCGGCGGCGAAGGGCGCGCCCGCTCGCCCGGTCGGCCTGCGGCAGGTGGCGGCGATGGCGGGCGTCTCCACCGCCACCGTCTCGCGCGCCATCAACGCGCCGGAGACCGTGTCGGCAGATCTGCGCGCCCGTATCGACATGGTCATCCGCGAGCTCGGCTGGGTGCCCAGCGGCGCGGCGCGGGCGCTGGCGACGCGCCGCACGCACACGGTCGGCGCGGTGTTCCCCTCGCTGGCGCAGGGCCTGTTCGCGCGCGCCATCGACGGCTTGCAGGACGAGCTCAACGCGCGCAACTACACGCTGCTTCTGGCCCATTCGCGCTATTCCTTCGAGGAGGAGGGGCGCCAGATCGCGCGGCTCATCGAGCGCGGTGTCGACGGGCTGGTGCTGGTCGGCAGCACGCGGCCGCCCGAGCTTCAGGCGTTTCTGCGCAAGCGCAAGGTGCCCTACGTCAACACCTTCGTCTATCGCGCCGACACCGAGGCGCCCTGCATCGGGCCCGACAGCTATCGCGCGCTCTACGACATGACGGAATATCTGATCGGGCTCGGCCATCGCCGCTTCGGCCTGATCGCCCAGTCGATCGAGGGCAACGACCGCGCGCAGGCGCGCTGGGACGGCGTTCACGCCGCGCTCGCCGAGCACGGCATCGCCATTCCCCCGGCCCATGCGCTCCAGGGCCACTGGAGCATCCCCGAGGGGCGCACCCTGTTCCGCCGGCTGATGGAGCGGCGGCCGCTGCCCACCGTGGTCATCGGCGGCAACCCGTTCCTGGCGGTCGGCGCGCTGCTGGAGGCGCAGGCCGAGGGGCTGCGCGTGCCGCAGGACATGTCGGTCGTCGCCTATGACGACATCGAGATCATGGAGGAGCTGCCGGTGCCGCTGACCACCGTGCGCGGCCCGAGCGACGAGGTCGGGCGCCATGCGGCGCGGGTGATCCTGCGGCTGATCGCCGGCGAGCCCGGCGTGTCGGGCGTCGAGCTGCCCTCGCGGCTGCTGCTGCGGGCCTCGTCCGGCCCGCCGCCTCAGGACGGCTGAAGCTTCGCCGCCTGCTCCGCCGTCAGCGGCCTGATCTTCCTGCCCTCGAGCATGAGGAACAGGCGCGCGGTCTCCTCCAGCTCCTCCATGGCATATTGCGCCTCGCGCAGCGTGGCGCCGGCGACGACCGGGCCGTGATTGGCGAGCAGCAGCGCGTGATGGCCGCCCGCCAGCGCGTCGACCGCCAGCGCCAGCGCCCTGTCGCCCGGCGGGTGGTAGGGCACCAGCGGAAGCCGCCCGACGCGCATGACGTAGTAGGCCGTCAGCGGCGGCAGCACGTCGGCGGGGTCGACATCGGCGAGGATGCTGACGGCGACGGCATGGGTGGAGTGGAGATGCACCACCGCGCCGGCCGTACCGCGCCGGCAATACATGCATTCGTGCAGGAAGGCTTCCTTGGTCGGCCGGTCGCCGTCGAGGAACACGCCCTGCGCGCTGAAGCGCGACAGGCGGGCGGGGTCGAGGTTGCCGAGCGAGGCGTTGGTGGGCGTCATCAGCATGGTGCCGTCGGCCAGCCGGGCGCTGAGATTGCCGGTCGAGCCGAAGGTGAGCCGTCGCTCGAACAGCGAGCGCCCGACCGCGCAGATCTCGTCGCGCAGGCGCGTCTCCTCCGAAACCGTGGCGGTCATGCGAGCTGCTCCAGCGCCTTGTGAAAGAAGTCGTCGCCGCCGAAATTGCCCGATTTGAGCGCCAGCGCCATGGGCCGGCCGGGGTCGGCCGACAGCGTCCACGGCACGCCGGGGTCGATCTCGGGGCCGATGCGCAGGGCCGGAACGCCGAGCGCCGCGACCACCGCGCCGGACGTCTCGCCGCCGGCAACGACGAAGCGCGTGACGCCGTGGCCGGCGACATAGGCGGCGGCTTCCGCAAGGGCGTGCTCCACCACCGCGCCGGCGCGGTCGCGGCCGAGAAGCCGCTGCGCCGCCTCGACCTCGCCGGGCTCGGCGCTGGAGTAGGCGAGCGGCGCGCGCGGGCTCGCGAGGTTGTCCAGCAGGAAGGCCGCGATATCGCCGGCCGTCATGCGTCCTTGCGCGATCGCGACCGGGTCGAGCCGCAGCGCCGGGCTTCCGGCGGCCTGCGCGGCCGCCACCTGGCGGCGCGTCGCCGCCGAGCACGAGCCGGCGAGGATGACGGCCGCACCGTCCGGCGCCGCGAAGCGCCCGGCGTCGCGGAGCGGGGCGAGCAGACCGGCGCGGCGGAAATTCTCCGGCAGCCCCAGCGCCAGCCCGGAGCCGCCGGTGACGAGCCTCATGCCGGCCGCCGCGCGCCCCAGCGTGTAGAGATCGTCGTCGCAGGTCGCGTCGGCGATCATCAGGCCCCCGGCACCCGCGAGGCTGCGCGCCACCGCCTCGTGCCCCGCCCGCACGGTGGCGTGGTCGACCAGCCCGACCTTTCGCCGCGACTGGCGCTGGAGCACGCGCACCAGATTGGCGTCGCGCATCGGCGTCAGCGGATGGTCGGCCATCGAGCTTTCGGACAGCAATTGCGCGCCGACGAAGAGATGGCCCTGGAACACCGTGCGCCCGTTCGCCGGGAAGGCGGGGCAGGCCAGCGCGGCGCGCGCGCCGGTGAGGTCGAGCAGGGCTTCGGCCACCGGGCCGATATTGCCCGCGTCGGTGGAATCGAAGGTCGAGCAATATTTGAAGAAGAGCTGGCGCGCGCCCGCGTCCAGCAGCACGCGCGCCGACGCCAGCGACTGCGCGACCGCATCAGCGGCGGGGATGGTGCGCGACTTCAGCGACACGACGATGGCGTCCGCGTCGGCGAGGTGTTCGGCGCCGGAAGGCTGGCCGACCAGTTGCGTCACACGCATGCCGCCGCGCGAGAGGGTGAGCGCGAGGTCGGTGCCTCCGGTCAAGTCGTCAGCGATGCAGCCCAGAAGCATGGTCGGTCCGTAGCGGGTTGAGGCGGCCTGTGCCGCGAAAAGGGTTCATCGGGCGGGTTCCCATCGTGTGGTGCCGCCCGCCAGCAGCTCGAAGCCGAGGTCGAGCGTGGTTGCCGGCGCGCCGGAAAGCGCCAGCTCGGCTGCACGCCTGCCGATCTTCGCGCGCGGCGGGCGCACGGTCGAGAGCGGGCGCGGCAGCACCTGGCCGATGTCGAGGCCGTTATGGCCGAAGATCGCGAGCCGGCCGGGGACGTCGATCCCCGCCGCCAGGCAATGGAGGAAGCAGCCGATGGCGATGTCGTCGTTGGAGCAGTAGACCGCGTCGAGCCGCGGCGCGCGTTCGAGCAGCAGGGCAAGGCCGGCGCGGCCGGCGGCGGCCGACGAGGCGGGCGCGGTCGTTTCCCGGTCGCGGAGCGCGAGCCCGTGCCGGGCGAGGCCGTCCTCGAATGCGGCGAGGCGCCGGCCGGCACGGCGGTCGGCGCGAAGATCGTGGCCGACATAGCCGATGTCGCGGTAGCCGCAGCCGGCGAGGTGGTCCGCCGCGGCGGCGCCGGCGGCGCGGTTGGAGAAACCGACGACATGGTCGATGCCCTCGCCGTCCGTGTCGAGCAGCTCGACCACGCGGCAGCGCGCGCCGGCCAGCATGTCGCGCGTGCGCGCCGTATGGTCGAGCCCGGCCAGAAGCACGGCGGCGGGCCGGTATTCGAGCAGCGACTCGACGAGCTGCTCTTCCTTCGGCGGCGAATAGTCGGTGACGCCGAACACGCCGCGATAGCCGGCGGCGTCGAGATGGTCGCCCGCGCCCTTGAGCACGTCGGCGAAGACGATGTTGGTCAGCGACGGCACCACGATGGCGACCAGCCGCGACCCGTCGCTGGCCAGCGAACTTGCCAGCCGGTTGGGCACGTAGCCGAGCTTGGCGGCGGCCTTCAGCACCTTCTCGCGGGCCTTGGGGGAGAACGAGCCGTCATTGCGCAGCACGCGCGAGACCGTGCTCTCGCCGAGCCCCGCTTCCGCCGCCACCTCCGCCAGCCTGACCGGCGCCATCATCGCTTTTCCCCGAATTTTCCCCGAATTTCGCCCGAATTTCGAATGCGCCGCGTCCCCGGTCCCTCTCGGTCAATCCGGTTTGGCAGCGCTGCCAACTTTATCTTGCATCGCGGCGGCGATCGCAATAGTCGTTCTGGCGGCGCTGCCAGATTTGTGCCGCGCGATGGTTCGGGGGATTTGCGATGGCGCGTTCGGCTGCGGTCGTCGGCCTTGGCTCGATGGGCATGGGCATGGCCCGCGCGCTGCTGGCGCGCGGCTTCGACGTTGCCGGCTGCGACGTGTCGGAAGCGGCCCGCACGCGTCTCGGCGAGCACGGCGGCAGGGCGTTCGAAACACCGCGCGCGGCGGCCGAAGGCCACGACGTGGTGGCCTGCGTCGTCGTCAACGCGGCGCAGACCGAGGCGGTCCTGTTCGGCGAGCATGGCGTCGCACCCGCGCTGCGGCCGGGATCGGTGTTCGTCTCCTGCGCCACCATGGCGCCTGCCGATGCGAAAAGGCTGGCGGCAAGGGTCGAGGCGCTCGGCGCCCATTATCTCGACGCGCCGATCTCCGGCGGCGCCGTTCGCGCGGCGGCGGGCGAGCTGACGGTCATGGCCTCGGGCTCGGCGGCTGCCTTCGAGGCTGCCGCGCCGCTGCTCGACGCCGTGTCGGCAAGGCTGTTCCGCATCGGGGCTGCGGCAGGCGAGGGCGCGGCCATGAAGATGGTCAACCAGCTTCTCGCGGGCGTGCACATCGCGGCGGCAGGCGAGGCGATGGCGCTCGGCGCGCGGCTCGGCCTCGACCTTGCGAAGGTTTACGAGGTGATCACCGCCTCGGCCGGCAATTCATGGATGTTCGAGAACCGCATGCCGCATGTCGTGGCGGGCGATTACACGCCGCTGAGCTCGATCGAGATCTTCGTCAAGGATCTCGGCATCGTCGGCGACATGGCGCGCGAGCTGCGCTATCCGGCGCCCATCGCGGCGGCGGCCTTGCAGATGTATCTCGCCGCGGCCGGCTCGGGGCTGGGCCGCGAGGACGATGCGGCCGTCGCCAAGGTCTATGCCGCGCTGGCCGGGACGAAGCTTCCCGGAATGGAGGGCTGATCCGGTGCCGCGCTTCGCAGCCAATTTGTCGATGATGTTCACCGAATGGGACTTCCTCGACCGCTTCGCGGTGGCGGCGGACGCCGGCTTCGACGCGGTGGAGTACCTGTTTCCCTATGCCTTCCCGGCCGGGGCGATCGCCGCGCGGCTGGAGGCGAACGGGCTGACGCAGGCGCTGTTCAACGCGCCGCCCGGCAACTGGGACGCGGGCGAGCGCGGCATCGCCGCCCTGCCGGGCCGCTTCGGCGAGTTCGCCGACGGCATCGCCCGGGCGATGGACTACGCGCGGGCGACCGGCGTCGGCCGCGTCCATGTCATGGCCGGCATCGCGGATAGCGGCGATGCCGAGGCGCGGGCGGCCTATGAGCGGGCGGTGCGCCATGCCGCGGAGCGCTTCGCCGGGATCGGCGTCGACGTCCTGCTGGAGCCGATCAACAGGCGCAGCATGCCCGGTTATTTCCTGAACGATTTCGGTTTTGCCGCCGACCTGATCGGCACGATCGGCGCGCCCAATCTCGGGCTGCAATTCGACATGTTCCACCGCCAGATCCTGCATGGCGACGTGGCGGAAGGGTTTCGCGCGCTAAAACCGCTGGTGCGGCACGTGCAGGTGGCGAGCGTTCCCTCGCGCCACGAGCCGGACGGCGAGGAGCTGAACTACGCCTATCTGTTCGGCTTGCTCGACGCACTGTCCTATGACGGCTTCGTCGGCTGCGAATACAATCCGCGCGCCGGCACGCTGGCCGGCCTCGACTGGTTTCGCCGCCTGCGCGCCTGAAGGCGCGCTGCGTTTCAGTCGAGGAAATAGGCGGGGTTGGCGGCGGCCAGCTTCGGCAGCGACAGCAGGATTTCGGACAGGTGCCGGCGCATGGCGTCCTCCGCTGCCTGCGGCGACCCGTCGGCGATGCCCTGCACGATGGCCTTGTGCTGGTCGATCAGCGTGTCGAGCGGCGTCGCATCCGGCAGCGACAGGAAGCGCACGCGGTCCATCTGTGCCCTCAGCCCCTCCAGCACCCGCCAGGCGTCCTCGCAATGGGCGGCGGCGGCGATGTCCTGGTGGAACTGCTCGTCGAGCCGCAGGAAGGCCGGATTGTCGCCCGCGGCGGCCGCCTCGCGCTGGCGCGCGAGCAGCGCGTCGAGCCCGGCAATGGCCGTGGCCGTCGCCTTTTCGGCGGCCTTGCGCACGATCGCCACCTCGATCGCCTCGCGGATGAAGCGGGCGTTCTCCACCTCGCGCAGCGAGATCAGCCGCACGAATGTGCCGCGCTGCGGGCGCACCTCGACCAGCCCGGCCTCGGCGAGCTTGATGAAGGCTTCGCGCACCGGCTGGCGCGACACGCCGAGCTGGCGCGCGATCTCGGCCTCCGACAGCGGGTTCCCCGGCTGGAACCGGAACTGGATGATGGCGCGGCGCAGCGCCTCGAAGACGCGCCCGCCGATGGTGGCGGTGCTGCGGCGGCGGTCGCTCTCTTCGAGCGCGGGCAGGGCGGAATCGAGGCTCATATTGACAGTACTATACTACCATACTAGTATTGGCGATATGGCTCGGACAGCCATCGATGGGAGGACACATCATGCAGTTCATGTCGTTGAGGTCGCTTCTCGCGGCCGGTTTCATCATGTCGGCGGCTCCCGCGTTCGCGGCCGACTATACGCTCAGCATCAACACCGCCCTTACCACCAACGACCCGCTCTACAAAGGTCTGGAGAGCTTTCGCGACGCCGTCGCGGCGCGCTCCAACGGCGCGCTGGAGGTGAAGCTGTTCCCCAACTCGCAGCTCGGCCCGGACGAGGACGTGCTGGAGCAGGCGCGCGCCGGCGCTCCGGTCGCCGTGGTGGTCGACGGCGGGCGGCTGGCCAATTTCGTCAACGAGTTCGGCGTGCTCGGCGCGCCCTATCTCGCCTCCGGCTATGACGGCATCCGCAAGGTGGTGACGTCCGACATGTTCGAGACGTGGGTGGCCAAGCTGCACGACGCTTCCGGCCACCAGATCCTGTCGTTCAACTGGTGGCAGGGCGAGCGGCACCTGTGGACCGCCGGTCCCGTGTCGAAGCCGGCCGATCTTGCCGGCAACCGCATGCGCACGCCGGGCGCGCCGGTGTGGGTCGAAACCGTGACCGCCATGGGCGCGGTGCCGACGCCGATGCCCTATGCCGAGGTCTATTCGGCGCTGGAGCAGAAGGTCATCGATTCGGTCGAGGCGCAACTGCCGGCCGGCTACGGCTCCAAGCTGTTCGAGGTCACGAAGCACCTGACCAAGACCGGGCACATCAATCTGCTCACCGGCCTTGTCACCAGCGCTTCCTGGTTCGACGGCCTGCCGGCCGAGCTGCGCACCGTGCTGCGCGAGGAAGCGCTCAAGGCCGGCGACGTCGCCTCCTACGGCACCCGCGACATGCTGGGCCAGATCGAGGCCGACTTGAAGGCGGCGGGCATGACGGTCACCGAGATCGATGTCACCCCGTTCAAGGAAGCCACGGCCGGCGTCTACGACAAGCTCGGCTACGGCGCATTGCGCGACGAGTTGCAGGCGATCGCCGGCAAATAGGCGCACGGTCTCACCGAAAGCGCGGGGCCGCGTCGCGGCCCTGCGTCCTTGCCCCCCGCCCTTATCCTGGGGAAAAGCCATGATGAAGCGCCTCGCGCAGGTCGAAGTCGCGATCTGCGTTCTCCTGCTCGCCGCCGTCACCGGCCTCGTCTTCGTCGCCGCCATCATGCGTTTCTACGGGCGGCCGCTGATCTGGTCGGTCGACATGGCGCAGCTCCTGTTCATCTGGCTCTGCTTCCTCGGCGCCAGCAAGGCCATGCGCGAGAAGTCGCATCTCGGCATGGAAGTGATGGTCAAGTACCTGAACTACCGGCGCCAGCTCTGGCTGGAGCTGGCCTGCGGGGCGGTCGTGCTGGCGTTCCTCGCCATCCTGACGGTGGAGGGCTTTCGCCTGACGCTGCTCAACCGCGAGCGCACCTTCGGCGACTCCACGCTCTCCTACGCATGGGTGACGGCCGCCGTGCCTATCGGCTGCGTCCTGCTCGGCGCGTCGCTCGCCGTCAACATGGTCGAGGCGTGGCGCCGGCGCGGCGAGGGCCTGCTCGTCTACACCCGCACCGCCGTCGACCGCGACGCGCCGCCCCCGCTGGAGCTGTAGAGCAATGTCCGGCCAGATTGAACGCGTTCTGTTTCTCCGATGGCGCGGCGATCCGCGAGGGTCCGAAGGACGGGCGAGACAAGCGGCTCGCCCCGGGCACAG
>CAZVTK010000039.1:0-33778 GCA_964629765.1 uncultured Mesorhizobium sp.
GACCTCGATCACGCGCTCGCCGCGCCCGTTGTTGACGATGGTCAGCCGGCGCGCCTCGCCGTCGCATTCGCCCGCGACGATGCACTCCAGCTCGCTGGAGAGCGAGCCGGCCGTAGCGCGGAACGTGGCGCGGTCGTTGGCGAACACGGCTCGCGTCGCGGCCCCGGCAAAGGGACGCGGCGCGCCGGCGGCGGACCAGCTCTCGCCGGTCTTCTCGCCGGTCTGGGCGTCGCGGATGAAGACGAATAGGCCCGAGCGATCCTCCGCCGCATCGCCGCTCCAGCGCGTCACCGCCCACTGGTCGGTGCGGCTGTAGCCGCCTCCCGCCGCGGTCAGCATGAGGTGATAGCGCCCGTTCGACAGAAGGCAGGTGGACGAGGCCGCCGCCGCGGCCTCCATGGCGCCGTCGGCCGTTTCCGCGCCGGTCTCGTGCGGGTCAAGGTCGTCGCCGCGCGTCGCGGTCACCGCGATCTGGCGCGGCGCCTTCTCCTGAAGCAGCAGCTCGGCCGCCTCGACGGTCGGATCGCTGTGGAAGCGGTCGCGCATGCGCCCGTCGAATATGGCGTTGCCGATGGCGACGATCGACATGCCCTGATGGTGCGCCATGTAGTTGCGCACGACGACATGGCTCTGCCCGGCGGGGCAGCGCTCGGGCGTGAAGTCGACCGCGTCGTGGAACCCGTAGGCGCCGAGCGCCCCGATGCCGCGCAGGACGTTGAGGTTGTCCATCGCCTCGCGCGGGCGGAACTGCGCCGCCAGCATGCTGGAATAGGGCGAGACGACGAGGTTGCGCGCCAGCCCGCCCTTCAGCCCCAGCCCGGGCACGCCGAAATTGGCGTACTGGTAGGTCATGTCGTTGTCGCGGGCGTTGTAGGCGGCTTCCGATATGCCCCACGGGATGCCGCGCGAGCGGCCATAGGCGATCTGCCGGCGGATGACGAGGTTGCTGGTCTGGTTGAGGATGCCGCCGAGCGGCTCCTTCATCACCAGCGGCGGCATCAGGTACTCGAACATCGAGCCCGCCCAGGACAGCAGCGCGCCGCGGAAGGCGATCACCGTCAGCGGACGGCCGAGGCGGAACCAGTGCTCCGTCGGGAGGTCGCCCTTGGCGATGCCGAACAGGCTGGTCAGCCGCGCCTCGGAGGCGAGCAGGTCGTAGCACGCCTCGTCGAGCTGGTCCTCGTCGACGCGGTAGCCGATCGACAGCAGCTTGCGATCCTTGCGCAGCAGCAGGCGGAAATCCATCTCGAAGGCGAGGCGCCGCGCCGTCTCCGCCGCGATCTCCATGCGCGCGCGCAGCGCCGCGACCCCCGCTTCGTCCATATGGGCGTCGCTGGTGTGCGCGGTGCAGGTCTGCTCCAGCACCTGCGCCCAGTCGAGCAGGATGCGGCTGCGCGCGGTCTGCGTCTCCTGGTGCAGCGCCGCCGCCAGCCGGCGGATCTCGGCGGCCATGATCGACAGCGAGATGATGCGCACGGCGGCCGTCTCCGGCTCGCTCTGGATGCCCTTCACCGCCTTGCCCATGCCGGCGATGCGGTCGCGCAGGCGATGGCGGATCGGCCGCAGCGAGCGGCGGTCGTCCGGCAGGTCGGTCAGCGTCTCCTGCAGGATCGCCGTCACGTCCAGCAGGCCGGTGAAGTCGCCTTGCAGATGCGCCGCCGGCGCCTCCGCCCAGCCCCGGAACGCGGCCGACAGCGCGACCAGATGACCGGCGAGGTTGCCGCTGTCGACGCTCGACACGTAGCGCGGCGGCAGCGGCGCCAGCGTGCGCGTGTCGTACCAGTTGAGGAGATGGCCGCGATGGCGGTCCAGACGGCCGACCGTCTCCAGCGTGCGTTCCGCCCGCGTCACCGCGTCGGTCATGCTGATCCAGCCGAAATCGCGGGCGGCCACCGCCGACAGCAGGTACATGCCGATATTGGTCGGCGAGGTGCGCCCCGCCACGACCGCCTGCGGCGTCTCCTGGTAGTTGTCCGGCGGAAGCTGGTTGTGCTCGTCGGTGACGAAGGTCTCGAAATAGCGCCATGTCCGCCGCGCCACCATGCGCAGCGCCGCCGCCGTCTGCGGCTCGATCTCCAGCCGCTCCTCCGTCACCTCGCTGCGGCTCACGAACCAGGCGACCAGCGGCGAGCCGGCCCAGACGAGGCCGAACAGAAGCGCCAGCGGCAGCGCCGGGGCGCCGGCGAAGGCAGGCACGGCGACGCCTGCGGCCGCCACCGCAACCGCGCCCCACATCGCCCGGAAATGCCCGCGAATGTCGTTCCTGCCGCGCGCCGCCTGCGAGGCGGTGCGCCATTCCAGCAAGTGCCTGCGGCTCACCAGCAGGCGGTAGAGGGTGCGCACGATGGCGTCGCCCATCGACCACGCGGCATGGGCGATGAAGGCGACCTTCAGCGCCACCTGCGCCGACGCGCCGAGGAACTCGACCGCGAAGGCGCGGGCATGGCCGCGCAGCGACACGTCGCGGCTGCCGCGCACCACCGCGCGCATCACCTCGAAGGTCGGCGCGAAGAACAGGCTGAGAAGCAGCGCGCCCTGCCAGACCAGCGCCGCGCCGGGCGGCAGCACGGACCAGCCGGCGACCGACGCCCCGACCCAGGCGACCGGCAGCAGCGAGCGGCGCAAATTGTCGACCATCTTCCAGCGCGACAGCGCCGGCACGCCCGAGGCCGGGTTCAGGATGTAGGGCAGCAATTGCCAGTCGCCGCGCGCCCAGCGGTGCTGCCGCGACGCGTCGACGAGGTAACGCGTCGGATAGTCCTCGACGAGCTCGACATCGCTCGCCAGCCCCGCCCCGGCATAGGCGCCTTCGAGCAGATCGTGGCTCAGCACCGCGTTTTCCGGGATGCGCCCGTCGAGCGCGCCTTCCATGGCGTCGATCTCGTACAGGCCCTTGCCGGTGAACGAGCCGGAGCCGAACAGGTCCTGATAGACGTCGGACACGGCGAAGACGTAGGGGTCCATGCCGCGATGGCTGGAGAACACGCGCTGGAACGACGACGCCTCGTCGCCCGTCGTCAGCGACGGCGTCACGCGCGGTTGCAGGATGCCGTGGCCGGCGACGACGCGGCCGCTGCGGGGCTCGCGCACCGGCCGGTTGAGCGGGTGGCACATCTTGCCGACCAGCCGCTTCACCGCGTCGCGCGTGGTGCGCGTGTCGGCGTCGAGCGTCATGACGAAGCGGATGTCCTGCGGCGGCGGGGCCCCGTTCGGCAGGAAGGTCACGTCCGGCTCGCCGCGCAGCATCTGGTCGAGCTCGTGCAGCTTGCCGCGCTTGCGCTCCCAGCCCATCCAGCAGCCTTCCGCGTCGCTGTAGAGGCGGCGGCGGTGGAAGAGGTGGAAGCGCGGCGTCCCGCCCCCGGCGGGATAGCGCCGGTTCAGCTCCTCGACGCGGGCGCGGGCATGGGCCACCAGCTCGAGATCGGCGTCGGTCTGCTCCTCGCCGCTGTCCGGCCAGTCCGAAAGCAGGGCGAAATAGATCTCGGCGTCGGTGTTGGCGAGGTAATGGACCTCGAGGTTGCGCGCCGCCTCCTCGACCTCGTCGCGCGAGCCGATGAGCGTCGGCACCACAACGAGTGTGCGCGCGTCGACCGGCAGACCCGACCTGTATTCGTAGCCGACCAGCCGCTCGGGCGGCGTCAGCAGCGTGGCGAGCGTGTTGAAGAGGCTAAGCGCGGCTTCGCTGGCCGGCAGCGCGAACAGCGCGACCAGAAGCGCGGTGAGCGGAACGGCGAGGCCGAGCCAGCCCAGCCACGCCGTCGCGGCAAGGCACAAAAGGGCGGTGACGGCGGCCACCGGCACGGCGATGCCCGCCCAGCCGAGCCGCCGGTACGCCTTGCGCAGGCGCTCGCCGGCCGGCGCGGCGCAGCCGATCGCCCGCTCCAGCTCGCGCCGGCGCGGCCCGACGAGGAGCGCGCCGACGTCCAGCGGCTCGCCCGACCCGGAATGTGCCCGGTGGGCGGCGGCGAGATCGACGGCGTGCTGGGCGACATCGCTCTCGCTGCGCCGCGAGCGCTTGGCCAGCAGCTCCACCGCCTCGCGGTACTGGTTGCGCGAGGGGAAATCGAGCGCCTCGAAATCCGTCTGCTGGCGCAGCAGCTCGTCGACGCGGCTGAGCCGTTCGAACCATTCGGTCCAGTCGACATCGTCGATGCGCCGCAGGCCGCCGATGATGTTGGCGACCGTCACGTTGCCGGCCGACAGGCGCGCATGCTCCAGCATCGTCGTGCGCTCGGCATCGGTGCCGGCCAGCTCCAGCTCGCTCTCCAGCCAGTTGAGCGCGTGCTCGGCATTCTGCGAGCCGTCGCGCAGCCGGAACAGGAGCTGCGTGGCGAAGGTCACGTCGCGCGCCCGGCCGCGATGGGCGGCCAGCATCGCCAGCGCCTCCGCCTCGCCGCCGGCCAGCACGCGGTTGGCGAGCGTGTTGGCGGCATGGCGCATGGCGCGCGCATGCTCGACCCGCTGCGCCATGCGGGCGAGGTTCTCGACCAGCACGAAGCGCAGCATGGACGGCAGCGCCCACAATTCGCCGATCGTCAGCGGCGCGACCTCCTGGAAGCCGCGCACCAGCGCCTCGAAACCCTTCGCCGTGACGGCGCTGTCGGTATGCGCGACATAGAGCCACGCGATGCCGAGCGTGCGCGGAACGGCATGACCGTCGGCGAGCTTCCCGGCGAGTTTCATGGTCGGGAGCTGCCGCACGAAGCCGCGCGGCAGGTCGCGCCGCACCTGGCGGGCCGCGTCCTGCACCGTATAGTGATTGTCGACCAGCCAGCTCGCGGCCGGCGTCACCTGCTCGCTGCGGTTGCGCGCCCGTTCGGCGCTGCGCACGGCGCGCGCGATCTCGGCGGCGTTCGCCGCGGTGCGCCGCGCCAGGTTGCCGGCCTCGGGCTGCGGCGACAGGCCGAACGCGCCCGACGCCAGCCCGCGCCCGACGACGCCCAGCTCCTCCTCGCGAAGGATCGCCGAGCGAATGGGTTCGATGCCGCCGTTGGACAAGGCGGCATGCTCGTACGGTCGAACCGGATCGGCCCGAACATTCATATCTGATCCGTGAACTGAAGCGCCGCCGGCGATTGGTGAAGGCCAGCATCATAAACCCGCCGGGGCCCGAATGGTTGCGTCCCGGTCCTTCAAGTTGTGTTGCGGCGCAACATGATCCGCGTGCCCCGATCCGCATGCCGGGTTGCTATCTTGCGTGCCATCGGCGCGCCGTCTCGTATAATCCGTCCGCAACGACCCGCCGCAACGACCCGGAGGAGCGCCGTGAACCCGTTCACCTTCAACACCGTGGGCTCGATCGTCTTCGGCGAGGGCGCGCTCGCCCGCATCGGCGAGCTGGCGGCCGCGCGCGGCTGGCAGCGCGTGCTCGTCGTCACCGATCCCGGCATCGTCGGGCTGGGCATCGCGGCGCGCGCCGTTGCCGCTCTCGACGCAGCCGGCATCGCCGCCGATGTCTGGGACAGGGTGGAGGCCGATCCGCCGGAGCCGGTCGTGCTCGCCGGCGTCGAAGCGGCCCGCTCCGTTTCGGCCGACGCCATCGTCGGCATCGGCGGCGGCTCGTCGCTGGACGTGGCCAAGCTCGTCGCGCTGCTTGCGGCGGGCCGCGAGGCGCTCGGCGCGATCTACGGCATCGGCAAGGCGAAGGGCCCGCGCCTGCCGCTGATGCTCATCCCGACGACGGCGGGCACCGGCTCGGAGGTGACGCCGATCGCCATCGTGACCACCGGCGCTTCGGAGAAGATGGGCGTCGTCTCGCCCGTGCTGCTGCCCGACATCGCCCTCATCGACCCGGAGCTGACATGGGGCCTGCCGGCGCCGGTCACCGCCGCCACCGGAATCGACGCCATGGTGCACGCCATCGAGGCGCATGCCTCGGCCGGCGCCAACAACAATCCGGTTTCGCGCGCGCTCGCCCGCGAGGCGCTGCGGCTCATCGGCGGGGCGCTGGAGCAAGCCGTGAAGAATGGCGGCGACAGGGCGGCGCGCGCCGACATGCTGCTCGGCTCCATGCTGGCCGGGCAGGCTTTCGCCAATTCGCCTGTGGCGGCCGTGCACGCGCTCGCCTACCCGATAGGCGGTCATTTCCATGTGCCGCACGGCCTCAGCAACGCGCTGGTGCTGCCGCATGTGCTGCGCTTCAACGCCGAAACGGCTGGCCATCTCTATGCCGAGATCGCGCCGCTCGTGTTCCCCGCGCTGGCGGAGCTCGGCACGCAGGCGCGCGGCGCGGCCTTCGCGGAGGAGCTGTCTGCGCTGTCGGAGCGCTGCGGGCTGAAGCCGCGCCTGCGCGAGGTCGGCATCCCGCGCGAGGCGCTGGATCTCCTGGCCGACGACGCGATGAAACAGACGCGACTACTGGTCAACAATCCGCGCGCTCTGACGCGCGCGGATGCGTTCGCCATCTATTCGGCGGCGTGGTGAGCCCGGACGGCGCTCAGAGTCCGTTTGGAAACGGGTCAGGGCGTGGCGGAATCGAAGATGGGCGCGCAGCGACCAAAATGGTGGTTTGCGAGCACCGGAGCGGAGCGTACATCAGGTACGTGAGCACCGGAGCGCAGCAAAACGCCATTTGCAGACCGCCCTCATCCGGTTTCCAAACGGACGCTCAGCCCTTCACCTCGCGGCGGAAGGCGCGCAGCTGCACCCGGCCGGCGTCGGTGCGGCCGCTCATCGTGTGCAGCAGGTAGAGGCCGCCGCGCGCCGCCGGCACGTAGATGAACTCCATGTCCGCCTTGCGGCGCAGATAGTCGTAGGCGCCGCTGTTCTTGTGCATGCCGGCGACGGGGATGAAATCGCCCTTGCAGGTGACCGCATTGTTGCCGACGCCCTCGATGAAGCCGACGGAGGCCAGCCGCAGCGTCACGTCGATGCGCGTGCCGCCCTCGAAGACGCGCAGCGTGCGCCCGCAGATCTCTTCGGGCGTGCCGCGCGCGACGATGGTGGCGGCGATGGGGTCGGCCACGGCGTTGAGGTCGTGCGGCTGGATCGGGATGATATCGGGCCCCGCCTTCCAGTCGGGCTGGAAGCGCGTCTCGACCGCGGTGCCGTTCCTGAACACCAGCTCGGTCTTGGCGGCCGCGCTGCCCTGCGCATAGGACATCACGAAGGATTCGGGCGTCGGCGTCGGCTGGCTGAACAGGCCGGCGCTGCGCGCCGTCGCCTGCGTGGTGCCGAGCACGCGCCCGACGCCGGAGCTGGCCAGGCTGCCCTCGACCTCGTAGCGCTGGCTGGTCACCGCGCCGGCGAAGCTCGCCTTGGCGACGGTGATCCCGCGCAGCGTCACCACATATTCGCTCTTGAAGCGGACCGGGCTCTCGGCCGCGGCGGGAAAGGCCGTACCGGCCAGCGCGGCGGCTGCGGCGGCGAGTGAAATCAGGGCGCTGCGAAGCGTCATGGTCGGTGTCCCCTCAGGTGCCGGCGCGCTGCACCGGTGCATCATATGATCGTAAAATGCCGCGCGTCACCTGAACGCAGCATGAATTGGCCGTTTTCAAGGACGATGCGCTTGCCGCGCCGACTTGACCCGGCGGGCGATGTCCACTATGGAACCGCGACTTTTCCAGAAGGCCGCATGAAACTGCCCGCGCGCCGCCGAGTTGGTGCGCAGATCAGGACGTGGCCGGGAACGAAGAAGGTTTGGACCAATGTCGCGTACCTGCGAACTCACCGGCAAGGCCGTGCTGACCGGCAACAATGTGAGCCATGCCAACAACAAGACCAAGCGGCGCTTCCTGCCGAACCTGGTCAACGTGACGCTGATGTCCGACGCGCTCGGCCAGAACGTGCGCCTGCGCATCTCGGCCAACGCGCTGCGTTCGGTCGAGCATCGCGGCGGCCTCGACGCCTTCCTCGTCAAGGCCGACGCGGACGAGCTGTCGCAGCGCGCGCGCCTGCTGAAGAAGCAGGTGGCCAAGAAGCTTGCCGAGCAGACCGCGGCCTGATCCGCAGGCCGTCAGGGCCTGAAGCCGCTGGTTCCATCACCCAGGATAAAAAAATGAACGCCTTGCAGCGTCTTGCGCCCTTTGTGGCGGCGATGGCCATTGTCGTTGCCGCCTCGAACGTGCTCGTGCAATATCCGCTGCCGTGGTTCGGCCTCGGCGACGTGCTGACCTTCGGCGCCTTCACCTATCCCGCCGCCTTCCTCGTCACCGACCTCACCAACCGCCGCTTCGGCGTGCGCGCCGCCCGGCTCGTGGTCGTCGCCGGCTTCGCGGTCGCGGTGGCGCTGTCGATCTTCCTGGCGACCCCGCGCATCGCCATCGCCTCCGGCAGCGCCTTCCTCATCGGCCAGTTGCTCGACGTGTCGGTGTTCGACGCCCTGCGGCGGCAGGCATGGTGGCGCGCGCCGCTGGTTTCCGGCGTGTTCGGCTCGCTGGTCGACACGTTCGTCTTCTTCGGACTCGCCTTCGCGACGCCCTTTGCCGTCCTCGACACCGGGTTGGGGCTGGAGGACGGCTCGCTCGGCTTCCCGGTCGCATGGTTCGGCGCCGAGGTGCCGCTCTGGATCTCGCTCGCCTTCGGCGACCTGACGGTGAAGCTGGCGATGGCGCTGGCGATGCTGGCGCCCTACGGGGCGCTGCTGAACATATTGAAGCCGGTCGAGACGGCGCCCCGAATCTGAGAAACGGCCTGATGGACGACCGCGTTCGCCTTCGCTAGCATCCGCCGCGATGCGGATGATCGGGGCAGGCACGGGCACCACGATTCGCGCGCTGGCCGGCGCGCTGCTCCTGCTCGTCCTGTCCTTCGCCGCGCTCGCGCAGGCTCAGTTGCCCGCGCTCACCGGCCGCGTGGTCGACAATGCCGGGGTCATCGACGCCGCGACGGAAAGCGCCCTGACGGCGAGGCTCGCCGCCTTCGAGGCGAAATCCTCGGACCAGATCGTCGTCGCCACCGTCCGCGCGCTGGGCGGCGAGGCGATAGAGCCCTATGCCAACCGCCTGTTTCGGGCCTGGGGCCTCGGCCAGGCGGGCGAGGACAACGGCGTCCTGCTGCTGGTGGCCGTCGAAGACCGGAAAATGCGCATCGAGGTCGGCTACGGGCTGGAAGGCACGCTGACCGACCTGCACTCGAAGCTGATCATCGAGAACACGATGGTTCCCGCCTTCCGCGCGGGCGATTTTTCCGGCGGCATCAGCCGCGCGGTCGACGACATCGTCATGGTGCTGGAGGGCAACGCCGCCGAGCTGGAAGCCCGCTTCGAGCGCAACCAGCCCTCGCCGGGCCTGAGCTGGGACTTCCTGATCCCGCTGGCCGTCATCGCCTGGATCGCGATCATCATCGGCTCGGTCGTCCTGTCGATCGGCGCGCGGCTCTACGGGCGCAAGATCGCGCCCGGCCGCTATCGCTGGCTCGGCATGGACTTCAGCTATGATTCGTCGGGCTCGGGCTCGTCCTCCGGCTCGGACTGGTCGTCGGGCGGGTCGAGCTGGTCGTCGGGCTCGTCCGACAGCGGCTTTTCCGGCGGCGGGGGATCGTCCGGCGGCGGCGGCGCATCGGGGAGCTGGTGACGATGGCGGTTCTCTCCGATGCCGATCACGGCCGCATCTCCGACGCCATCCGCAAGGCCGAAGCCGGAACGTCGGGCGAGATCGTCTGCGTGCTGGCGCGCCGCAGCGACGACTATTTCTTCCCCGCCGCCTTCGTCCTGACCGTCGGCGCGATGATCGCCAGCCTGGCTGTCGGGCTGTGGATCGACCAGACCTGGCACACGCTGCAATTCTGGCAGTTCGTCGCCATCCAGATCGCGGCGGGGGCGGCGCTGCTGGCGCTGATCTGGCTGCGGCCGGGCCTGCGCATCCATTTCGTGCCGCGCCGCCTGCGCTATATCCGCGCGCATCGCGCCGCTGTTGCGCAGTTCCTTGCCACCAACATCCACGCCACGCAGGGCCGCACCGGCGTGCTGATCTTCGTCTCGCTCGCCGAGCGCTATGCCGAGGTGATCGCCGACCGGGCCATCGACGCGCGCGTGCCGCAGGAACGCTGGAACGCCATCGTCGCCCATCTGGTCGCCCATGCCGCGAAAGGCGAGATCGTCGCGGGCTTCGAGCACGCCATCGCCGAGACGGGCGCGCTGCTCGCCGAGGGGTTCCCGCGCGGCGCGGACGACGCCAACGAGCTGGAGGACCGGCTGGTCGAGCTCTGAGTCGCCGCGGGTGTCCCGCCGTGGACGGAGGCGCCCCGGCGCTTGCGCGGCAATGGCCGCTTTGTCTATGCTGGCCGCCTGATGAAGACGCATGTGATCGACATACGCCGCGCCGACCTCCGCGATGCCGGAGCGATCGCCGACGTGCACCACGCGGCATGGACGGGCGCCTATTCGGGCATCATCCCGCACAAGGCGCTGACCCGCATGCTCGGCCGCCGCGGCGCCGAATGGTGGCGGAACGCCATCCGCCGCGCCGCCAACATCATCGTGGTCGAGATCGGCGGCACGGTGGTCGGCTACGCCACCATCGGCCGCAACCGCGCGCGCCAGCTCACCCAGCAGGGCGAGATCTACGAGCTCTACCTCAAGCCCGAATATCAGGGCATCGGCCTCGGCAGCCGCCTCTTCGCCGCCGCCCGCAAGCTGCTCGACGCCAACGGCCTCAAGGGCCTGGTGGTGTGGGCGCTGGAGGACAATACGGGAGCGCTCAGCTTCTACGAGGGCCTCGGCGGACGCGATATCGCCGAGGGCGTCGAGGTGTTCGACGCCAAGGCCCTGCGCAAGATCGCCTTCGTCTGGAACTAGGGCCTGTTATGGACCATGGATGGGGCTGCGCTGCCTTGTGGCGTCGCGGCGACCCGATCCACGCGCCTGACCCATGCGCGGGCCATGGCCGGTTCGCCGCTCAGTTCTTCTTGCGGAAGGCTTCGGCCAGCGCGGCGGCGAAGGCGCCCTGCGAGGCGAGCGCGTTGCCGTCCTTCGGACCGCTGCCCTTGTTCCCGCCGCGCTCCTGCCGCTGGCCGTGCTGCTGCGGCCTGCCGCTGCCGCGCTCCGCCTGTTTCGGCGCGGGCGCGCCGTCCTTGCGCATGGTCAGGCCGATGCGCTTGCGGGCAATGTCCACCTCCAGCACGCGCACCTTCACCACGTCGCCGGCCTTCACCACCTCGTGGGCGTCCTTGATGAAGCGGTCGGCGAGTTGAGAGACATGTACCAGCCCGTCCTGATGCACGCCGATGTCGACGAAGGCGCCGAAGGCGGCGACATTCGTCACCGTGCCTTCAAGCAGCATGCCCGGCTTCAGATCCTTGATGTCGTCGACGCCGTCCGCGAACGTCGCCGTCCTGAAGGCGGGGCGCGGGTCGCGGCCGGGCTTTTCCAGTTCGGCGAGGATGTCGCGCACGGTCGGCAGGCCGAAGCGCTCGTCGGCGAAGACGCGCGGGTCGAGCGCCTTGAGCGCGGACGCATCCGTCATCAGCGCGCGCACGTCGCGGCCGCAGGCATTCACGATCTTGCGGGCGACACCATAGGCTTCCGGGTGCACCGAGGAGGCGTCCAGCGGCTCGTCGCCGTCGCGGATGCGCAGGAAGCCGGCGCTCTGCTCGAAGGTGCGCTGGCCGAGCCGCGCCACGTCGAGAAGCTGCTTGCGGCTCCTGAACGGGCCGTTGGCGTCGCGATGGGCGACGATAGCCTCGGCCAGCGACGCGCCCAGTCCCGAGACGCGGGCCAGCAGCGGCGCCGACGCCGTGTTCAGGTCGACGCCGACGGCGTTCACCGCGTCCTCCACCACCGCGTCGAGCGAGCGCGCCAGCCGGTACTGGTCGACATCGTGCTGGTACTGGCCGACGCCAATGGACTTCGGCTCGATCTTGACCAGCTCGGCGAGCGGATCCTGGAGCCGGCGCGCGATCGACACGGCCCCGCGCAGCGACACGTCGAGGCCGGGAAACTCGGCCGCCGCCGCCGCCGACGCCGAATAGACCGAGGCGCCGGCCTCCGACACGATCACTTTCAGCGGCTTCGGCCCAGAGTTGTCATTTGGCATGTCCGACAGCATCTCGGCGACCAGCCTCTCCGTCTCGCGGCTGCCGGTGCCGTTGCCGATAGCGACCAGCTCGACGCCATGCTGGCGGATCAGGCGGGCGAGCTCGGCCTGCGTGCCGCGAACGTCGTTCCTCGGCGGGAAGGGATAGACGGTCGTCGTCGCGACCAGCTTGCCGGTGCCGTCGACCACCGCCACCTTGACGCCGGTGCGGATGCCGGGGTCGAGCCCCATGGTCGGCCGCGTGCCGGCCGGGGCGGCGAGCAGCAGGTCCTTCAGATTGCGGGCGAAGACGTTGATCGCCTCCTCGTCGGCGCGTTCGCGCAGTTCGCGCATGAGATCGAGCGACAGGTGCAGCGACAGCTTCACCCGCCACGTCCAGCCCGCGACTTCCATGAGCCAGACGTCGCCGGGCAGCGACGAGCCGATGGCGAAGGCCGCCGCGACCATGCGCACCACCGGCTTCACCGGCGACGTATCGTCGGCGTCGACCTCCAGATCGAGCGACAGCACCTCCTCGTTGCGGCCGCGCAGCATGGCCAGCGCCCGGTGGCTGGGCACGCCCGCCCAGCGCTCGGAGTGGTCGAAATAGTCGGAGAATTTCGCGCCGGCCTCCTGCTTGCCGTCCACCACGCGGGCGCGCAGCACCGCGCGCTCCTTCATGTATGTGCGCAGCCGGCCGACCAGTTCGGCATTCTCGGCGAAACCTTCCGACACGATGTCGCGCGCGCCTTCGAGCGCGGCCTTCACGTCCGGCACCTCATCGGTGACGTAGGCCGCCGCCAGCTCGGCCGGCGCTGTCGCGCGGTCGGCGAGGATCGCCTGAGCCAGCGGCCCCAGCCCGCGCTCGCGCGCGATCTCGGCTTTCGTGCGCCGCTTGGGCTTGTAAGGGAGATAGATGTCCTCCAGCTCGGCCTTGGTGGCCGCCGTCGCAACGGAAGCTTCCAGCTCCGGCGTCAGCTTGCCCTGCTCGCGGATCGAGGAAAGGATCGTCTCGCGCCGCGCTTCCAGTTCGCGCAGATAGGTGAGCCGTTCCGACAGAAGGCGAAGCTGCGTGTCGTCGAGCCCGCCGGTCACTTCCTTGCGGTAGCGCGCGACGAAAGGAACCGTCGCGCCCTCGTCGAGCAGGCCGATGGCGGCCTCGGCCTGCTGCGGCTTCGCGCCGATCTCGGCGGCGATTGTTGCGGCGATCTTCGTCGTCTGGTCGGTCATGGCGGTCCCGTGCAAGCGAATCGGCCGGGACCATAACCACCCCGCGCGGACGACACCATCCGCGCGCGGTCAGGCAACCGGCGCGGTGGGGAAGCCAGCGGCGCCCAGCGCCTGCTCGAAACGGGCGGCGGGCTCGGACGATTCGATGCGGACGGTGCGGCTGGCGAGGTCGGTGACGATTTTCGCGGCCGGATCGACCTGCTCGACGGCCTTGGCGACGCTGCGCGCGCAGCCGCCGCACTCCATATCCTTGAGGTGAAATTCCATGAGAGCCTCCTTGCGTCCGATACCCATGAGATGGGGCTTCCATCTGCTGGAAGGTCAAGGGGTCCGGGCATCGTCGGAACAAATTTACCGGCCGCCGCCCGGACTCACTTGACCCTCCAGTTGCTGGAAGCCCCACATGACGGCAAGCACGTCACTATTGCGAGAAACCGCCATGAACGCCCCCGTCATCCCGCCAGCCTCTCCCGGCAGCAACCTGACCGCGATCAGCCTTCCCATCGAGGGCATGACCTGCGCATCCTGCGTCGGGCGCGTGGAAAAAGCGCTGAAGGCGGTGCCCGGCGTCGCCTCCGTTGCCGTGAACCTTGCGACGGAACGCGCCGAGGTCACGGCGGCGCCGGAGGTTTCGCGCGCGGCGCTCGCCGCGTCGGTGGAGGCGATCGGCTATCCCGTGGCGGCCGCCACGACGGATCTGGCGATCGGCGGCATGACCTGCGCGTCCTGCGTGGGACGGGTGGAGAATGCGCTGAAAGCAGTGCCGGGCGTCGCGTCCGCGACGGTCAACCTCGCGACCGAGCGCGCCACGGTGACGGGCACGGCCGGTACGGCGGAGCTGGTGAAGGCGGTGGAAAACGTCGGCTACGAGGCCAGCCTCGTCACCGCCGCGGCGGACGTCGGGGCCGAGACCGAGGCGCGCAAGGAGGCCGAGCTGACGACGCTGCGGCGCGACCTGATCATAGCCGCCGTCCTCACCGCGCCCCTGTTCGTGGTCGAGATGGGCTCGCACGTCTTCCAGCCCATCCATGACCTGATCCACATGACCATCGGCATGCAGGCAAGCTGGACCGTCCAGTTCGTGCTGGCGACGCTGGTTCTGGCCTTTCCCGGCCGCCGCTTCCTTGCCAAGGGCTTTCCGGCGCTGCTGCGCGCCGCCCCCGACATGAACTCGCTGGTCGCGGTCGGCACGTCGGCCGCCTGGGGCTATTCGGCCGTCGCGACCTTCGCGCCGTCCCTGCTGCCGGCCGGCACGGTGAACGTCTATTACGAAGCCGCCGCCGTCATCGTCACGCTGATCCTGCTCGGCCGCTTCCTCGAGGCGCGCGCCAAGGGCCGCACCTCGCAGGCGATCAGGCGGCTGGCCGGGCTCCAGCCGCGCACGGCGCGGGTGCGGCGCGGCAACGAGGCGGTGGAGATCGCCATCGCCGAGGTAGCGATGGGCGACCGCGTCGAGGTGCGCCCGGGCGAGCGCGTGCCGGTCGACGGGGAGGTGGTCGACGGCTCCTCCTATGTCGACGAATCCATGGTGACGGGCGAGCCGCTGCCGGTGGCCAAGCAGGCCGGTGCGAAGGTGACGGGCGGCACGGTGAACCAGACCGGCGCCTTCACCCTGCGGGCCACCGCCGTCGGCGACGCCACCGTGCTGGCGCAGATCATGCGCATGGTCGAGCAGGCGCAGGCGTCCAAGCTGCCGATCCAGGTGATGGTCGACAAGGTGACCCTGTGGTTCGTGCCGGCCGTGATGGCGGCGGCGGCGCTGACCTTCGCCGCATGGCTGTGGCTCGGACCGTCGCCGGCGCTCACCTTCGCGCTGGTCAACGCGGTGGCGGTGCTCATCATCGCCTGCCCCTGCGCGATGGGCCTCGCCACCCCCACCTCGATCCTCGTCGGCACCGGGCGCGGCGCCGAGCTCGGCATCCTGTTCCGCAAGGGCGAGGCGTTGCAGTTGCTGCGCGACGCCAAGGTCGTGGCCGTCGACAAGACCGGCACCCTGACGGAAGGGCGGCCGAAGCTGACCGACCTGACGACGGCGGACGGCTTCGACCGCGCCGGGCTGCTCGCGCTGATCGCCGCGGTAGAGGCGAAGTCGGAACATCCCGTCGCCCGCGCCATCGTGCGCGCGGCGGAAGAGGAGGGGCTGGTCCTGCCGGAGCTGGCCGCGTTCGAATCGCTGACCGGCATGGGCGTGCGCGCGCTGGCCGGCGGCCGCAAGGTCGAGATCGGCTCGGCGCGCCTGATGGCCGCGTCCGGCGTCGACGTGACCGCGTTGCGCGCCGAGGCCGACCGTCTGGCCGACGAGGGCAAGTCGTCGCTGCATGTCGCGGTAGACGGCCGGCCGGCGGCCATCCTCGCGGTGTCGGACCCGATCAAGCCGACGACGCCGAAGGCGATCGAGGCCCTGCATGCGCTGGGACTCAAGGTGGCGATGGTGTCGGGGGACAGCCGGCGCACGGCCGAGGCCATCGCCCGGCGGCTCGGCATCGACGAGGTCGTCGCCGAGGTCATGCCGGAAGGCAAGGTCGAGACCATCCGCCGGCTGAAGGCGGCCCATGGCGGCCTCGCCTTCGTCGGCGACGGCATCAACGACGCGCCCGCGCTGGCCGAGGCCGATGTCGGCATCGCGGTCGGCAACGGCACCGACGTCGCCATCGAGGCGGCCGACGTGGTGCTGATGTCGGGAAGCCTCGCGGGCGTGCCGAACGCCATCGCGCTGTCGCGCGCGACGCTGGGCAACATCCGGCAGAACCTGTTCTGGGCCTTCGCCTACAACGCCGCGCTGATCCCCGTCGCCGCCGGCCTGCTCTACCCGGTCAACGGCACGCTGCTGTCGCCGGCGCTGGCGGCGGGCGCCATGGCGCTGTCCAGCGTCTTCGTGCTGACCAACGCGCTCAGGCTGCGCGGCTTCGCGCCGCCGGCCTGAAACTTTATTGCAGCGGGGTCCTGCCGGCCAGCCCGTCGATGATGGGGCAGTCGGGCCGGCTGTCGCCATGGCAGTTCGAGACCAGATGGCGCAGCATGTCGCGCAGGCCCGCGAGCTCCTCGATCTTGCGCTCGATCTCGCCCAGCTTGGCCTGGGCGATCGCCTTCACCTCGGCGCTTTCGCGCGCGCGGTCGCCGTAGAGCGACAGGAGCTGGCGGCATTCCTCCACCGAGAAGCCGAGGCTGCGCGAGCGCTGGAGGAACCGCAGCCGGTGCACGTCGTCCGTGGAATAGTCGCGATAGCCGTTGTCGCGGCGGTCGGGCCGGATCAGCCCGATCTCCTCGTAGTAGCGGATCGTCTTGGCCGGCAGGCCGGAGCGTTCGGAAACGGTCCCTATGTTCATCTGCGCACCTCCGGGGAACGGTCGCGACACGCGGCCGGTCTATATATGGCGGCAGATGCACCTTCCGGCAACGGGAAGGTCAAGACGTTTGCCACCTCACAGCAATCCCGTGGCAAGCCACGGGAAGGCGATCACGATGAGCAGCGTCACCGCCATCAGCAGGACGAACGGAAAGGAGCCGGCGAAGATCTGGTTGGTCGTGATCGGCGATTCGTTCGCCAGCGAGGCGCGCACCACGAAGACGGACAGGCCGAATGGCGGCGTCAGCAGCCCGATCTCCACCGTCAGCACGGTGATCACGCCGAACCAGTAGGGGTCTATCCCGAAGTTCACGCTGACCGGAAAGGCGATCGGCACGAGGATCAGCAGCGTCGACGAGGAGTCGAGGATGCAGCCGAGCACGACCAGCGTCAGCACGTAGACCGCGATGAAGCCGGCAAAGCCGAGGCCGGTCTGCTGGAACAGGCCGGCGATTTCGTTCGGCAGGCCCGACAGGGCGAGGAAGCGCGAGAACAGGCTCGCCCCGATGAGCAGCAGGCAAACAGAGGCGGTGACCTGACCGGTATCGACCAGCACCTTCCAGAAGGCCGAGCGCTCCAGCCGCCGGCGGAAGGCGGTGATGACGAACGCCCCCAGCGCCCCGACCGCACCGGCTTCGGTCGGCGTGAAGAAGCCGCCATAGATGCCGCCGATGACGAACAGCACCAGAAGGATGACCGGGCTCAGAGCCCGCGTCACCTCGCCCGGACGGACGGCGGGCCGGCGCGTGGCGACGTCGGGCACCAGTCCGCTCTCGTAGATCAGGCCCGGCCGGAAGCGGGCGGCGAGCATGATGTAGGCGCAATAGACGGCGGTCAGCACCAGCCCCGGCAGGACGCCCGCCAGGAAGAGGTCGCCGATCGAGGTTTCCGTGATGATGCCGTAGAGGATGAACAGCAGGCTCGGCGGCAACAGCATGCCCAGCACCGAGGAGCCGGCCACCACGCCGACCGCGAACTTGGCGCGATAGCCGAAGCGGATCATCTGCGGCACCGCGATGCGGGTAAAGACGGCCGCCGCCGCAATGGAAATGCCGGTGATGGCGGCGAACACCGCATTGGCCGCCACGGTTGCGATGCCGAGGCCGCCGGCCAGCCGTTGCAGCATGCGGTCTGCCACGTCGAAGCAGTCCTCGCCGATGCCGGATATGCCGACGAGCATCCCCATGAGGACGAAGAGCGGGATGACGCCGAATATGTAAGAGGCGATGGAGTCGGCCGCCGCGATGGAAAGCATCTGCGAGGCGATGCCGAAATCGCCGCGCAGCATCACGACACCGAGAAACGACACGGTGGTCAGCGCGACGCCGACATAGAGGCCGCCATAGATGAGCACCAGCAGCAGGGCGATAGCGATGAAGCCGATTGTGATCGGCGCGAGATCAGCGAACATGGGTGCCCTCCGCGGCACGTAGCGCCAGCAGGAAGGCGCGGCCGGCATTGACCGCGAACTGAGCCGCCAGCAGGCCCGAACCGAGCACCATGAGGCCGAGCAGCGGCCAGGTCGGCACGGTCAGCAGCCCAGGATTGCCGATGAACTCGGCGCGGGTCCACGCCTTGAGCGCCTGTGGGAACGTGACCCAGCCGAGAATGCCGAACAGCACCGCCCCTACCAGCTCGTAGAGCCCGCCCACGGCCTGCGCCGCGCGCGGCGCGCGCACTATGACGAAATCCATCAGCGATTCGGAGCGGGTCAGCGAGCCGCGTCGGGCCGCGTCGGGCAGTTGCAGGAACACGATGCCGACGATCGACAGCGTCACCAGCTCCGGCGTTCCGGAGATCGGCGCGCTGAGGAGCACCCGGCCCAGCACATCGGCATTGATGAGGATCATGAGCGCGAGGATCCAGACGGTCCCGACGGCGCTGGTGCCGGCCGTCAGCAGGCCCAGTAGCCGGTCGGCAGCCGCGAGCAGCCGCCGCAACGGCGAAAGGAGAGGCCCGGAGGCCCCTCCTTCCTGTTCGGAACGGTCGTTGCTCACAGCTCGGCCGCAAAATTGCGCGGAAAGCTGAAGCCGGTCGCCGCGACCTTGTCGTAATAGGCGCGCAGCGCTTCCGCGCCCTTCTCGTTGCCGGCCGTCGCCGCCCAGTCCTTCGCCGGATTGGGCAGGTTGGCCGCCCAGGCGGCGCGGTCCGCATCGGGCAGGCGGGCATAGTTCATGCCGCCGGCCAGCAGTTCGGCATGAGCGGCCTGGCTGCGCGCCTTCAGGTCGGCCGCGTAGGCCGCGCCATAGGCGGCAGCGCCCTTGCGGAAGGCGTCCTTCACCGGATCGGGGAAGCTCTCCCAGCGGGTGCGGTTGACGGCGAGCGCGCCGACGAGCATGGCGCCAAAATCCGCCACCAGCGCATGCGGCGCCACTTCCTGTATCTTCAGCGGCGCCGCGCCGGTGTCGTAGAGGATATAGCCGTCGATGACGCCCGAGCGGATGTTGTTGTAGGCCTCCGGCGCCGGGCCGGCGACACCCACCGCGCCGCTGCCGCCGAGCCACAGCAGGTTCGGCCCCGCGCCGCCGATCTTGCGGCCCGACAGGTCGGCCAGCGAGCCGACGGGGTTCTTCAGGTAGATCGTGTAGTTGTCGACGCCGACGGAGGCGAGATGCACCAGCCCGTTGCGGTCCCAGGCCTCCTGGAAGGCCGGGACGGTCTCGTGCAGGTCGTCCATCGCCTGCATGACCACGTCCGGATCGGTCGGGCCGAAGGGCGCGCCGAAGGTCAGGTTCATCAGCGGCATCTTCGCGGCGTGGAACACGGTCATCACTGGCCCGCAGTCGGAGACGCCCTGCTCCATGGTCTCGAGCTCGCTGCCCGGCTTGGCGAGGGTGCCGGCATAGGCTTCGGTCCAGTCGATGCGGATGTCAGAGCCGGAAAGAGCGGCATCGACCGCCGGAATGAAGGCCGTCTTGAGGTTCTTCACCCACAGGAATCCCTCGGCATGGCCGGCGGCGATCGTCAGCCGCAGCCGGGTCTGCGCGCGCACCACCGCTGGCGCGGCGATCAGGGCCGCGCCGCCGGCCGCGCCGGCCATGAGCGAGCGGCGTGTCAGCATGAATCTCTTGTCAGGCATGGGCAGGGTTCCTCTCCATCTTCAGTTTCGCCCGGCGTGCCGCCGTGGCTGCTTCATCGATGCTCAGGCCGTCGGCCGACAGGACGACGCCATACCGGTCATGCGCCGCCGCGCGGCTGATGTACTCGTCGAGCACGTCGTCGAGCACGGCGGCGGTGTCGCGCTCGAGCGGGTCGCCCCAGCCGCCGCCGCCGGTCGCCTCGAACCGGAAGACGTCTCCCGGCGCGAACGCATGGGTGCTGCTGATCGGGTTTTTCCAGCCGCCCCCGGAGGTGAGGCCGCCTATGACCTCTTCGCCGGCCGCGCCGAGGCGCAGCATGCGCTGGGCGGGGCTGGTGCCGCCGCCATGGACGCCGGGCGAACCGGAGCGTGTGCGCGAGGTCTCGATGCCCAGGATGCCGTTGCCCAGGAAACGGACCTCGAATGCGGAGCCCAGCCCGCCGCGGTTCCTGCCCGCGCCACCCGAATCCTGGAGCAGGTCGAACCGCTCGTAGACGATGCGGTGCATGAGCTCCGCCGATTCGGCCGGCGTGTTGAGGCAGTTGCCGAGCGGGTCCATCGTCACCGACATGCCGTCGTTGAACGGAGTTCCGCCCCAGCCGCCCGACAGGATGTCGGTGAACAGCGTGGTGCCGGCGTTGGTCGTGACCGTCGCCATGAACCAGTTGGCGTCGGCGAATGTCGGCGCGATGATGCGGTCGGGGATTGCCCCGGCGAGCGCCTGCCAGACGGCCGCCGCCACCTTGCCGGCGGTGATGCAGGTGCAGTTCACCACGGGCATCGGCCATTTGGCGTTGAGCCAGCAATCGTCCGGCAGCACGATCCTGATCGGGGCGAACATGCCGGCATTGGGCGGCGCGTCGGGCCCGACGAAGAATTGCAGCGCGTAGTAGACGGCGGCGGCCGTGTTGGCGACCGGCGAGTTGATCGCCCCGGCGACCGCGCGGTCCGAGCCGGTGAAGTCGACCGTGATGTCGCTGCCTTTCACCGTGATGGCCAGCTTCACCTTCACGGGATCGTCGCTCTGGCCGTCCGTATCGGCCCATTCCTCCGCCTCGTAAGTGCCATCGGGGATCGCCTCGATGCCCTTGCGCGATATGCGCTCGGTATAGGCGATGAGCTGGCGCATGGCGGCGAGCAGCAGGTCGGCGCCGTAGCGCTCGGCCGCGCGCTGCATCTCGCGCTCGGCGCCGCGCAGCGCCCCCAGATGCGCCTGCAGGTCGCCGCGGATGAACTGCGGCGTGCGGCTGTTGGCGAGCAGCACGTCGAAGACGTCCTCGTTCGGCTTGCCCGCCTTGAAGATCTTCAGCGGCGGCAGGCGCAGCCCCTCGGCCGCCACATGCGTGCTGCCCGCGAGCCCGCCGGCGGCCCCGCCCCCGAGATCCATCCAGTGGCCGCGGCTGACGGCGAAGGCAATGCGCCGGCCCTCATGCACGATCGGCATCATGAAGGTCAGGTCGTTGACATGGGTGCCGCCGCTGTACGGATCGTTGACGACGACGATGTCGCCTTCCTCCAGCCTGTCGAGGCCGAACTTGTCGGCGATCGCCCTGGCCGAGAAATGCATGGCGGCAAGGTGCACGGGGCAGTTCGCCGCCTGCGCGAGGAGGCGCAACTCGGCGTCGTATATGGCGTTCGAGAAGTCGACATTGTCGGCGAGGATCTGCGAGAAGGACGAGCGCTGGAGGATGCTCGACATGCGCATGGCCGAATAGTCGAAGAGGCTGCGCAGCACCTCGAAGGTCACGGGATCGACCGCGTCGGGCGTGCCCGACAGGCCGGTTTCCGCAGTGATGATCTGGCTCATGGCGGGCTCCGTTCAGGCCAGTGTGACGATGAGGTTCTGCTCGCGGTCGACGCTGCCCGTCGAGCCGGGCGGCAGCACCGCGATGGCGTGCCTGTATTCGATGATGGCGGGACCGGAGACGTCCGCGCCCGTGCTCAGGGCATCGCCGTCATGGACGCCGGCCTCGTGCCAAGCGCCGTCGAAGAAGACCCGGCGGGTGCCGGCGTCGGCCTTGCCCCCCGAAGGCTTCGCCGCGATGTCCGCCATGCGCGAGGTGGCGCCGATGGCCGCAAGGCCGAGCGAGACGATCTCGGGGCTGAAATCGTCCGATGCGACGCCGTATTCGGTACGGTGCGTCTCGTGGAACCGGGCACCGAGGCTTTCCAGCCCGGCGGCGTCGAGAACGCCGTCCGGCAACGGGACCGTCACCTCGTAGGTCTGCCCCATGTAACGCATCTGCGCGGAGCGGACGAAGCGCATGCGCTCCGGCGCGATGCCGTCGGCGGCGAGGCGCTCGCGGCCTTCCGCCTCCAGTCCGGCCAGCACCGTCTCGATGCGCTGGGGGTCGGCACCCGACACGGGCGTGTAATGGAACGCCTCGAGGTCGTGGCGGATATCCATGGCGGTGGCGCCGAAGGCCGACGCCACCCCGGCATAGGCGGGCACCACCACCTTCGGGATCGACAGCGCCTGCGCGACGAAGCAGGCATGCATCGGCCCGGCGCCGCCGAAGCTCGCCAGCACGAAATCGCGCGGGTCGCGCCCGCGTCCGCTGATCGTGGCCTTGACCGCATGCGCCATGGTCTCGCAGCCGATGCGCACGATGCCCTCGGCGGTCTCCATCAGCGACATTCCCATGGCGTCGGCGACCGTCTGCACCGCGCGTTCGGCCGCCTTCGCGTCGAGCTCGAACTTGCCGCTCAGCGACGGGTTGAGCCGGCCGAGCAGAAGGTTGGCGTCGGTGACGGTGGGCTCGGTGCCGCCCCGGCCGTAGCAGGCTGGGCCGGGCTCGGAACCCGCGCTGCGCGGACCGACGCGCAGCGAGCCGCCGTCGTCGACCCAGGCGACGGACCCGCCGCCGGCACCGACGCTGTGGATGTCGAGCATCGGCACCATCACCGGCACGTCCCATTCCAGCTCGTATTGCCGCGTCACCAGCGGCTCGCCGCCCGGCAGGATCGAGGTGTCGAAGCTCGTGCCGCCGACATCGGTGTGCAGGATGTCGCGGAAGCCCGTGGTCCGGCACAGATGCGCGGCATAGGCCACGCCGCCCGCCGGGCCGGATTCGATCAGCTCCTCCGGGTGCTGGCGCGCGAAGCGGGCCGACATCATGCCGCCGTTGGACTTGAGGATGAGCAGCCTGCCGCCGAAACCTTCCCCGGCGAGGCGTTGCTCCAGCTGGTCGAAGTAGTCCCGCATCACCGGCATCATGCAGGAGGCGATGGCCGCGGTCGTGAAGCGCCCGTGCTCGCGGAAGACCGGTCGTAGATCGCCCGAGCAGATCACCTCGGCGTCCGGCATGACTTCCAGCAGGATGTCGCGCATCTGCCGCTCGTGACGGCTCGACACATATGAGTTGATGAAGCAGACGGCCACCGAGCGGATCCCCGACGCGGCGATGCGCGCCGCGACCGCCTTCGCGGCCTCCGCGTCCAGCGGCCGGATCGTCTCCCCCCGCGCCGACAGGCGCTCGCCGACGGTGAACCGGTAGCGCCGGCGGATCAGCGGCTTCGGCTTGGTCTGGTATGGCCGGTACAAGAACTCCCTGTGCATGCGGCCGATCTCCAGGACGTCGCGAAATCCCTCGGTCGTGACCAGCGCGGCGTCCGGATACGACCGCTCGATCAGCGCGTTCGTCGCCGTCGTCGTGCCGTGAACGAGAATGCCGATCTCGGAGAACGGGATGCCGGCGTCGGCGACCGCACCGATGACGCCCCCGCTGCGGTCGTGCTTGGTCGTCAGCACCTTGCCGGTGCGGCGCTCGCCCGTCCCCTCATGCCACGCGAAGAGATCCGTGAAGGTCCCGCCGACATCTACCCCGACCCGCCACATGGAAAGCTCCCGTTGCATTTCTGTGATCACAAATATATACGTCGGAAATCGGGCGGCGCAACAGGATTTTTTCAGGCCCGCGCACAAACAGGGAAAGGGCAGTCACTCCATGATCAAGGCGACGATCATCACCTGCGCGCTGACGGGCGACGGCGATACGCGCGGCAGGAACCCGGCCGTGCCCGTGACGCCGGAGGAGATCGCCGACGACGCCCTTGCGGCCGCCGCTGCCGGGGCGGCGGTAGTGCACATCCATGTGCGCAACCCCGTCACGACGCGCGGCAGCCGCGACCTTGAGCTGTACCGGCAGGTCGTGTCGCGCGTGCGGGCGGCCGGCACCGGCGTGGTGCTGAACCTCACCGCCGGCATGGGCGGGCGGCTGCTCCTGAATACCGACGGCGAGCTGCCCGCGGAGCCCGGATCCGACCTCGTCAGCGCGCTGAAGCGCCTCGAGCACGTGATCGCGCTCAGGCCCGAAATGTGCAGCCTCGACTGCGGCAGCTACAATACGGGCGAGCCGCACGAGCTCTATGTCAGCACGCGCGGCATGATGGAGGAGATGGCCGACCGGCTGAAGTCTCTGGGCGTCAAGCCCGAGCTGGAGTGCTTCGAGCTGGGCCATGTGCTGGCCGCCCGCGCGCTGTGCGATGCCGGGCGGGTGGCCCCGCCGCCCTTCTTCCAGTTCGCACTGGGCGTGCCCGGCGCCGCCCCGGCCGACAACCGCACGATCGAGCAGATGGTCGGCATGCTGCCCCAGGGCGCCGTGTGGGCGGCGTTCGGCGTCGGCCGCCACCAGATGCCGGTCGTCGCCCAGTCCATGCTGATGGGAGGCCATGTCCGCGTCGGCCTCGAGGACAACATCTATCTGGCGCGCGGCGTTCCGGCCACCAACCGCCAGCTGGTCGAGCGCGCCGCCGACATCGTCGCCAGCCTCGGCGGAACGGTGGCGACGCCGGCCGATGCCCGCGCGATCCTTGGGCTGGCTGCGCCGCGATGATCCCGGCGCCCGCCACCGCACGGGAAGGCGCACGGTCATTGACGGGTGCGGCACTGCGGTGCAAACCGCGAACATCAACCTGCAGGTGCATGGACGGCCGGCGCACGGGCGCGTGAGGAAAGGGCCGCCATGCGCCCGGAGACAGACGCATGAAGGACATCCGCAGCGAACGAAACGCGCCTTCCGAAGGTGCGCGGCCGCGCGGGCGGCCGAAGGCCGAACTGAGCGTCATCGGCACGCTGAGCGCGGACGCCGGGGCCGACGGCGAGGTCATGCACCACATGGTCTATTCCGCCCTGAGGCGCGCGCAGATGGCCGGGCGCTTCTCCCCCGGCCAGGAGATGGTCATCCGCGCGCTGGCCAGGGAGTTCGGCACCTCGTCCATGCCGGTGCGCGAGGCGCTGCGACGTCTGGTTTCGGAGAACGCGCTCGAATATGGCGGCAACCGCACGATCAGGGTGCCGGCCATTTCCCTGGAGCGGCTTGCCGACCTGCGGCGCTGCCGCACCATGATCGAGGGGGCGGCGGTCGAATGGGCGGTGGCCGCCACTGGCGACCGGCATCTCGGCGAGCTGGCGCAGATCAACGAGGCCGTCCTCGACGCCTCGCGGCGGGGCGATATCGAGACGCTGCTGGAGCGCAACCAGCAGTTTCATTTCCGGCTCTACGGGCTGGCCGGCTCGACGGTGCTGATGTCCGCGATCGAGAGCCTGTGGCTGCAGGCCGGGCCCTATCTCAACTATCTGCGTCCCAGCCTGCTGGAGGGCGGCATGCTCGACCACCACGCCGAGATCCTGAACGCGGTCGCCGCCGGGGACCCGAAGGCGGCCGCGACCGCGCTGCGCGCCGATATCGACGATGCGGCCGACTTCACCGCACGCATCCTGGTGAGCGAGAGCGAAGCCGCGCGATAGGCGCGCAGGGCGCGCGTCACGCGCCCCTGGCCGGAACGAGCAGGGCCTCGGCACGCCCGCGCAGCGCGCCCTCGATCGCAAGCTTCACGCGCCCGGCGAGGTCGAAATGCACGGTCACGATCCGGGCGCGCGCGTACACCGTGCCGTCCAGCGAGCCTGCCATGACGTGCGAACAGGCA
This sequence comes from uncultured Mesorhizobium sp., assembly GCA_964629765.1. Classification (GTDB taxonomy): domain Bacteria; phylum Pseudomonadota; class Alphaproteobacteria; order Rhizobiales; family Rhizobiaceae; genus RCIO01. The sequence goes on from CAZVTK010000039.1 coordinate 25,535, forward strand.
AGCGAGGACGTGCCGACCTTCTCCACATGCGACCTGACGGTCACCAGAGCGCCGGCCCGCACCTCGTGGACATAGTCCAGCTCCAGCCGCGCATCGGCCCAGCCGAGCCGCGCGCCGTCGAACTCCCGTCCGCCTATGTGGCCGAGCAGCTGAAAGCTCGCATCGTCGAACATGGCTGCGTAGTGACGGACGTTGAGATGGCCCATCGTATCGCACATCCAGGGATGGGCGACGCCGACATAGGTGACCATTCCGCTGGCGTTCATCTTCGCCCCTGTCCCGATCCTGGGAGATTCATATCGCCGCCTCTCAGGGGAGCGGGCTGTCGTGCGACGCCCTCGTCTTCTGCTCCAGCTTCCAGTCCCGGGCGAGCTGTTCGATCTTTTCCTGCGAGTTGCCGATCAACGGCGCGTATCTGGTATTTCCGAAACCCCGCAAGGTCGACGTCATCGCCTCCGCGTGACCGGCAATAAACGGAACCGCGACAACAACGCTCAGTTCTTTCTGGCGCTCCAGATATCCGTCGATCGTACTGGTGACGGGATCCGCGTCCACAGGGTCCCATTGCGCGAGGATCCCAACGGCGGTCTTGCTGTAGATATTGAAGACCATGCCGACCATCTTGTCCATCGCAACATAGGTGCGGCCGGAATATTCCTCCACCGACAGCACTTTCGCCGATGGACCGGCATCAGCCATCAGACTCGAAAATATGTCCCAATTCGAATCCCCGGAATCGAGATACCGGACGAGTTCCTCCAGCACGCGGTCGAAATCATGGGGCAGAAGGACATCGTCCACCATGACGATGAGCCTGTTCAGCCCATTGGAAAGAGCATGGCGCGCCAGAGCGCTGTAGCTGCTGGCGCCGCCGATCCAGCCGCTGGCATGTCGAATTCCGTCGAATATCCTGCATCCCGACGGCAAGGAGGACGCAATCGGCTTGCGTCGTTCGATCGTCTACGGCCAGGCCGTGCTTCATCGGCTTCGTATGAGATTCCCCTCGGCGTTGACACCGCCGGCCGGGGCGTCGAAACCTGACCGGGTGCGACGGCGGGGAGCAGAATGAACGGCGAGATCATCTATTTCGACGCGGAGCGCGGCATCGGCTTCATCACCGGCCGCGACGGCAACCGCTACGTGTTCGACCGGGCCGACCTTCAGGGGGCCGACCTTCAGGGGGCCGACCTTCAGGGGGCCGACCGGATCGCCAAGGGCGCGAAGGTCGAGTTCGCCGCGGAGGGCGATCGCGCACGCGCCATCGCGCCTCTCGACGCGCGGGGCGCGGCGGTCGTTGCGACGGCGGAGCGTCCGGCCGCGACGGCGGGGCAGCGCGAAACCACAAGCGGCTCCGTGCCCCCGGTCCGCGGATCCGCCGGCACCTTTCCGCAGGAGATCGCCGAGCCAGCAAGCGGACTCGGCGTGTTCGCCTATTTCAGCCGCTGCCTGACCAGCCATTACGCCAATTTTCGCGGACGCGCGCGCCGCAAGGAATTCTGGTCCTTCGCGCTGGTGTCCATCCCGTTCTTGGGGGCCGCGCTGTTCGTCGGGCTGGTGCTGGATTTCCTCTCCGGCAATCTGCGCGAGGTCGCCTCGAACGGCGATTTCGCCGCCAGCGGCGCGCCCTGGCTGACGATCGCCACCGGCGTCGTCCTCGGGCTCGTGCTGATCGTGCCGTCGATCGCGGTGACCGTGCGCCGCATCCACGACATCGGCCTGTCGGGCTGGTTCTGGCTGCTGACCTTCGTGCCCTCGGTGGGCTCGCTGATCATCCTCGTCTTCATGCTGATCCGCAGCCAGCGGCATCCCAACAAATGGGGGCCGGTGCCGGCCGGGGTGAGGGTCTGAAACGAAAAAAGCGGCCGCCCGGAGAGAGACGGCCGCCTCTTTCGTTTCGCGTCGCGGGTTGCGCCGGCCTCAGCCGGCCAGCGCCCGGAATTTTGCCAGCACCGCGTCGCCCATCGCCGCCGTGCCGACCTCTCTCATGCCGGGGGACATGATGTCCCCGGTGCGGATGCCGTCGTCCAGCACGCCGGAGATCGCCGCTTCCAGCCGGTCCGCCTCGGCGACCATTCCGAAGGAATAGCGCAGGCACATGGCGAAGGACGCGATCATGGCGATCGGATTGGCGATGCCCCGGCCGGCGATGTCGGGCGCCGAGCCGTGCACCGGCTCGTAGAGCGCCTTGCGGCTGCCGGTCCTTGCATCGGGCGCGCCGAGCGAGGCCGAGGGCAGCATGCCGAGCGAGCCGGTGAGCATCGCCGCCACGTCGGACAGCATGTCGCCGAACAGATTGTCGGTGACGATCACGTCGAACTGCTTGGGCCAGCGCACGAGCTGCATGCCGCCGGCATCGGCCAGCATGTGGCTGAGCTCGACGTCAAAATAGCGGGCCTTGTGGGTGGCGGTGACCACCTCGTTCCACAAGACGCCCGACTTCATGACGTTGCGCTTTTCCATCGAGCAGACCTTGTTGCGGCGCGTGCGCGCCAGCTCGAAGGCGACGCCGGCGATGCGCTCGATCTCGAACGTGTCGTAGACCTGCGTGTCGATGCCGCGCTTCTGGCCGTTGCCGAGGTCGATGATCTCCTTCGGCTCGCCGAAATAGACGCCGCCGGTCAGCTCGCGCACGATCAGGATGTCGAGCCCCTCGACCACCTCGGGCTTGAGCGAGGAGGACGCGGCCAGCGCCGGATAGCAGATGGCGGGCCTGAGGTTGGCGAAGAGCTGCATGTCCTTGCGCAGGCGCAGCAGGCCGGCCTCGGGCCGCACCTCGTAGGGCACGCTGTCCCATTTCGGCCCGCCCACCGCGCCGAACAGCACGGCGTCGGCGGCCATGGCCGTCGCCATGTCGGCATCCGAGATCGCCGCGCCATGGGCGTCGTAGGCGCAGCCGCCGACCAGCCCCTCCTCGGTCTCGAACCCGGCGCCGTAGTCGGCGTTCATCACCGAGATCAGCTTCCTGACCTCGGCCATGGCCTCCGGGCCGATGCCGTCGCCGGGAAGCAGCAGAAGTTTTCGCGTGGCCATGAAGATACCCCTTCGGAAAATCCGCGCCTTGCTAGCTTCCTACGCGCCGCGCCGCAAGCGTTGCGCGCTCCGGGCGCCCGAATCAAATCGGCATGCCCGCTCCGCGCGAAATTTTGCAATCGACAAAATCTACTGAATTTGTAGACTAAGCGCGTCAGAGGTCGTCATGAGCCCATCCATGCGCAATGCCCGCTGCACCGCCCGCGCCGTCAGGGCGCAGTTGCCCGCCTATGCGGCGTTCGGCGTGTCGCTGGTTTTCGCCGCCGCCATCCTGCTCGGCTTCATCGGCTGACCTCCCCGGGGCGGGCCGTCAACCTTCGCCCGTGAGGCGGGCGGCCAGCCGCGCCGCCTGCACCCTGATGTCGGGAATCGCGTCGATCTCGAAGAAGGTGCCGCGCGTCAGCGGGCCGACGGCGTAGATTTTCTCCGAGACGGTGCCGGCGGCGTCGATCACCGAGCAGTCGGCCGTCACGTCGAGGCCGATCCTCAGCGGGTCGACCCGCGCCAGCCCGCGATCGGTGAGCGAGCGCACGATGGCGATCGAGCCGGAAGCGACGTCCTTGACGATGCCCGTGCAGTCGTAGATGCGCGCGACGAAAAAACGTTCCACCGCCGGCTGGTGGCGGAGCTGCACATGCGCGACATAGCCCTCAGGAGCGGGGCGGGCGTCGTGCAGGCGGCCGGCGACGAGCTTGAGTTCCCCCTCCTCGATGGCCCGCGACAGCCTCTCATGGATTTGCGGGGCCATGCGATGGCGGTGGATGTCCCACCATGCCTTGGTGTGCGCGAGAAAGCGCTTTCGCGCCTTCGGCGGCCAGCTCTGCCAGATGCGCTGGTTGAACGGGCGGATGCCGTCCACCACGTCGCGCCAGTTGCCGCCGGCCTTCTCGTGCGCCCGCACGAGGTCGCGGAACCAGTCGACGAAATAGGAAAGGTCGGTGCCGAGCGGCACGTCCGCGCTGTCGAGCCGGAGCGGCTTGCCCTGCCGGTGCGGCGCCGGCAGAAGGCCGCGGCGCGACAGCGCGACCACCGGCCCCCGATGGCCCCGGTGCCTGAGCGCCAGCCAGGCGTCGACCATCGAAAGCCCGGTGCCGAGGATGAGCACCGGCGCGTCGGGCGGCAGCGGCGTGTCGGCCTCCGAGCCCGGCTTCACCGCAAAGCCCAGCTCGCTCGCGGGCTCGATGTCGTGCCCTGCCGCCAGCACCGCCGCATGGGCGATCAGGCTGGTGCCATTGGCAAGCTGGACCTCGACGCCAGAGGGCGTCGGCGACAGCGACACCGCCGCCTCGTGCAGCAGCCGCAGCCGCACCGGCTCGCGCGCGGCGAGCTCCGCGACGATGCCGGCGAGATAGTCGCCATAGAGCCGGCGCGGCGCGAAGAAGACCGCGTCCCCCTCCGGCGCGAGCCCTCCCGCCTGGAGCCAGCGCCAGAAATGGTCGGGATCGTCGGGAAACGCGCTCATTCCCCGCGCGCCGACATTCAGCAGGTGGTCGTCCAGCGCGGTCGAATAGGCGAGCCCGCGGCCGAACGCCCCGGACCGTTCGACCAGCGTCACGCGCAATGCCGGGTCCGGCGCCTTGAGGAGCTGCGCGGCGAGCAGCACCCCGCTGGCGCCGCCGCCGATGATGACGAAGGACGTCCGCGCGCTCATGCAGGGCAGGCTCCGGAAAGAGCCGCCGCGCCGCTCAGGCGTGGTGCTTCAGCGCGGACAGAAGCGTCTCGTCGGTCGCGTCGCGCATCTCCGCGAGGCTGCGCCGGTCGAGCACGTCGGCGATCGCCTGCCGCACTTCGAGCATCATGTGCCGGACCTGGCATGTGGCCTCGTCGCAATCGTCACACGGTTCGTAGCGCGTGCGCGAGGCACAGGAAATGGGGGCGAGCGGCCCGTCGAGCACGCGCACGACATGGCCGACCATGATCTCGTCGGCCGGCCGGGCCAGCCGGTAGCCGCCTTCCTTGCCCTTGCGGCTGTGGACGAAGCCGGCATTGCGCAGCTCGCCGAGGATGGCGTCCAGGAACTTCTTGGGAATGCTGTTGGCTGTGGCGATGTCGCCGACGAAGGCGAGCTGGCCGGCGGGCAGGCAGGACAGGTGCACCAGAGCCTTGAGACCGTATTTGCCTTTTCGCGTCAGCATGAGGTCGCAGACTTCCACACCGCGGCGCCGCCGCGCCGCACCCCGTTTCGCGCCTCGAACGCAGGTTCGTCCCCGCCGCCCCGAAGCCCGCGGCCCGCATATCGGCCCGCAATCCGGCATACAACCGCAATTGCGTTGATTTTCGGTTCGAAATCATGCCGATCGGACACGTCCCGGCTTATGACGTAAACTCTATCGGAATAGTGGACTTGAAAGCGCGGGTTGGGAAGCCCCCGCGCGTCGCCCGTTTTCCCAAGCCGAAACCCGCTTCGGCAGCCGTCAGACGAGCGCGAAGACGCTTGCGTTGAGGATGCGCACCGAGCCGCGATCGCCGGCCGCGACGCTGGCGGCCGGGCGCACGTCGAGCTCCACCGTCTCGCCGCCGGCCAGCCTCGCCACGATGCGGCGACTGTCGGGCCGGTCGATGACGCGCAGCACCTGCGCCTCGATGCCGCCGTCGGGCGCCCAGTCGAGATCGCCCGGCCGTGCATAGATCTCGGCCCGGCCGTCGGCAAGCCCCGGCGCGGCGATGCTGCCGCCCGCGAGCTCGGCGCGGCCGCCGCGCACGTCGGCGACCAGCCGGTTGGTGTCGCCGAGAAAGCGGGTGACGAAGGCCGAGGCCGGGCGCCGGCACACCTCCTGCGGCGTGCCCTCCTGCACGATCACGCCCTGGTCGAGGATGACGACGCGGTCGGCAAGATCCAGCGCCTCCTCCTGGTCGTGGGTGACGAACAGGGTGGTGATGCCGAGCTCGTCGTGGATCTCGCGCAGCCAGCGGCGCAGGTCGCGGCGCACATTGGCGTCGAGCGCGCCGAAGGGCTCGTCCAGCAGCAGCACTTTCGGATCGACCGCCAGAGCCCGGGCGAGCGCCACGCGCTGGCGCTGGCCACCGGAAATCTGGCCGGGGAAGCGGCCGCTCAAGCCCTCGAGCTTCATCAGCGCCAGCAGCTCGGCGACGCGCGCGGCGATCTCCGCCGCGCTGCGCCGGCGCTTCGACACCTTCATGCCGAAGGCGACGTTCTCGCCCACCGTCATATGCGGGAACAGCGCATAATGCTGGAAGACGAAGCCGACGCCGCGTTCGCGCACGGGAATGTCGGTCGCGTCCTGATCGCCGAAGAAGATCGCGCCGCCGTCGGCATATTCGAGGCCCGCCACCATGCGCAGGATGGTCGTCTTGCCCGAGCCGGACGGCCCGAGCAGCGCCACCAGCTCGCCGCTGCCGATGGTGAGCGACACCCCGCGCACGGCGCGAAACGTCTCGAAGGTCTTCACCACATTGTCGAGCCTGATCTTCATGGCTTGCCTCCTTCAGGCGCGGCGAGCGAGGGACGGCGCACCCGGCCGGCGCCCTGCCGTTCGAGCAGCACCTTGGCGACGATGGTGACGAGCGCCAGCAGCGTCAGGATCGACGCGGCCGCAAAGGCGCCGACCGCATTGTAGTCGTGGTAGGTGAGCTCGATATGCAGCGGCAGCGTGTTGGTCTGGCCGCGTATGTTGCCGGAGACGACCGACACCGCGCCGAACTCGCCCATCACCCGCGCATTGCACAAGACGACGCCGTAGAGCAGCGCCCAGCGTATGCCCGGCAGCGTCACGGAGAAGAAGGTGCGCCAGCCGGAGGCGCCCAGCGACGTGGCGGCCTCCTCGAGGTCGCGGCCCTGCGCCTGCATCAGCGGGATCAGCTCGCGCGCCACGAAGGGCGCTGTGACGAATGTCGAGGCCAGCACGATGCCCGGCAGCGCGAACAGCACCTTGATCTCGGCCGATTGCAGGGCCGGCCCGAACAGGCCCTGCAGGCCGTAGACGAAGAGATAGGCGACGCCCGCCACGATCGGCGAGATCGAGAAGGGTATCTCGATCAGGACGATCAGCGCGCGCTTGCCGCGGAAGTCGAATTTCGTCACCGCCCAGGCCGCGGCGACGCCGAACAGCGTGTTGACCGGCACCGCGACCAGCGCCGTCGCGACCGTCAGCCAGATCGCGTGCCGCGTATCGGCATGGACGATGTTGGCCGCGAAGAAGGCGATGCCCTTGGAGAACGCCTGCACGAAGATGACGGCGAGCGGCGCTACCACGAGGATCGCCCCGGCGACCAGCACGAAGGCGATCAGCGTGCGGCGGACGGCCGGGCCGTCGCCGACGCGCGGCGGCTTGGCATGCGAGGGCTGCGCCATGCTCAGCCCCTCGCCGTGTAGCGCAGGGCGCGCGCCTGCATCCAGTTGGTGACGGTCAGCATGACGAAGGCGGTGATCAGCAGGACCGAGGCGATGGCGGCGGCGGCCCGGTAGTCGTATTCCTCCAGCCGGATGAAGGCGAGCAGCGCCGTGATCTCCGTCGAGAAGGGCTGGTTGCCGGCGATGAAGATGATGGCGCCGAACTCGCCGAGGCTGCGCGCGAAGGACAGCGACACGCCCGCCAGCAGCGCCGGCACCAGCAGCGGCAGGATCACGCGCCGGAAGATGGAGGCGTCGCTGCCGCCGAGCGACTGCGCCGCCTCCTCCAGCGCCGGGTCGAGCTCTTCGAGCACCGGCTGCACCGTGCGCACCACGAAGGGCAGGCTGGTGAAGGCCATCGCCACGATGATGCCGAGCGGCGTGTAGGCGACCTTGATTCCGGCCAGCGCCAGCACGCTGCCGAACCAGCCGTTGGCCGCGAACAGCGTCGTCAGCGCGATGCCCGCCACCGCTGTCGGCAGCGCGAAGGGCAGGTCGACGATCGCATCGACCAGCCGCTTGCCGGGAAATGAATAGCGCACCAGCACCCATGCCAGCGCCAGCCCGAAGACGAGGTTGAAGGCGGTCGCCGCCGCGGCAGCGAGCACGGTCACGCGATAGCTGGCCAGCGCGCGGCCCGAGCTGACGATGCGCCAGTATTCCTCCGGGCCGAGGCTGGCCGCCTTGAATACGAGCGCGCCGATGGGCAGCGCGATGATCAGCGCCGCGTAGAACAGCGTGATGCCGAGCGACAGCGGCAGGCCGGGCAGGACGCGGCGGGTCGTCGCGCTTTTCCTGCGATCGCGCTCACCCCCCTCTGGCCTGCCGGCCATCTCCCCCTCAAGGGGGGAGATCGGCTTTCG
>CAZVTK010000040.1:0-33286 GCA_964629765.1 uncultured Mesorhizobium sp.
AGTGGCCTACTTTTGCGCCGCCCAATGGCCGACTTTTGCGCCGCCGTTGACAGGCTGGGGCGGGTCGGTCAACGCCCCCATACAGGCGGGGGGATGTGCGGTCGGTCCGGGCGACCTGATCGTCGGCGACGAGGATGGCATCGCCGTCGTGCCGGCCGATCTGGCGGAAACACTGCTCGGGCGTTGCCGCGCACGAATCGAGGCGGAGGGCGCGATCCTCGCGCGCATCGACGCGGGCGAGACCACGGTGAAGATCTTTGGCCTCGACAAGCCATGAGGAACGGGTTCGCTCCAAGAGGCATCGGCGAAACGGCCCGCGAGGCAACCGGATCGCGATGCGCAGGATACATAAATATCGCATGACATTGCATTGGCAGTAATCGATCACCCCTGCCTATATTGATATCCGGCTGAGAGCCGATATCCGGTTGGCCAAACGAGATCAATAACTTACCGGCCGGAGCAGAGTTGAAATGGGAGGCTGACACGGTTCAGGGGATGCCTGGAGGAACCCGTGCAGCCTGAGGTCCTCTCGCAAAGGAGATAGGTAGCATGTTACGGCAACTCGTGATCCTGGCGTCGGCATTGGCGCTCCATCCTTTCGCTCCGAGCGTGGCGCAGGCTCAGACCATTAACTGGGACATGCCCAACGAATATCAGGAGAACTCGCTTGGCGGGCTCGCTGACAAGGACTTCATAAGGCTCGTCGCCGAGAAGAGCGGCGGCAGGATCGTCGTCCAGCCGCATTTCGGCGGATCGCTCGGCTACAAGTCCAGCGGCCACTTCAACGCCGTGGAGGACGGGGCGGTGCCGCTGGCCCACACCTTCGGCGGCGTTCTGGTCGGTGTCGATCCGATCTTCCAGATCAACACCCTCCCCTTCCTCGTGGCCAATGTCGACGCGATGCATACGCTGGTCGACGTGGCGCGACCCTATATCGAGGAAGCCTTCGCCAAGGCCAACCAGAAGCTCCTTTACGTAACCCCATGGACGCCGGTGGGCATCTGGGCCAAGCGGCCGGTCCGCACGGTGGATGAGCTCAAGACCATCAAGATCCGCACCTACGACGTCAGCGGAACGATGACGCTGAAGGAGGCCGGCGCGATCGCCCTGCAGCTGAGCTGGGTCGACGTGATCCCGGCCTTCTCCACCGGCACGATCGATGCGGTCCTGACCTCGGACGAGGGCGGAATCGCGTCCAAGTTCTGGGAGTACACCGATCACTTCAACCAGCTCAACTTCACCAGCGGTCTCGACGTGTCACACATCAATCTCGACACGTTCAACGGGTTGTCACCGGAGTTGCAGCAGGCCGTTCTGGATGCGGCGGCCGGTGCCGAGGAGGCAGGCTGGGTGCGGCTGCGAGCCCGCATCGGGGAGAACATCGAAACCATGAAGACGAACGGCGTCACCGTCGTGGGCGACGTGACTCCGGAGCTGCTTCAGCACCTGCGCACCTCGGGCCAGGTCGTAGTCGACGACTGGCTGGGGAAGATGGGCGGCAGGGGCGAGGCCATCCTCGACGAATACGCTAGGCGGACCGCCCAGTAGGCTGTCGGGCAGGCGGGGCCGCTGCGGCAGCGGCCCGCGCCGCTCTCCGCGTCCCCCTCGCACGGCCGGCTGGCCGTCCCCCGCAGCTGCAATCGCTGGCCGCGGCGTGCTACAATGCGCCGCCATGCACCGCGTCAACGTCCACCGACGGGAGAACGGCAGATATGAGGGTCTTCCAGGGGGCTGCTTTCGGCCTGTCTCGTCTGGCCGCCGGGATCGCCTGTCTCGTCGTGGTCGCCATGGTCGCGCACATTCTCTACGAGATCGTGCTGCGGACATTCTTCAACACCTCGACCTATGTGCTGGACGAGTTCGCCGGCTATGGCGTGGCGGCCGTCACCTTCCTGGCGCTCGGCTATTCGCTCGAGCACGGCAGCCTCATCCGCGTCGGGCTGATCGTCGGCCGGCTGCGGGGCAAGGCGCACCGCGCGCTTGAGGTCTTCTGCGCCCTCGCCACGCTGGCGACGACGAGCCTGCTGATCTGGTATCTGGCGCTCACCGTGCGACGGAGCTGGATGCGCGGGCATGTTGGCAACTCGATTGCAGAAGTTCCGCAATGGATCCCCGAAGGGCTGGTCCTGCTCGGGCTGGCGGTGTTCTGGCTCCAGCTCGTCGCCTATCTCGTCCGGCAGCTGACCGGCGAGCCGCCGCCTGTGGTCTCCGACCCCACCCTCGACGCCCAACACGACCTCTGATTGCGGACCGGCCATGGAAACCCTCGTCGCGGGCGGCGTCGTCACCGTCCTGATCTGCATCTTCCTCGGCCTCGGCGTATGGATCTTCGCCGGGCTCTTCCTCGTCGCCGCCGGAAGCCTCTACCTGGTCCTCGGCATGGATATCGGCCGGATCGGCGCCATCGCGGCCGGCATCAGCTACCGCTATGCCACCAACTGGGAGCTGGCGGCTGTCCCGTTGTTCATATGGATGGGCGAGATCATCTTCCGCACCGACATTTCCGACCGCGTGTTCCGCGGCCTGGTGCCGTTTGTCGACAAGATCCCCGGCCGCCTCCTGCATACCAACGTGCTCGGCTGCACGATGTTCGCCGCGGTCAGCGGGTCTTCGGCGGCGACCACGGCGATGGTCGGCAAGATCACCTCCTCCGAGCTGCTGCGCCGCGGCTACGACCAGCGGCTGGCGATCGGCTCGCTCGCCGGCGCCGGCAGCCTTGGCCTGATGATCCCGCCGTCGATCGCCATGATCATCTACGGCATCCTCGCCGAAGTGTCGGTCACCCGGCTCTTTGCCGCCGGGGTGTTCCCGGGGCTGCTGGTCGCGGGCCTCTATTCTCTTTGGATCATGATCTGTGCGCTGGTCCGCTCGGACGTGGCGCCGCGCGGCGCAGAGCGCTTCGCGCCGCGCGACTATCTCGATGCACTCGTCAACCTCTTCCCCGTCGTCTTCCTGATGGTCGTCGTGCTCGGGTCGATCTACAGCGGCATCGCGACGCCGTCGGAGGCAGCCGCGATCGGCGTGCTCGCCTCCCTGATACTGGCGCTCATCGGCGGACAGGTCTCTTTCGCCTTCTTCAGGGATACGCTGCTCGGGGCGATCAGGACGAGTTGCATGGTCTGCACGATCCTGGTCGCGGCAGCGTTTCTGTCGACCGCCCTGGGATATCTGCACCTGCCGCTCCAGATTGGCAGGGCGATCGAGGCGCTGGATCTCAGCCCGATCGGGCTCATCGTGGTGCTGGCGCTCGCCTATCTCATGCTCGGCATCTTCCTCGACGGGGTGGCGATCATCGTGATGAGCCTCCCAGTCACGCTGCCGCTCGCGCTGGGCGCCGGCTTCGACCCGGTCTGGTTCGGCGTCTTCCTCGTGCTCATGGTCGAGATCGGGCTGCTGACGCCCCCGATCGGCATCAACCTCTTCATCCTCCAGGGGCTTACCAACAAGTCGCTGGGCGAGGTATCGTATGCGGCGCTGCCTTTCTTCCTGCTGATGTGCCTGGCGACGGCGCTCCTCGTAATCTTCCCCGACATCGCGCTTTGGCTGCCGAGATATCTCTACGGTTGAGGGCCACGCGCGTCAGGAGCCGCCCGCGGGACGGTCATGCGCGGCTCTGCCTCGGCGTCTTTCCGAACAGCCTCTTATACGACTGCGAGAAATGGCCGGCGCTGGAGAAGCCGGTGGCAAAGGCGATCTCGGAGACCGAGAGCGGGCTCTGCTGCAGCAGCCGGCGCGCGTAGCCCAGCCGCGTCCGCCGATAGGTCTCCAGGAAACCGCTGCCGAGGTGCTCGCGAAACAGCCGGTCGAGATGCCTCTCGCTGACGCCGGCGAAAGCGGCCATGGAGGCGCGGCTGAGCGGGTGCTCGATCGCCGCCTCCATCTTCTCCAGCATCGTCAGCAGGACCGGATGGAAAACGCCGAACCGTTCGGCAGCCGACGCTCGTTGCGGGGCGGCCGGGGCGGCGACCGCCGTGTGGAGATACCAATCGCTGACCCGGCGGGCGAAATCCTCGCCCATCCGCTCGGCGATCAGGGCATGCATCATATCGAGCGGGGCCACGCCGCCGCCGCAGGTGATCCGGTTGCCGTCCAGCACGAAGCGGGCTTGGCGCGGGCCGAGATGGGGAAATGCCTCGACGAGAGCCGGCGCATGCTCCCAGTGGATCGTGAAGTCCCGGCCGTCGAGCAACCCGGCCGCCGCGAGAAGATAGGGTCCGCCGGAAATGCCGCCAATCCGCACGCCCTCGCGCGACATCTGCCGAAGCGCTGCGTGGAACTCGGGGCAGTGCCATTCGGGGGGATTTCCGCCGGCGCATACAAAGACGGTGTGGAAGGGTTTTTCGCGCTCGCCCATCGGGACGCACGGAACGAGCACGCCCGACGAACTCGCGACCGGCCTTCCGTCGGCCGACATCGCCGCGACCTCGTAGATTTTGCGGCCGGCCAGCAGATTGGCCGCGCGCAGCGGTTCGGTGGCCGATGCGTAGGACATGAGCGCAAAGCCAGGGACCAACATAAAACCGATCGACTGGGTCAACCTGTTGTTCTCCGTTTGCATGGCCCATTTCTATCTGTTTTCGTCCTACCTGAGAAATCGCAAATCGCTCGGCGTTCCTACGATCGGTTTCGTCGAGGGGCGTTGCGATGCGGTATTCGGCGTTTTCGGTCCTGCTGAACGGCCTGCGAGGCAATCGCGGCTGGAAGCCTGCATGGAGGGACGCGGCGCCGAGGCCGCGCTACGACGCGGTCATCGTTGGCGGCGGCGGTCACGGCCTGGCCACCGCCTATTATCTGGCGAAGGAATTCGGCATCGCCGACGTGGCGGTGCTGGAGAAGGGCTATGTCGGTTCCGGCAATGTCGGCCGCAACACCACGATCATCCGGTCCAACTACCTCCTGCCCGGAAACAACCCCTTCTACGAATTCTCGATGAAGCTGTGGGAGGGGCTGGAGCGGGATTTCAACTTCAACGCCATGGTCTCGCAGCGGGGCGTTCTCAATCTCTTCCATTCGGACGCGCAGCGCGACGCCTATGTGCGGCGCGGCAACGCCATGCGCCTCCATGGCGTCGATGCGGAGCTTCTGGATCGCGGTGCGGTGAAAGCCATGCTGCCCTTCCTGGATTTCGACAATGCTCGCTTTCCGATCCAGGGCGGATTGATGCAGCGGCGCGGCGGAACCGTGCGCCACGACGCTGTGGCCTGGGGCTATGCGCGGGGCGCCGACAGCCGCGGCGTCGACATCATCCAGAACTGCGAGGTCACCGGCATAAGGCGGGAAGGCGGCCGCGTGGTCGGCGTCGAGACAACGCGCGGACCCATCGGCTGCAGCAGGCTGGCGCTGGCGGCGGCCGGCCATTCCTCGCGTCTTGCCGCGATGGCGGGGCTGAAGCTGCCGATCGAAAGCCATGTGCTGCAGGCTTTCGTCTCGGAAGCGCTGAAGCCATTCATCGACTGCGTGCTAACCTTTGGCGCCGGGCATTTCTACGTCTCGCAGTCCGACAAGGGTGGCCTTGTCTTCGGCGGCGACATCGACGGCTACAATTCCTACGCCCAGCGCGGCAACCTCGCGACGGTGGAGCATGTCGCCGAGGCTGGAAAGGCGATGATCCCGGCGCTGTCGCGCGTGCGCGTGCTGCGCTCCTGGGGCGGCATCGTGGACATGAGCATGGACGGGTCGCCGATCATCGACCGGGTCCATTGCGACAACCTCTACCTCAATTGCGGCTGGTGCTACGGCGGCTTCAAGGCAACGCCCGCTTCCGGCTACGGCTTCGCGCACCTGATCGCGCGCGGCGAGCCGCATCCGACGGCGAGCGCCTTCCGTCTCGACCGGTTCGGGCGCGGCCACCCGATCGACGAGAAGGGTGTCGGCGCCCAGCCCAACCTTCACTGAGCAGAAAAGGGGACCGCATCCATGGCCAGCCTCGTTGCCTGCCCCCATTGCGGCGCAAGACCGAAAGAGGAATTCACCGTCAGGGGTGCGGCTCTGTCTCGCCCCGCTTCCGACGCCGGGCCGCAGGCCTGGATGGACTATGTCTATCTGCGCGACAACCCGGCCGGGATCGTTCACGAACACTGGCACCACACGTCCGGTTGCCGCCGCTGGCTGGTCGTCAGCCGCGACACGGTGACCCACGCCATCCACGACGTGCGCGACGCGGCCGGCCTCCTCCGCAGCGGGGCGCCGGCATGACCTCACACCGCCTGCCCTCCGGCGGCCTGGTCGACCGAACGAGGCCGCTTTCCTTCACCTTCGACGGGAAGCGCATGCAGGGGCTTGCCGGCGACACGCTCGCCTCCGCCCTGCTGGCGAACGGCCGGCGGCTTGTCGGGCGCAGCTTCAAATACCATCGCCCGCGCGGCGTCCTGACCGCCGGAACCGCCGAACCCAACGCGCTGGTGACGCTGGGCGAGGACGGGCGCACGGAACCCAATTCGCGCGCCACCGTCCAGGAGCTCCACGACGGGCTGGTGGCGCGAAGCCAGAACCGCTGGCCCTCACTCGCGTTCGACGTCGGCGCGCTGAACGGCCTTCTGTCGCCCTTCCTGGGTGCGGGCTTCTACTACAAGACGTTCATGTGGCCCGCCGCGTTCTGGGAACGGCTCTACGAGCCGTTCATCCGCAGGGCCGCAGGTCTCGGCAGGGCGATATACGCGGCCGATCCGGACGGCTACGAGAAGAGCTGGGCGCATTGCGATCTTCTGGTCGTGGGGGCGGGGCCGGCTGGCCTTGCGGCCGCGCTGACGGCGGGCAGGGCCGGCGCACGCGTCATTCTGGCGGACGAGGGGCCGCTGCCGGGCGGGTCGCTCCTGTCGGAGACGGCCGTCATCGGCGGCGAGCCCGCGAGCGCGGTGGCGGCCAGCATCGTCGCGGAGCTGGAGAGCCTTCCCAGCGTGCGGCTCCTCGTCCGCACCACCGTGTTCGGCTGGTATGACGACAATGTCTTCGGCGCCGTCGAGCGCGTCCAGAAGCACGTTGCGCTTCCCCGCGACGGCGTTCCCGTCGAGCGGCTCTGGCGGATCGTCGCCAAGCAGGCGCTGCTTGCGACGGGGTCCGAGGAACGGCCGATCGTCTTCGGCGGCAACGACGTGCCGGGCGTAATGATGGCGGGCGCCATGCGGACCTATCTTAACCGCTACGCAATCGCGCCGGGCCGCTGCGTCGCGATCTTCACGACCAACGACAGCGCCTATGCGCTGGCCGTCGACCTCGAGGCCGCGGGCGTGGACGTCTGCACGATCATCGACAGCCGGCCGGCCGCCATGCCGTCCTATGCGGGGAAGGCCCGCATCATCCGCGAGGGCGTCGTCACGGATGCGAGAGGCGGCAGGTCGCTTTCCTCCGTGACCGTGTGCGCGGGTGGCCGCGTCGAGACGATCGCGGTGGATGCGCTCGCCATGTCCGGCGGCCACAGCCCCGTCATCCACCTTGCCTGCCACCGAGGAGACAGGCCGGTCTGGTCGGAGCAGCACTCCGCCTTCCTCGCTCCGCAGGGACTCGACGGCGTCGTGGTCGCGGGCGCCGCAGCGGGCCTCGCAACCCTGTCGGCCTGCCTCGAGGACGGAGCGGCGAAGACCGCGCGACTCGCCGCCGATCTCGGCTTCCGCGCCGGCCCGGCGGCCTTCGGTCCGGTCGCCGGAGAAGGAGCCAGGACGGCATCGAAGCCGCTCTGGTCGGTGCCGGGCGCACGGGGCAAGGCGTTCGTCGACTATCAGAACGACGTGCATGTTGGGGATCTGAAGCTCGCCGTGCGTGAAGGCTACGGACATGCCGAGCTCGCCAAGCGCTACACCACCAGCGGCATGGCGACGGACCAGGGTAAGCTCTCGAACGTCAATGCCGCTGGCATCCTCGCCGAGGCGAGGGACGTCTCGCCGGCGGATGTGGGCGCCACGACCTTTCGGCCGTTCTACACGCCCGTCTCCTTCGGGGCACTCGTCGGCGCGCATTGCGGCCGTGATTTCCAGCCGGTCCGCAAGTCGCCGCTGCACGGCTGGGCGCGGAAGAACAACGCAGTCTTCGTCGAGACCGGGCTTTGGTACCGTGCTTCGTGGTTTCCGCGCGCGGGCGAGGCTGGCTGGCGCGAAAGCGTGGACCGCGAGGTGCTGAACGTCCGGCGGAACGCGGGGCTCTGTGACATGTCCACGCTCGGCAAGATCGAGATCCACGGACGCGACGCTGCCGAGTTCATAAACCGCGTCTATTCCAACGTCTTCCTGGGCCTGCCGGTCGGCAAGGCCCGTTACGGCCTGATGCTGCGCGAGGACGGCATGGTCTACGACGACGGAACGACGAGCCGGCTCGGCGACGGCCATTTCTTCATGACCACGACCACCGCGCTCGCCGCTGGCGTCATGAATCATCTCGAATTCTGTGCGCAGGCGCTTTGGCCCGATCTCGATGTCCGACTCGCCTCGGTGACGGATCAGTGGGCGCAGATGGCGGTCGCCGGGCCGAAGTCGCGGGTGATCCTTCAGGAGATCGTGGATCGGGACATCTCCAACGAGGCGTTCCCCTTCCTGGCGGCAGGCGAGGTCTCGCTCTTCGGCGGGGCTCTGCGCGGCCGCCTGTTCCGCATCTCCTTCTCCGGCGAGTTGGCCTTCGAGCTTGCCGTCCCGGCGGGCTTCGGCGAGGATGTGGCCGACGCGCTGCTCGACGCGGGACGCGATTATGGCATCCAGCCCTACGGCGCCGAGGCGCTTGGCGTGCTGCGCATCGAGAAGGGCCACATAACGCATGCCGAGATCACCGGCATGGTTGTGCCGGCCGATCTCGGCCTTGGCCGCATGGTCTCCGCTGCCAAGCCGGACTTCGTCGGCAAGGCGATGCTCGAGCGCGAAGGGCTGCGATCGGCCGATCGGCCGCGCCTCGTCGGCGTCAAGCCGCTCGATCCCAAGACCTCGTTCCGCACCGGCTCGCACATCCTCGCCAGGGGTGCGGAGGCGGCGCTGGAAAATGACGCGGGCTACGTGACCTCCAGCGCATATTCGCCCCATGTCGGCTCAACCATCGGCCTGGCGCTCGTCAGCAACGGTGCGGAGCGCCATGGCGAGGAAGTCGTGGCATGGGACGGATTGAGGGGTGAGTATACCGCGGCGATCCTCTGCGATCCCGTCTTCGTCGATCCGCGGAACGAGAGGCTCCATGTCTGATTTCCGTGTCGCTCGCCGGCCGGCACTCGACTCCGGACCGGCGCGCAGCGCCGCCCGCACCGGCATCCGCCTTCTTCCCGAAGGCCATGTCATCCATGTCCTCGGCAGGGCCTCCGATCCCGACCTCGAATCCCTTCTCGCGTCGATTGCCCGCGGCGCCAGCGACGTTCGGCCGACTGGGCCGGCGCAATGGTTCATCGTCGGCGACGAGCCGATGCCACGCGAGGCGATGGCCCGCATCTTCGCGGCGCTGGGCTCCAAGGCGGTGTGCATCGACCAAAGCCACGGCCGCGTCCGGATAGGCATCGAAGGACCGATGGTCGAGCAGGTGCTGGCAAAGGGCACGGCGGTCGACCTTTCGCTCCCGGCTTTCCCCATCGGCCATTCCGCGACGACGCTTGTAGGCCATATTGCCGCGCATCTTACCCGCGTCGAGGAGCGTGCATTCGAGATCATAGTGCTGCGCAGCTTCGCCGAGAGCCTCTGGGACGATCTTATCCGAATGAGCGCCGAATTCGCCTAGATGGAGCATGCCCGCTCGTGTCGCAGGCGCCCGCAAGCTAGCGGACCACTAAGAGAAGCAAGTTACAGGTGCTTGGTGGGGAGAATTGAGGGATCAGCTTGACCTCCGTGATGAACAATCAGAGAGGCTCCCGGCGCGATAGCCTGACGACGGCGATCTTTGTCAAGGCGCCTCGCAATAGCGCGATGAGCGATGTTTCTCTGCGCCGTCTGTCCTCCCGATCTGGCCGGAGCAAAGCCGGCAAACGGCGGCTAGTGCGGTGCCCCCTCTGCCACTCGCTACCCACATCCTGACCGTCCCAGCGAGTCGCAGCGCGTCTCCACGACTCCCAATTACCCAGTGATTTCCGGTGCTTGATCCGCATTAGCGGAGGCTTTCCGGCCACTGCGAGCCCGACAACGCCGGAATCCTGCGGCTTTGCCGCCTCCGCTCATCCGTATGTGGAGCCGTAGGTGGAAACACTGGACTTCTTTAAGCACCGGCGCTTGCAGCCGGCTAATCGTTGCCCATCTCAGCCAATCCTGCCGGCAATCAGGAAAGGTGTCATCAGGACTCTCGCGCAAAAGCCACAGCTAAAACGATGTCTTCACCGCCGAATGCACAACGGAATTTGGGATATCCGCCAAAGTAGTGCTTCTGTAGTGGGCTTTGGTCGGATCGTAAGCATTGCGCATGTTGCGCAGCTCACGTGGCGGTACCTCGTTCTGCCGGGCAAAAGAGCGGTTCATGCTTCCGGTCCCCATGAAACCGGATGCAATTGCGATCTCGATCAGCGGTAGGCCCGTATCCCGCAGTAGCTCCTTTGCCTTGCGCACACGAATCCGTTCTCGAATCTTGACCGCCGTGCTGCTCGTGTTGGCTCGGAACGCCCTCTCCATCTGTCGCCGCGAAATCCCGAGCCGACGGGCAATCTCGGCCATGCTGACGGGATCATCCAAGGTTTCCTCGAATATCCTGATCGCACGGCGGACGAGCGGTGACCTGATACCACTGAGAATCGGCATCGGCTGCTCGGCATCGATGATGTCGTAGGGGATCAGCAGGATGGAGGCCGCCTTTCGCGCCTGTTCCTCCGAGACGTCGCCTGCGATCAGGGATATCGCGAGACACGCCGCGCCCAGACCTCCGGCGCAGGTGTAATGCCGCCCGCTGCGATGAAACTGAGAGACGATGTCCGGCCTACATCTTTCGTAAAGCGCGGTAAAATCGTCCTTGTGGAACCAATTGACCGAGCATGTCCGGTCTTCGAGCAATCCGGCTTCGGCGAGTGCGAACGCGCCGGTGCACAGCCCCACGAGCTGCTGTCCGCGGTCCGCGCTCGAGCGAAGAAGATCGATGAGGGCTTGCCGGCCCGTCCAATAGCGCGGGATGAGGCCTCCGATCACGACGACATAATCGCATCTCTCGAGCATCCCGATCGGCGCGGTCGGATTCACGGTGAGGCCGGAGCTGGATTTCACCGGATCTCCGGAAAGCGTGAGTATGTCCCAGGCGCAGTGCACCTGCTGGCTGCGGTCCCTCTCGTCCGCCGCAAGTCGGATGGGATCCAGGAACAGGCTGAGCGCCGACAGGGTGAAATCCGGCAACAAGACGATGCCGAACCGCACCTTCGCCGGCCTTTCAGCCTCGGAGCTCGTCATCGCTTTCATCGGGTAGCGTGTCGCTGCCAAGTGGAACGATCGTCGGGATCCCGCCTCCGCGACAGGCGGGCGCAGTCATGGAGCATGGATAACCGTAACGGTCTGCTGGCTATTCGTAAAGGATGCTTCGGTTTGCGTGATCGGTGCGCCCGCTCGAGCGCTGCCGCTGATACGGGACGCCATATCCCGGGCGTTCACCCTTCGGCGGAACGGGTTTCAACTATCCGGGAAACGAGCTCGGCCACGTTCCTCGCCTTGAGCTTGCTCATCAGCCTTGTCCGATGAACTTCGACGGTCCTGCGCGATATGCCGAGAACAGCGGCAATCTCCCTCGAGGTTCTCCCGTTGATGATATGCCCCGAGATCTCCCTTTCGCGCGACGTGAGGTCGCTCGGCCTGCGACCTGTCTGAAGCAGGCGCTCGTAGCTCCAGACCATCGACTGAAAGGGTGTGTCGGGCGTCAGCGTGACGCCGCGGGCCTTGACCCAGAAGATCTCACCGCTTCGTTGCTTCATGAAGCGCTCGTCCTCGTAGCTGTCGTGTGTGACGAGCCAGTGGAGCGATCGCTGCCCGATTCGCCGGTAGTCGGCGCGCGACGGATAGAGCATCAGCAAGGATGCGTTCATCAACTCCGCACGGCTGTAGCCGAACAGGCTCGCGAACGCGTCGTTGCATTCGACGATCCGCCTGTTGCCGGTGATCAGCAGCGCCGCAGGCATCTTCGGGAAGGCGCGGATGACAAGCTCCGGATCGATCACGACTCCTGTCTCCCCGCTCCCAACCACGTAGATTTATACGTAGTTTCATCAATAGACGCCGTCGCCCGCCGCCTCAATAAGGTTGCGGAGGGAGGAAGATCATGGGTGCGCTTTCTGTTTCCATCGTCGGTTCCGGGCATACCAAGTTCGGTCGCCTGGACGGCGAGACCCTGGAAGACCTGATCGTCGCGGCAGGGCGCGGGGCGCTCGTTGACGCCGGCGTGGCGCCGGCCGAGGTTGACGCAGTCTTCCTCGGCCATTTCAATTCCGGCTTGGTGCCGGACGGCTTCGCCTCCTCGCTCATACACCAGATATCTCCCGACCTGCGCTTCAAGCCGGCTACGCGGTGCGAGAACGCCTGCGCGTCCGGCTCGGCTGCGGTCTTCGCCGGCATTGCGTCAATACTGTCGGGGCAGTCGGAGATCGTGCTGGTGGTCGGCGCGGAGAAGATGACCTCGAAGCCGACCGCGGACGTCACCCGTTCGCTCGCCGGGGCCGGCTACCAGAACGACCCGGAGGAGGCCCGGCTCAGCTTTCCGGAAGTTCTGGCGGGGGCCGCCCGGGAATATGCGTCACGCTATCGCGATCCGCTGCCGACCATGGCGCGCATAGCGGCCAAGAACCACGAGAACGCGTTGCGCAATCCGCTCGCGCATATGCGCAGGCCGATGAGCGTCGAGGCCTGCGGCGTCGTTTCCGAAAGGAATCCGCTGATCGCACCGCCCCTTCGGCTGACTGACTGCTCGCTCATTACTGACGGCGCGGCCGCGATCGTGCTTGCTGCCGAGCAGCGCGCCTCCCGGTTCCCGCGCGAGGTTTCCTTCCGCGCCCATGTGCAGGTCAACGACCTCCTCCCGTTGTCGGTGCGCGATTTCGCAGCGTTCGAAGGGCCGGAGAAGGCAATGCGCGGCGCTCTCGACAAGGGTGGCGTGCGCCTTGCGGACGTCGACTTCGCGGAGGTGCACGACTGCTTCACGATAGCGGAGCTCCTCATCTACGAGGCGATGGGGCTCGCGCCCAAGGGAGAAGGTCATCGCGTGGTCGAGGATGGCACCGTATTTCGGGGCGGAGCCTTGCCGGTCAATCTTTCCGGCGGCCTGAAGGCCAAGGGGCATCCGGTTGGGGCGACGGGGGTGTCGATGCATGCCCTCTCGTTCCGCCAGCTCACCGGAACCGCCGGCGACATGCAGTGCGAGGGAGCAAATCTCGGCCTCGTGTTCAACATGGGCGGCGCGGGGGTGGCCAACTACGCCACGCTGCTTGAGGCGAAGAGGGCCTGAGGGGATGAACATCGCTAACTGGCTATACGACACGGCGCGACTCATGCCGCAGGCGCCGGCCCTTTTTGACGGGGACGAGTTGCGCGCCGACTACGCGGCCTTCGCGCGCCGGGCATCTGCGATCGGGGAGTGGCTGAACCGCGAGAACGGCGTCGCCAAGGGCGATCGCGTGGCCCTGGCGATGAAGAACCGCACCGAGTATCTGGAGATCATGTACGCGGCATGGTGGATAGGCGCCGCGGTCGTGCCGATCAACCGCCGTCTTCATCCCCGCGAGATAGCCTGGATTGTCGGTCATGCCGAGGCCGGGCTCCTCATCAGCGACGACGGCCGTATCGGCGCGCAGGCCGAACTGCCGGCGGGGTGTGGAGAGGCTTCGGTCGATGAAGCCGCCCTTGCGGCCGGGAGTGGGCGGGACGAGGCGCTCGCAGCGCCGGCCCGGCTCGACCGGGACGCGCTGGCTTGGATGTTCTACACATCCGGCACCACCGGCCGGCCGAAAGGCGTCATGCTTTCGCACGGCAATCTGGTCGCCATGTCGCTCTGCTATCCCGTCGACATAGACGAGGTGTCGCCGGCCGACGCCGTGCTCTACGCGGCGCCGATCTCCCACGGCGCGGGACTCTATAATTTCATCAATGTCCGTCTGGGCGCGCGCCATGTGGTGCCGAGATCGCAGGGCTTCGATTCCAAGGAGATCCTCGATCTCGGCGAAAGCCTGGGACGCCTGACCTTCTTCGCGGCCCCTACCATGGTCAAGCGCCTGGTGGATCTGGCAAGGGACAGCGGCCGCCGCGGCGACGGCATCAAGACGATCGTCTATGGGGGCGGCCCGATGTATACCGCGCACATGGAAGCCGCTCTGGGCGTCCTTGGCCCGAAATTCGTCCAGGTCTACGGCCAAGGAGAAAGCCCCATGACGATCACCGCGCTGCAGCGCGGTCTGATCGCCGATGCGGACGCCCCGCGATGGCGCGAGCGGCTGTCGTCGGTCGGACGCGCCCATTCCTGCGTCGAGGTGCGTGTCGTCGATGAGGCGCTCCGGGATCTGCCGCTCGGCATTCCCGGCGAAGTCGTGGTACGTGGGCCGACCGTCATGCAAGGCTACTGGCGGAACGAGGAGGCGACCCGGGCAACGGTCGTCGACGGCTGGCTGAAGACCGGCGACGTCGGCACGCTCGACGCCGACGGGTTTCTCACGCTCACCGACCGTTCGAAGGATCTGATCATTTCAGGCGGCACCAACATCTATCCGCGCGAGGTCGAGGAGGTGCTGCTGCGGCATCCCCTCATCTCCGAGGTGGCTGTTATCGGGCAGCCGAGCGAGGAATGGGGCGAGGAGGTCGTGGCATTCGTCGTTTCCGCCGGAAAAGGACAGATCGACGTCCCAACGCTCGACGCGTGGTGTCGTGAGGAGATCGCCTCCTTCAAAAGGCCGAAACGCTACTTGTTCTGCGACGACCTGCCGAAGAACGCGTACGGCAAGGTTCTGAAGACCGAACTGCGCAACCGCATCGGCAGTCTGAAGGGCGCCGGCTAGATATAATACGGCGCGGGCGACTGTTTCAGGATCGCTGTGGTTTCGGAGCGACCCTGCCGGGGATCAACGCAGTCATTCGTTGGTCGGCGATTTGATTCCGCCGCTGCTTTCGCGTCGGTTGACCTCCGGAAATATCCACATGCCGACGATCATGAACGGCCCGAGAAACATGATGACGCCCTGCAGATCCGGGCGCTGGCCGCTGCCGAAGAAAATATGGGCGCCGACGCCGACGCAAGCCACCACCGCCGAAAGGCCGATCTTGATATGTGTAGGCATGGTTCGTCCTCCTTTGCACTTGAGTCCTGCTGGAAGTCGCCCGACCTTCCACGGGCCCTAGACCGTTTCATGGTCAGATGGAATCGCTCTGCCGGCGGGCATTTGGTCCCAAGGTCGAGGGTTTCGGCGACGGTCGTATCGGGATACGGCCGAGCCGGAACCCGAAGGATTTGGGCCAAATGCACCCGGCCCGAAGGGTTTCCCCCAATTGGGTGGAATCGGGGCGGGCACCCGGTTCGTCGAGCCGCTCGGACGATGGAACCCCATCGCCTCTCGCGTCTCTCCTGCCGGATCGCCTCGCCATCGGAGAAACAGAGCCGTTTCCATCTGACCATGAAACGGTCTAGGATGTCGTTGCGGGCGAAAGCTGCGCGATCATCATTGCGAGCACTCCCACCTGACCGATCAGCAGCAAGGCCATGCCGGAGCGGGTGTCGCGGCGGGGTTCGGGCCATAGATCCAGAAGCGCCGGAACGAACAGGAAGATGATCCCTGCGACGACGACGAGGGAGGTCCAGCGCAGCTCCAGGTAGCCGAATCCGATGGTGGCGGTCGTGGCGGCCGCGAGCAGCCCGCCATTGACCAGCGTGATGGCCAGCCCGCCAGTCCGGTTCAGCGCCGCGGGGCGCCGCGATAGCGGGAAGAAGCCGGTCATGACCAGGAACGAGAAGCAGCACACGGTCCAGGCCAGGGCGAAACAAGACAGGGCCTGCCAGTTCGGCTCAAGCGCGTCCATGCTCGGCATCCTTCAGGAATGTGGGTGGCGGGCGCATCGTTCCCTGTCCTCGCCCATCGTCAAGTCGCGACGGGGTCGCTTCTCGCGGCCTCGACCTTCGGCGTTCTGGCCGTCCTGCGCATCGTCCGCTTCACGAAGCGCGTGTCGTAGCCGTTGAACAGATGGCCGAGCAGGCCGCGGTCGAGATCGGATGTCCCGAACAGCCAGTCCATGATCGGAAAGGTGAGGTTCATGTTCCGCTCCATCATGATGGACTGGTTGTGATGGGCAGCGTGGTGGCGACGTATCGTATTCACAAACGGTACGTGACGGACGAACCAGTTGTCGTCCACATGGCAGCAAAAATGCATGAACTCATAGATGAGATACATCGAGGTCGTGGTGGCGATGAACAGCCATCCAGTGTTCGCCGAGACCAGGTAACCGAGAGCGAGCGCCCCGGGGATCGATATCAGCGTGAACACCACCAGCGCATAGGGCGGGAAGAAGGTCACTCGCCAGTCGTTGTGGTCGGCGAAGCGCATCTCCTCCTCCGTGAAGAACTGGTGATGCATCAGGGTATGACGGTTGTAGATGGCCCGAAGCGCCTTGATCCGCGACGGCCTGTGCATGACGAAGCGATGGATCCACCACTCGAAGAAATTGGCTCCGAGGAAGGTGACTGGGATGATCAGGTACTCCGACCACGCCGCATCGCGCACATTGGACAGGTAGACGTAGAGGCTGACGAACCCAATCGTATAGATGATGAAGACGTGCAGCCAGCCATTGTACCAACCGGCCACCCGCTCCCTGTAGTTCGCCCGGTACTTCAGTTGCCGGTCGGACATCGAAGGCGAGGCGATTTCCATCGGTGAACCCTCCTGTGAAGCTGGAACGGGCCTCCGGTCCAAGGTCGCTGGCGGCGCCCAACTGATCGACAATTGACATATCAGATCAATATCAGTAGGGCAACAGACGATGCAGGATCGGCCTGCAAGGGATCGACGGCGGCATGTGGGAGGAAGATATGAAAACCTATGTCGGCGAACGGACGATCGATGGCATCGTCGTGACCGTCGCCGGGCGGCCTCTCGATCCCCGCATGGAGACGGCATGCTTCTCCCGCAACGGCTTCGAATGGAGCTACGAGGGCCCGGAGCCCAGGCAACTCGCCTTCGCGCTGCTCTTCGACCACCTTTCCGACGAGGCTCTCGCCAAGACGCTGGTCGACCCTTTCATGAAGGCGGTTGTCGCCAATTTCGACAATGACTGGACGATGACGTCGGATGACATGGCGGCGGCGCTCGAAGCTCTTTCCCGCTCGGCCGGCTGGAAGGGGATGACCTTTGTCGACGGGCGGCCTGCGGAAGCGGAAGCCCGGCATTCCTGACCACCGCAGAGGTCCGGCCTGTACCGCACCACTTTCGGACGCGCGAGACCATGTCGATCGAATATCGAGCAGCAGTCCTTCGTGCTCCGGGCCGGCGCCTGTCGGTCGAGCGCGTTCAGGCCCGCGACCTCGGGCCGGACGACGTGCTGGTCAAGATTGCGGCAGCCGGGCTTTGCCATACCGATCTTGAGGTGATCGAAGGGTCGTTGGCCTGTCCTGTTCCGATCGTGCTCGGCCACGAGGCGGCGGGTGTTGTGACGGAGGTGGGCTCGCAGGTTGTTTCAGCAAGACCGGGCGATTCCGTAGTGCTGTCGTGGAACCCGAATTGCGGCGGGTGCTTCCACTGCCGACGCGCCCAACCGATTCTGTGCGAGGTCTTCACCGGCAATGCTCGCGAGGCATACGATTTCTTCGGCAGGCCCCAGTCCTGGTCGGGCGAAGGCGAGCCCCTGCACCACCTGATGTACCTGGGAGCATTTGCGGAATACTGCGTAGTGCCCGCCGCGCAGGCGATTCCCGTACCAAGGGAGATCCCGCTCGACCGTGCCTGTCTCATCGGCTGCGGCGTGATGACCGGCGTGGGGGCAGCACTCAACGTCGCCCATATCGAGCGTGGCGGCTCCGTCCTCGTCATCGGCTGCGGCGGCGTGGGTCTGGCGGCCGTGCAGGGCGCGCGGTTGGCTGGCGCCGGCACGATCATTGCCGCCGATCTCCTTGATGACAAAATGGCGCTTGCACGAAAGCTGGGGGCTACGCATAGCGTGAATGCCGGGGCGGGCGGGGTCGTGGAATTCGTCAGGGACGTCACCGGCGGGCGCGGCGCCGACGTCGTCCTCGAATCCGCGGGCAATCCCGCCGCGTTCAGAATGTCGGCGGAGTCAGCGCGGCCCGGCGGCGAGATCGTGTGGCTGGGAAAGATAAACGTCGACGCCGAGGTGGGTTTCCGCTGGGGTTCGCTGATGCAGGAGAAACGCATCACGCGCTCGAGCTACGGCGGCGCGCGGCCGGCGCGGGACTTCCCCATGCTGGCCAAGCGTTACCTTGACGGCTCGCTCCTGCTCGACGAGCTCATCACCGGACGCGTGTCCCTCGACGGCCTGGATGCCGCCTTCGACGACCTGCGCGCCGGAACCGCCATACGGAATGTGGTCGTGTTCGGGAACTGAGGATCAGTGCTCCAGCGTCTTGCGCGCGAAGCTGTCTATGTAGTCCATCAGCGCATCGGAGGCTTGAGCGGCCGCCTGCGCGTCGCCTTTGGCGATTGCGGTGGCGACCGCGGCGTGAAGGCTCGCGGTCAGAGGGAGATCGGCGGACGCCTTGTAGTGGTAATACCAGAAGCGCCGCGACTGCCCTGCCATCAGACCCATGGCGCGCTGCGCGAATTCGTTGCTCGCGGCGGAGGCCACCATCAGGTTGAACTGGCGGTCCAGGCGCATGAAGCCGATATCGTCGGCCTTCCTCGACGCCTCGTGCATTCTTCTGGCCAACGTGTCGAAGGCGCGCTTTTCCCGCTCGTCCGCGCGCTCGGCAGCCAGCCGCGCCATGAGGCGCTCAAGCTCACGACGCACTTCCAGCAGCCGCAACTGTGTGTGCAGGTTGATCTCGGAGACCAGGACGCCCCGACGCGGCAGTATCTCGACCAGTCCGTCCAGCGACAGGCGTTGCAACGCCTCGCGAACGGGCGTGCGCCCCATGTCGAGCTGGTCGGCGAGCGACTGCTCCGAGAGGACCGTCCGCGGCGGCAGCCGGAGGGTGACGATCAGCTCCTCGATTTCCCGGTATGCCCGGTCGGCGAGCTTTTCCGAGATGCCGGCGGATGATAACACGTTCGACATCCTCGAGCGAAGGTGAACCGGAGGCGTCGACGCCGACGCGGGAATGCCCGCCCGCTGCGCCCCCTCCCCCGCGCCTGGACGGCACGGCATTCCTTGTGGTTTCCTTTGGCCGCAGCGTCAAGCAGGCCAGCCGGCGCGGGGCTGAAAGGCGCCGGCCGGGTCAGCCCGGACCCTCCTCCTGGACATGCTGCGCGGCTAGTCGCGCCGCCAGTTCCGCCAATATCGTGATCGCCGGATGGACGTTGGAGGCCGGATAGATAGCCGACAGACTGAAGGTGCACATCGGCGGATCTGTCGCGAACACGCGCAGCCGGCCGTCCTGCAGCTCTCGTTTGACGACCGCCGGCGCGACGCAGGCGACGCCGACCCCTTCCGACGCAAGGCTTATCATCGTCGCCACGCTCGTGCATCCGTAGAACGACTTGGGCCGACATCCATGGCTCGAGAACCAATCCTGCACGGCGACATTGAGATGCGAGCCGTGCGTATGGCAGATGAATTGCACGTCCTTCAGGTCCTCCGGTGTCAGCGTACGCTCCGGCAGGGGCAGCGACGGCTGCCCTACGAGAGTCATGCAGACCGTGTGCAGAAAAACGCTCTTGATATGCGGGTCGGTGTAGCCGCCGGCCAGGATCGCCATGTCCAGCTCTCCCGAGAGTATCTTCCGATGCAGGTTCACGCTCATATCGACGAAGAGCTCCAGAACGATGTTCGGATACTCGGTCGACAGGTTCGCTATCAATCGCGGTAGCCACGTCAGCGCGACATTGTCGATCACGCCCAGCCTGACGATGCCGCTCACCGCATGCCTGTCGCCGATTTGTGACCGCATCTCCGAGGCGAGCGCGAGCATGCGGTCCGCATAGCCGACCAGCTCGCGCCCCTTCACGGTGAGCTGCGCCCGATGGCCGGACCGGTCGAAGAGCTCGGCCTGGAGGGAGGTCTCAAGCTCGCGAATGCGGCCCGTGATCGACGGCTGCGTGGTGTGGAGGTGCTGCGCGGCGGCCGCGAAGCTTCCCAGGCGGACGATGCAGGCGAACGTCTCCAACTGCTTGAGGGTGACCGTCTCCATAATCCAAACCTATCAATCTTCAACAGTTCAAACAATTGGATTCTCGAAGAGGGATTTGTTTAAGCTGAACACAATGCCGGATCCGCTTGGATATGGTTTGAAATTGTAATGCATGATGGGAGTTGATTGTGAATTTGCCAAGAATAAGGATTGCGGCCGATGTAGGGGGGACTTTTACAGATTTGGTCGCCGTAGGCGACGATGGGATGCTGGAAACAAGGAAAGTTTCCTCCACTCCGGAGGATTATTCCATCGGTGTGATCCAGGGGGTTTCCGAACTGCTCGAAAATATCGGGCGCGAGATGTCGGAAATCGAAGCGTTGGTCCATGGCTGCACTGTGGCGACAAACGCAATTCTCCAGGCGAATGGCGCGCGCACCGCGCTTATCACCACCAAGGGCTTCAGGGACGTCCTGGAGCTCCGGCGCGTCCGGGTGCCACGGCTTTATGATCCGACCTATGTCAAGCCGCGTCCTCTTGTCCCGCGCGAGCTCAGGTTCGAGGTCACGGAGCGCCTCGACCATCGCGGCAACGTCGTACGCCCCCTCGACCTCGATGAGCTACGCGACGTGATCGCGCGCATTGCCGAATCGGGGGCAACGGCGGTCGCAGTCTGCCTTCTCCATTCATATGCCAACCCCGCCCATGAAAGGGTCATCGGAGAGGCGGTGGCGGAGGCACTGCCGGGCTGCTTCGTGTCCCTTTCGGTCGATGTCCTGCCCGAGATCCGCGAATATGAGCGCACGAGCACGACCGTCATCAATTCTTACGTGGGGCCTCCCGTCGAGCACTATCTGCGCTCCCTGCAGCGCTCCATGCTGCGGGCGGGCGTGGATGGGCCGCTTCTGATCATGCATTCGAACGGCGGCATCCTCCAGGCCGAAACGGTCATCAGGAAGCCGGCGCAGATCATCGAGTGCGGTCCCGCCGCAGGCGTCATAGCAAGCGACGTCCTGGCGCGCCGCATGGGCATCCCCAACGCGATAACCTTCGATATGGGCGGGACCACCGCCAAGGCTTCGATCATCGAGAAGGGGCGCCTCCTCCGCACCGACGAATACGAGGTCGGCGGCGGCATCTCGCTGAGCAATCCGCTGCTGAACGGTGCCGGCTACGCGTTGAAGCTGCCGGTGATCGATATCTCCGAGGTGGGAGCGGGCGGCGGCAGCATGGTGACGATCGACAAGGCCGGGGCGCTGAAGGTCGGGCCCGAAAGCGCGGGTGCCGCGCCCGGCCCCATCTGCTATGGGGCGGGCGGGACCAGAGTCACCGTCACGGACGCCAACGTCGTCCTCGGCTACCTGAATCCGGAAAGCCTTGCCGGCGGCACCGTCCCGATCCATTTCGACGCAGCCTTTAAGGCTGTCGAGGACCAGGTTGCCGAACCGTTGGGTGTCGAGGTCGCGGATGCGGCCTACGGCGTTTATCTGGTGACGACCGCCAACATGATGCGGGCGATAAAGGCGGTGTCCACGCACAGGGGCCGCGATCCGCGCGACTTCTCGATGATCGCCTTCGGCGGCAATGGCGGGATCTTCGCCACGCAGCTTGCTGGCGCCCTCCAGATGGAGCGGGTGATCATTCCGCCGGCCGCCGGCGTCTTCAGCGCGGTCGGCCTCCTTGACTCCGATATCCAGGCTACAGAGAGCCGCGCCTTCCTGCGCGATCTCCGGGAGGTCGCGGAAGCCGGGATCGAGGAGCTTTTCGACGAGCTCCAGTCGCAGGTGGCCGAGCAGCTCGGGGCTCCCCCCGATACGATCGACTTTCGCCGGGCGGCCATGATTCGGTATGCCGGCCAGGCATTCGAGCTCGAGATTCCGTTCGAGCAGGGCGCTTCGCCGGACGCCGTGGCCGACCGCTTCGAGGTCGAGCACGAAAGCACCTATGGCCATCGCTTCAGCGGAGACATGTCGATTCAGGTCGTCGGCTTGCGGGTCTCGGGAACGCTGCGTGGCGACAAGCCCCTCCGTCTTGCGGCCGGCGTACGGGACGAAGGCAAGGCTCGCGGTGAGCGCAACGCCTATTTCGGCGCTTCCCATGGCTGGATCGCCACGCCGGTGCTGCGCAGAAGCGATCTCTCGCAGGAGCTTACGCGAGGACCGATCATCGTCGAGGAATACGAGGGCACGACTGTCGTCGGGCCGACCTCCGGCGCCCGGCTCGACGGGCTGGGCAACATCGTAATCGAGGTCACGCTATGATTGGCTCGCCGTCAAACAAGTCCGAACAGCCAAATCCGATATTGCTCGAGGTGATAAGGAACGCCCTCGATACAATCGCCGACGAGATGGCGATGATCGTGGTGCGAAGCGCATATTCGGGGATCGTCCGCGACGCGATGGATTTCTCCACCGCCGTGTGCGACGCCTCCGGCCGCACCCTGGCCCAGGGCCTGACGACGCCGCTGCACCTGGGAAGCTTTCCGGATGCGATGGCCGTGCTGGTGGCCGCCCACGGAGCCACCGTCCGGCCTCGCGACGTCTTCATCTTCAACGATCCCTATGTCGCCGGAGGCCAGCATCTTCCCGACATCTACGTCATCAGGCCGATATTCATCGAGAGCCGGCTGTGGGCGTGGGCGGCGACCCTGGCGCATCACAACGATGTTGGCGGCATTGTTCCGGGAAGCAATTCCATAGGCTCCACCGAGATATTCCAGGAGGGGCTTCGTCTGCCGGTTCTGAAGCTTTACGACGACGGCCGCGAGAATCGCGACCTGTGGGCCATCATCGGCCTCAACGTGCGCGTCCCCGAGAAGGTGCAGGGCGACCTGCGCGCCCAGGTGGCCGGCTGCAATGCGGCGGTCAGGAGCTTCACCGATCTCCATGCCCGCTACGGCTCGGATGTCCTCGGCCGCTATCTGGAGCATGTCCACGACTATGCCGAGCGGCTCGCCAGGGCCGAGATCATGGAAATACCCGACGGGGTGTACGAGTTCAGCAACCACATCGACGGGATCGGCGAGAATCCGGAGCCGCTCAAGTTTCAGGTGAGGCTGACGGTGAGCGGATCCGAGCTGGAGGTCGACTGGACGGGCACATGCGCGCAGATCAAGGCAGGCATCAACGCGCCGAAGCCGATGATGAAGGCCGCGTCCTATACCGCGATCCGGTCGATCCTGGGCGCCGAGATACCGAACTCCGAAGGTTTCACGCGCCCGATCCGGGTGGTGGCGCCGGTCGGGACGCTGGTCAATCCGACTGCGCCGGCCGCGTGCGGGGCCAGGGGCATCACCGGGTTCAGGATGGTCGACTGCCTGCTCGGCGCCCTCGCGCAGGCGCTTCCCCACAAGGTACCCGCCGATGGATGTGGCGGCGCCACCTTGCCGGCTTTCGGCGGGTATCACGACGGCAAGCCATTCGTCTTCGTCGAGACATTGATGGGCAACTACGGCGCCGCCCCCGATCATGACGGCTCGGAAGGCGTCGCCCATATCGGCGCCAACCAGTCGAACATCCCCGTGGAGCTCATCGAAGCCGAGCAGCCGCTGCGCATCGAGCAGTACCAGTATGTTCCCGATACCGGCGGCCCGGGCAAGTTCAGGGGTGGGCTCGCCATCGTCCGCGACTACCGGCTTCTGGCCGACGAGGCAATTCTGACGGTGCGGTCCGACAAGAGGAAGTTTCCCCCCTACGGCCTCGACGGCGGAAGCTGCGGGACGCCGTCGTGGAACATCGTCAATCCGGACAAGGAGCAGCGCATCCTGCCCGTGCTTCTGTCCGAACCCGAGATCCTGCGAAAGGGCGACCTGTTTCGACACATCATGGCCAGCGGAGGCGGGCATGGCGACCCCTTCGAGCGCGACCCCGATCTGGTTCTGGCGGATGTGATCGCCGGCAGGGTCAGCATCGGGCACGCCAGGGACGCATATGGCATCGTCATAACCGCAGACGGGCCGCCGGCGATCGATGCGGAGGCGACGCGGACGGCGCGGGCAGGCAAGCTGGTGGAGTCTTCCCGTGCATCTTGACCTTGCGATCCGCAACGGGACCGTCATCGACGGGACCGGCAAGCCCAGATACGAGGCCGACCTCGGCGTGCAGGACGGCCGCATCGCGGAGATCGGGAAGATTCCCAGGGGCGTGGCGCGGGACGAGATCGACGCCGCGGGCCACTTCGTCTCGCCCGGTTTCATCGACATCCACAGCCATTCCGACTACACCCTGCTCGTCGATCCGCGCGCGGTCAGCCAGATTGCCCAGGGCGTGACAATGGAGGTGATCGGCAATTGCGGCTGGGGATGCTCGCCGATCCGTCGCCCCGAGCTCTCGGCAAGCGTCATCTACGGATATGATGGCCAGGTTCCGCTGACCTGGCGCAGCGTGGCGGAGTATCTGGCCCTGCTCGAGCGGGCATCGCCGGCCGTGAACGTTGCCATGCTCGTGCCGAACGGTCAGCTCCGGCTGTCGGTGACGGGCCTTGTCGAGCGGCCGGCGCGGCCCGACGAGCTGGCCCGCATGAAGCGTCTGCTGCAGCAAGGTCTGGAGGAGGGCGCGATAGGCTACTCCACGGGGCTTGAATATGTGACGGAGGTCGGTGCCTCGGAAGAGGAGGTGACTGAACTCTGCAAGGTCAACGCGGCAGCAGGCGGGTTGTATGCGGCCCATACCCGCCATCGCCAGGAGAAAGCCGCGGACGCGGTCGAGGAGGCCATACGCACCGCCGAGAACGCCGGCTCACAGCTCCAGGTTTCCCATCTCGCACCGCGCGGAGGGATCCCGAACATGGAACGCTGTGTGGAACGGGTCGAGGCCGCCCGTGCGCGGGGCGTCGATGTGGCCTTCGACATGCATACGCGCGTGTTCGGCACCACCAACCTTCAGATCGTGCTGCCACCCTGGGCATATGAAGGAGGGCGGGCCATGCTCGCACGCCGCCTCCGCGATGATGCCGAGCGTGCGCGAATGCGAGACTTCACCAATCTCGTCAACACCGTCGGGGATTGGGACAAGGTCGTACTGATCTCTTCCGAGGCGCTGCCGTCCTGGTCGGGGCGCAGCTTCGGTGAGATCGGGCGCGCCATCGGGCGCGATCCTTATGATTGTATTTTCGACGTGCTGCTGGCCGAGATCGACTCGATCCACCGGCCCATGGTCATCCTTCATACCTATTCGGAGGAATTGCTGAAGGAAACCTACCGGCACGATTGCTGCATGGTCGCTTCCGACGCCACGGCGCTTGCGCCGGACGGTCCCCTGGCGGGTTCGGCGTTTCACGGGGCCTACACCTGGGCCGCGTGGTTCTACAGGAGGATGGTTCGCGAGACGGCGACCTTCACTCCCGAAGCGGCCATCCACAAGATGACCGGCCTGCCCGCCAGCACGCTCGGGCTTGCAGACCGCGGCACCATCAGGGCGGGGAACTGGGCCGACATCGCCGTGTTCGACCCCGCCTTATTCCGCGAACGGGGAACAACGGAAAGCCCGAGCCAGACGGCGACTGGCATGTCCCATGTTCTGGTGAACGGGGTTGCGACCTGGCGCGACGGCGAGCTCACGGGCGCGCGGAAGGGAAGCATCATACGCAGAAGGAGAAGATAATTCTCTGAACAACGGATAGCATGGAAATAGCATTCCCTAACTACACATCAAGAACATGAATTATTGGAAAAGGAGAGAGTTATGAATCCCGTCGTGAAGGCCATCACAACCGCTTCTATCCTCGTTCTTGCTTGGGTGTCGCCATCACAGGCGGAGAAGATCCTCAAACTAAACGAATCGCAGGGCCTGGGTAGCCCCGAAGACATCGCACTGGCGGAGTTCCGGCGGATGGTGGAAACGGAATCGAACGGCGAGTTGAAAATCGCCATCCACCTCCAGGACGCGCTGGGCAAGCCCGCCGAAGCCATCGAGGCGCTCAGCATCGGAGCGCTGGACCTTTATTCGGGCGCGCTCGAATATTACGCGACGATCATTCCGGAGGAGATAAACATCACGTCTCTGCCATACCTGTTCCAGACGCAGGACGAGCTGCGCACCTATCTGAACAGCGAGGCATTCAAGGCCGCCGAGCAGAAAATGGTGGATCGCGGAATCAGGTTCATCTCGACCGAATGGAACGGAGACCGCGGCCCCTATCGCGTGCTCGTCTCATCCAAGCCCGTGCTTCAGGCCCGCGACCTCGAAGGACTCAAGGTCCGCATGTTTCCCAATGAGATCTATTCGAGATCGTGGGAACATCTCGGCGCGACGCCGATCCAGATCGCCTGGGGCGAGACCTATCTCGCGATCAGGCAGGGCGTGGTCGACGCAGTGACCAGCCCGCTGAGCGGCGTCCACTCGATGAAGTTCACCGAGGTCGCGCCCTATGTCGTCGAAATCCGCGAATATCCGCAGACCTGGCCGATGACGATCAGCGAACGGACTTGGAACCGTCTGACGGAGGCCGAGCGCGATCTCCTCGTGCGCGCGGCCAACAATGCCGGAAAGGTATATGCCGAAATTACCGCCGAGCGTGCCGAGAACGACGTCCAGGCGATGATGCGCCAGAACAATGCGGTGGTGATCCGCCTCAATACAGATTCGCTGCGCGCGAAAATAGAGCCGCTCTACTCCACGCTGGCCGACGAGGGAAAGATTTCCCGGCCAATCTACGAAAGTATCATCGCAGGTCAATCAAATTAATCTGGAAAAATAAGCCATTTCTGCAACGTAGTAAATATTAATTGAGGCGCTAGTCATGAAACGGCTTTCGGAAATTCTATCTATCATCGTGGATGAATTTCTGATTCCGCTGTTCTCATGGCTAGCCACTTCATGTTTTACTGCCATACTTGCTCTGAATTGCATGGAGATCGTCAGCCGAACTTTCTTCAATCGGGCATTCAGGTGGGTGTTCGAGACGAATCTCCTGCTGGCGGCGTTTGTATATTTCCTGGGCATCGTCGCCGTCTATGGCCGGCGTGGCGACATTACCCTCGCGGGCCTCGCCGGCATCCTGCCCGCGCCATGGCGCGCCAGATATCTCATTCTGGTCGACGCCATCAGCCTGGCGACCTTTTTCGTGGTCGGATGGTACGGGATCGCGTTGATGTCCCTTCAATGGCCTATTCAGACTCCGGGGCTGGGGCTGCCACGATCAATGTCGACGCTGCCTCTGGTGATCGGGACCGCCGGGCTTGCCATGGTCCTGCTGCGACACCTGGTCGGCGCCCAGCGTCCGCCCCGCGATAGCAGGGAGAAATAATCATGATCTCCCTGCTTATGATCGTCGTTTTCGTTGCACTGATGATGCTGGGCGTGCCCGTTTCCGTCAGCCTGATATTGGCGACCATCCTCGGAATGGCCTCGGGCGGCTACGATCTGATGCTGCTTCCCCAGCAGATGGCGGCGAGCGTCAGCAGTCTGGAGCTGATGGCGATACCCTTCTTCATCTTCGCGGCCAGCCTGATGAGCGCGTTGGGGCAAATCGCCAAGATCTTCCAGTTTGCGCAGGCGGCCGTGGGCTGGCTGCGTGGCGGCCTTGCCCAGGCGAATGTCCTGGCGGGGTTCATTTTCGCGGGGATATCAGGCGCTGCCGTCGCGGATGCCGCCGCGCTGGGAACGATCTCCATGAAGGAGATGCCGCGGGCCGGCTATTCCGCACCTTTCGCGGCGTCGGTCGTCATTTCAGTGTCGACCCTGGGCGCAATCATCCCGCCCAGCATCATGATGATCGTGTATGCGATCACGGCGGATGTCTCCATCGCCAGGATGTTCCTGGCCGGGCTTCTCCCGGGCGTGATGATCGCCGCCTTCATCAGCGTGCTGATTGCCGCGATGACGATGTTCGGCCTCACGCCCTCGCCTGACCCGTCCCGCTTCTCCGGTCGCGCGTTGTGGCGGGCAACGCGAAGCGCCATCCTGGCTCTGCTTGCACCAATCGTCATTCTGAGGGGTATGACGGTCGGCGTGGTCACGCCTACCGAGGCCGGGGTGCTGGCTTCTGCCTACGCCCTCATCGTGGGCCTCGTCGAAAGAAAGCTGAAGCTCGGCCTGCTCTGGCAGGCAATGCTGGAGACTGTGGAGGCGTCCGCCCACATCCTGTTCATCGTGGCGGCTTCCTCGGCAATGACTTACATCGTCATCTCTGAAGGAGCGGCCGCCGACGTGTCCGCGTTCTTCACCAGCGCCAGCGTCGACAAGACGACCTTCCTGATAATAGCCAACATCGTGCTCCTGCTCCTAGGCGTGTTCATCGAGACGATGCCGGCGATGCTCCTGGTCCTGCCGCTGCTTCTGCCAACGGCGAACGCGCTCGGGGTGGACCTTGTCCACTTCGGGGTCGTGGTTATCTTCAACCTGCTCCTGGGCATGATGACCCCTCCGATGGGGATCGGCCTTTTCATATTGAGCTCCATCGGCCGACTCGGCCTTGGAACGCTGGCGGTCGCCGTGTTGCCGTTCCTTGGCGTGCTGCTGATTGCCCTCGCGGTCCTGACATTCTTTCCGGCCATCAGCCTGTGGCTGCCGGATCTACTGATGCCGGAACCCTCCCGACGCTTCTGAGCATGGATCGAGAACTATTGGGTCATTCTTCCCAGTAAAGTGCCCTGCCATCCCGGATCGGCAGCATCGTCCGCCTGATCGGAGCTGTCCTCTTCGAAGAAAACGACGAGCGGCAGCTCCAGCGCCGCTGCATTCAGGTCCCCGCCACAGACGAGATCGTATCGATCCGCCTCGCCTTGGCGTTGCCGTCGCGCCACTGTGATCGGACGCTTCAGTCGGATCTGTCCGATATTGTCGACGATTTCCCTGAACTTGCGCCGGCTCCCGACCCTCGGGTTCAGGACATTGATCCGGTCGATCGGGACCGACTCGACATGGCGGCCGCTGCGGCTTGGCGGCGTGAACTGAAGGCGCAAACCCGCGCGACGGTGCGGTTCGAGACGCCGCCGGGCAAGCAACTGTGCAGATCGACTTTGGTGAGGTGCGGGTATGGATCGGCGATGAGAAGCTGCGCATGCATCTGTTCCTGGCGACGCTTCGCTTCTCGCGTCGGATGTGCGTGCGAGCCTCGCTGCGGGAACGGCAGGCGGACTGGTTCGAGGGTGGGAGTTCTCGCACGCCCTACCAGCCGGCATGGCCCTTCGCTGCAGGCTCATCGCATCAGCATCTGAACGCGCGTCGTCACTCAAGGGCTCGTGAAACGAACTTTTTGCCCGATTGCCGTCAAAACCGTTCCTCGTTCTCAGTCGCCAGTACTTCAAAAGCGTCGGAGTCAGGAAGGTAGCGCTGCTCGCCCGCGTTCCAACGATAGGTCACGGTGATCATGCGCGTCCCGGCTTCGGGAACAGGCGCTTCTCCGCAGTCGTGCCCCGAGAGCGTCGTCACTTCGGTCACGGTCGCCACGACGTCCGAGAAGGGTTCTCCCGCACCGAGCCGGATGTCGGGCCGCTGCGCTCGCTCGTAGGCGCAGAGCTTTTCGTCGAACGCCGAGATCGTGTCGACCAGTTCGAGCCGGTCGTCGTGGACGAGAACCAGCGGCACCGTCGTATAGCCCTGACCGGAGTTCCAATGTATGCTGCGGATCGCCAGCAGATCGTCGCCGATGCCGACTGCCATCCGGGCGGGATCGAGAAAAGATGTATCCTCGCCGCTGGCGACATTCGCGGCGTCGAGAAGCCTTGGCTCGCCCGTCACGTCGAACAGGGCGAGAATGGCCAGTCCGACGACATCCCTGCCCCTGCCGAAATCCAGCAGCAAGGCCAGACGGTCCTGTCCACCCGAGCGCACCGGCACGGCAGCAAGCCGCAGCGCCGTCATCGACTCCGGTTCGAGATCCTCGACGGCCTCGCCACCGATCTCCCTCACGTCGATCGTCTCGTTGCCGGCGGTCCCCGGCACGACGAGTCGAACAAGATCGGCAAAGGTCACGTCCTCCCGGCCGCCGACGCGATCCGCAAGATCGGGACGCGAGGCCGGCTCGGCGAACGCGCGCTCGACGGGCATCGAGAAGGTCGCCAAGCCGACCAGCGCCACCCGTAATACAGCGATCAATCGGCCCTGAATCCCCATTCTCGCTGCCGCCCTCTCAAGCTGCGCACCGTTTCCATGCGCCACTATAAGCCGGTTCTTCGCTTCGGCGTACCCCATCCGCCCCCCGGTAGGGGCAGCGCCCGGCGATGCTACCGCAGGGCCGCGTTGATCGCGTCCAGCCTTTCTTCCCCCGGGCAGAGCGCGGCCTCGTCGAGCGCGTTGAGCGGCGCGGGGACTGTGCCGAGCCGGGCATGCAGGTCGCGCCCCTCGGGGTCGTAGTAGAGCAGCCCGGTCGCCACCTCGCCGGCGCTGG
This sequence comes from uncultured Mesorhizobium sp., assembly GCA_964629765.1. Lineage (GTDB taxonomy): Bacteria > Pseudomonadota > Alphaproteobacteria > Rhizobiales > Rhizobiaceae > RCIO01. Next base: position 30,463 of record CAZVTK010000040.1, read on the forward strand.
CCCGGTCCTGGATGTAGGCGAGCGCCGCCGCCTTGTCGGAAGGGTCGTAGTCCGGCGCGATCTTGGCCAGCCGCAGCAGCGTCCCGTTCGGCTGCATGATCTCGACCGTGGTGCCGGGCGCATAGTCGGCGACGATCGGCGCAGCGCCGGTGATCACGTCGAGCCGGTTCAGCGCCTCGTTGTGCTCGCGCACATGGTCGTAGCTGCGGGTCGACCCCTTGTGGTTGTTGAAGGCCACGCAGGGCGAGATCACGTCGAGGATCGCGGCCCCCGGGTGGTTGATCGCCGCCTTGATCAGCGGCACGAGCTGGCCCTTGTCGCCGGAGAAGGAGCGGGCGACGAAGGTCGCGCCCATCAGGATCGCCAGCGAGGCGAGGTCGATGCCGCTGTCGTTGTTGACCGTGCCCTTCTTGGCGACCGAGCCCTTGTCGGCGGTGGCGGAGAACTGGCCCTTGGTCAGCCCGTACACGCCGTTGTTCATGACGATGTAGACCATGTTCACGGCGCGCCGCATGACGTGGGCGAACTGGCCGAGCCCGATCGAGGCGCTGTCGCCGTCGCCCGACACGCCCAGATAGATCAGCTCGCGGTTGGCCAGATAGGCGCCGGTGAGCACGCTGGGCATGCGGCCGTGCACGGTATTGAAGCCGTGGCCGGCGCCGAGGAAGTAGGTCGGCGTCTTGGACGAGCAGCCGATGCCCGACAGCTTCGCGACCCGGTGAGGCTCGATCGCCAGGTCGAAGCATGCCTGGACGATGGCCGCGCTGATCGAATCGTGGCCGCAGCCGGCGCAGAGCGTGGAGATCGTGCCCTCGTAGTCGCGCCGGGTGAAGCCGACCGCGTTGCGCTGAAGCGTCGGGTGGTGGAGCTTGGGCTTGGCGATGTAGGTCAAGACGCGACCCTCTCCAGAGGCATGACGCGCAGTTGGGCGAGACGGCGGCGAATCCCGTCGAGGATGAACTGCGCGGTGATCGGCGTGCCGTCATAATGCAGGACCGGGATCAGCCGGGCCGGATCGATCTCCAGCTCGTTGACGATCAGGCTGCGCATCTGGCCGTCGCGGTTCTGCTCGACGACGAACACGCTGTCGTGGCTGGCGATGAAATCGGCGACGCTTTCCGGGAAGGGGAAGGCGCGAAGGCGCATGGCGTCGACATGCAGCCCCTCGTCGCGCAGCCGGTCGAGCGCCTCGTCCATCGCCGGCGCGGTCGAGCCGAAATAGAGCGCGCCGTAGCGCGTCGGCTGGGCGGCGGCGCGCAGCACCGGCTGCGGCACCAGGGCCTTGGCCGTGTCGAACTTGCGCGCCAGCCGCTCCATGTTCTCCACATAGTCCGCCCCCTCCTCGGAATAGCGGGCGTCGCGGTTCTTGGTGGTGCCGCGGGTGAAGAAGGCGCCCTTGCCGGGATGGGTCCCCGGCAGCGTGCGCCAGGGGATGCCGTCGCCGTCCACGTCGCGGTAGCGGCCGAAGGGGCGCCCAGCCTCCAGCTCGGCGCGCGTCACCACCTTGCCGCGGTCGAGGCGGCGCGTTTCGTCCCACTCGAACGGCCTGCACAGCCGGTGGTTCATGCCGATGTCGAGGTCGCTCATGACGAAGACCGGGGTCTGGAGCCGGTCGGCGAGGTCGAGGGCCGCAGCCGCGAAGTCGAAGCACTCGCGCGGGTCCTCGGGGAACAGCAGCACGTGCCTTGTGTCGCCGTTGGAGGCGTAGGCGCAGGACAGGATGTCGGCCTGCTGGGTGCGCGTCGGCATGCCGGTCGAGGGACCGCCGCGCTGGACGTTGATGATGACGGCCGGAATCTCCGCGAAGAAGGCGAGCCCGATGAACTCGGTCATCAGGCTGATGCCGGGGCCGGAGGTCGAGGTGAAGGCGCGGGCGCCGTTCCAGCCCGCGCCGATCACCATGCCGATCGAGGCCAGCTCGTCCTCGGCCTGGATGACCGCGTAGCGGGCCTGTCCCGTATCGGGGTCCTTGCGGTAGCGCCGGCAATAGCTCTCGAACGCCTCGGCGAGCGACGAGGAGGGGGTGATCGGATACCAGGCGCACACCGTGGCGCCGCCATAGACGCAGCCGAGCGCGGCCGCCGAATTGCCCTCCACGAAGATGCGGTCTCCCACGGCGTCGCGCCGTGCCACCTTCAGCCCGCAAAGATCCGGGTCGAGATGCTCGCGCGCCCAGTCGCGGCCCAGATGCAGCGCCTTCACGTTGGAGGCGACCAGCGCCTCCTTGCCCTTGTACTGCTCGCCGAACAGCGTCTCGATCACCGCCGGCTCGATCTCCATCAGCGTCGACAGCACGCCGACATAGATGATGTTCTTGAAGAGCTGGCGCTGGCGCGGGTCGGCATAGGTGGCGTTGCAGATCGCCGTCAGCGGCACGCCGATATTGACGAGATCCTCGCGGAACGCGCTCGCCGGCAGCGGCCGCGTGGAATCGTAGAGCAGATAGCCGCCCGGCGCCACCTCCGCCACGTCGCGCTTCCAGGTTTCGGGGTTCATGGCGACGGCCATGTCGATGCCGCCGCGCCGGCCGAGATAGCCCGCCTCGCTGACCCTGACCTCGTACCAGGTCGGCAGGCCCTGGATGTTGGACGGGAAGATGTTGCGCGGGCTGACGGGCACGCCCATGCGCAGGATCGAGCGGGCGAAGAGCTCGTTGGCGCTGGCCGAGCCCGAGCCGTTGACATTGGCGAACTTGACGACGAAGTCGTTGGTGGCTGTCAGTGCCTGCCGCATGCCGACCCTGCCTGGGCTGTCTCGATGAGATATTTCCGCATGTCCCAGGCCCCGGTCGGGCAGCGCTCGGCGCACAGCCCGCAATGCAGGC
>CAZVTK010000041.1:0-31834 GCA_964629765.1 uncultured Mesorhizobium sp.
CGTAATTGCCCGCGCCGAACGAGCCGCCGATGATGACCGTGAATTTCGGCACACGCGCCGTCGCCACTGCGGTCACGAGTTTCGCGCCGTCGCGGGCGATGCCGCCGGCCTCGTATTTCCTGCCGACCATGAAGCCGGTGATGTTTTGCAGGAAGACCAGCGGGATTTTGCGCTGCGTGCACAGTTCGATGAAATGCGCGCCCTTCAGCGCGCTCTCCGAAAACAGCACGCCATTGTTGGCGAGGATGCCGACCGGCATACCGTGGACATGGGCGAAACCGGTGACGAGCGTCGTGCCGTAATTGGCCTTGAACTCGTCCAGCTCCGAGCCGTCGACGATGCGCGCGATCACCTCGCGCACGTCGTAGGGCGTGCGCGTGTCCTGCGGCACGATGCCGTGGATATCGGACGGGTCGTAGAGCGGCGGGCGCGGCTCGCGAAGCGCGAGCTGCTGCGGCTTCGTCCGGTTGAGGTTGCGCACGATGCGACGGGTGAGCGCCAGCGCGTGGGCGTCGTCCAGCGCGTAGTGGTCGGCGACGCCGGACAGGCGCGTGTGGACCTCGGCGCCGCCGAGTTCTTCCGCCGTCACCTCCTCGCCGGTGGCGGCCTTCACCAGAGGCGGGCCGCCGAGGAAGATGGTGGCCTGGTTGCGCACCATGATCGATTCGTCGGCCATGGCCGGCACGTAGGCGCCGCCGGCCGTGCACGACCCCATCACGCAGGCGATCTGCGGAATGCCGGCGGCAGACATGTTGGCCTGATTGAAGAAGATGCGACCGAAATGCTCTCGGTCGGGGAACACCTCGTCCTGATTGGGCAGGTTGGCGCCGCCGGAATCGACGAGGTAGACGCAGGGCAGATTGTTCTCACGCGCGATCTCCTGCGCGCGCAGGTGCTTCTTCACGGTCATGGGATAGTAAGTGCCGCCCTTCACGGTGGCGTCGTTGACGACCACCATCACCTCCTGCCCCTCGACGCGGCCGACGCCCGCGATCATGCCGGCCGACGCGATGTCGCCGCCATACATGTCCCATGCCGCGAACTGGCCGATTTCGAGGAAGGGCGAGCCCGTGTCGAGAAGCTGGGCGAGCCGCTGGCGCGGCAACAGCTTGCCCCGGCCGACATGGCGCTCGCGCGCTTCGGCCGGACCGCCCTCGGCCACCGTCTTCGCCTTGCCGGCGATGTCGGCCACAAGTCCCGCCATCTTCGCGGCGTTGGCCCTGAAGGCATCGGAAGCGGTGGAGACGGACGAGCGGATGACCGGCATGAATTCTCCCTCGACGCCCTCTTCAGGCGCGCTGGCGCGGATTAAACAACGGGGTCGCGGGCGCGGCTAGCCCCGCCGGTCGACGGACGCAGGGAATTCGCCTTTCTTCGGCCACGATCCGGCAGGATACGCACCGCCGCTTCAACCCCGGCTGAACCCCAAGGAGAACGCAGCCATGAGATCGCAACAGGCTTCGACACGTCCCGTGCCGGCGCCCGCATTGCGTCCGGCTGACAGTTCTCCGGCAAGGTACAGCCACCATGGCCCGTTCCATGATCGCGCGACGGCAGGAGGCCGAGCGCAACCGCATCGCGGCGTATGACGCCACGCTGAAGCATGTGCGGCGCGCGCAGCGCCCCGCACCCGATTTCGACCGTGCCCTCATGGAGGCGCTGAACGGCACCGACGCGCCGGCGATCCGCCCGGGCGCCGACTGGCGCCCGCAGATGAAGACGCGCGACGCCGGCAAGCTCCGTCTCGCCGCGGCGCGGCATCTTTACGCGCGCTACGCGGTGGCGCCGCATCTGGAGGCGATCTGGCTCGACGACGCCCAGGCGAACGGGGAGCTGGACGCGGCCGAGGCGCGGCTGCGCCGACGCTGGTATGCGGTGGCCGCCCGCGGCGGCTCGCTCCACAAGGAGACCGAGGCGGGCCGGTGGCTGTCGCGCAGGGAGGTGCACGCCTTCCTGAACCCGCCCGGCGAGCTGCCGTTCGAGGCGGCGCTCTGGCAGGCGATCGCGCGCTCGTTCACCGACGATATCGGGCTGGCGCTGCGCATCGCGCGGTCGCGCATCGGTTACACGCCGCGCGGCGAAATCGGGTTCTGGCGCGAGGCGGCGCGGTTCTTCGTCGCCAATCCGGCGCCGCGCGAGACGATCGACGACCTGTGCGACTTCCTCGCCGAGCGCCACCGCCGCGACCGCGACTTCAGCCTCAAGGGGCGCACGCCCGTTTCGCTGGAGCGACAGATGCGCGAATGGCATCGCGACCTCGCGGCGATCCGGCGCATCGAGGAGGCGCAGCGGCTGGCGGCGCGGGCGGCGGGACGCGAGGCGGAAACGACCGGCCGCTGGGTCGGCTCGCCGCTTGCCGACTGGTCGTGGCAGCCCTCGGCCAAGGAGGCCAAGGCACGGCGCGAGGAGTTCGTTGTGACGCAGCTCACCACGGCGGAGGAGCTGGTGGCCGAGACGCGGGCGATGCACCACTGCGTATCGACCTACGCGCAGAAGTGCATCAACGGGCAGGCGTCGATATGGTCGCTGAGGCTGAAGCGCGCCCGCGGCAGCGACCGGCTGCTGACGATCGAGCTCGATCGCCGCAACCGCGCGGTGCAGGTGCGCGGCTTCGCCAACAGGTTGGCCAGGCCGGACGAGGTGGAGGTGCTGTCGCGGTGGGCCAAGGCGCGCGGGGTGGTGCTGATGTAGATCATTCGTCATCCACGCTTCCCGGCCCTCGGCTACGGCCTCGGGCGTTCGAAACTCGAAAAGCTCATTCAGGGGCTTTTCGCCGGCCTGCGGCCGGACGTTTCTCACCCCTCCGCGACGATCTCGCGGCCGATCAGCCAGCGCCTGATTTCGCTGGTGCCTGCCCCGATCTCGTAGAGCTTGGCGTCGCGCAGCAGGCGGCCGGTCGGGCTGTCGTTCATGTAGCCCATGCCGCCGAGGAGCTGGATGGCGTCGAGCGCGATCTTCGTGGCGTTCTCCGCCGAATAGAGGATGCAGCCGGCGGCGTCCTTGCGCGTCGTCTCGTGGCGATCGCAGGCGGCGGCGACGGCATAGACATAGGCGCGCGCGGCGTTCATCACCGTGTACATGTCGGCCAACTTGCCCTGCACGAGCTGGAAATCGCCGATCGCCTGGCCGAACTGGCGGCGCGCGCCGACATAGGGAACGGCAACGTCGAGACAGGCCGCCATGATGCCGAGCGGGCCGCCCGACAGCACCACGCGCTCGTAGTCCAGTCCCGACATCAGCACCTCGACGCCGCGGCCGTGCTCACCCAGCACGTTCTCGAACGGCACATCGACATCCTCGAAGACGAGTTCGCCGGTGTTGGAGCCGCGCATGCCGAGCTTGTCGAGCTTTTGCGCGACCGAAAAACCCTTCATGGTCTTCTCGATCAGGAAGGCGGTAATGCCCCGCGAGCCGAGCGTCGCCTCGGTCTTTGCGTAGACGACCAGCGTGTCGGCGTCGGGACCGTTGGTGATCCACATCTTGGAGCCGTTGAGTACGTAGCGGTCGTTGTGCTTCTCCGCCCGCAGCTTCATCGACACCACGTCGGAGCCGGAGCCGGTCTCGGACATGGCCAGCGCGCCGACCGAGGTGCCGGCGCAAAGATCCGGCAGGTAGCGCGCCTTCTGCTGCGGCGTGCCCCAGCGGTTGATCTGGTTGATGCACAGGTTCGAGTGGGCGCCGTAGGAAAGGCCCACCGAGGCGGACGCGCGCGAAATCTCCTCCATGGCGACGACATGGGCGACATAACCCATGCCCGAGCCGCCATAGTCGGGATCGGCGGTGACGCCGAGCAGGCCGAGCGCGCCCAGCTTCTCCCAGAGATCGGCGGGGAAATCATTGTCGCGGTCGATCCCGGCGGCTCGCGGCGCGATCTCGTCGGCCGCGAAACGGCGCACCGTCTCGCGCAGCGCCTCGATCTCCTCACCAAGCCCGAAGCGCATCGTGCGGTCGTACATGGGTCTCCTCCAGACTGGCGCCGGCTTGCGGGGCGCCGACCATCCTCATGGTCATTCGATAATAGCTCTCGGCGACCTCGCCGACCGACAGTTTCTCGCCGCCCTGTTCCGGCGGCCTGAACCAGACGATGACGCCGGTGATCATCTGGATGATCGCCATCGACGCCAGCTTGGGATCGTCGAGCAGGAAGTCGCCCGCCGCCGCGCCTTCGCGCAGGATCGCGCGCAGATCGGCCTCGTAGCGGGAGCGCAGCGACAGGATGTCGGCCAGGCGCTCCGGCGACAGGCTGCGCAGCTCCAGATTGCTCACATGGGTGGACTGCCGGTCCGCCAGATGGAAGCGGACATGGTTGCGCACGAAGGCGCCCAGCGCCGCCACCGGATCGCCGCCGGCCGGCCGCGCCGCATGCCAGCTATCGAGCAGCGCCGTCATATGGCCGTGCATCAGGTCGAACAGCAAATCTTCCTTGGTCGGAAAATAGCGGTAGAGCGCGGCCGCCTGCACGCCCACCTCGGCCGCAAGCTGGCGCATGGCGACCGCCTCGTAGCCATAGGTGGCGAAAAGCTCGACCGCGGCGCGCCTGATCGCCGCCTGCGTCCGCTCGCCGTCCGATCCGACCGTGCGCGACATCGCTCCTCCATGCATGATTAATAAAATGAACGGTCATTTCTTTCAAGGGGACCGCGCCCGCCCGCCCGCCGCGACTTCGAAGCGATTGACCCACATCAATGGCAGTTTCGCGTGCGGCTCATACATATGAAGACACGAGAACCGAACACGGAGCCAAGACCATGAAGATGCGTGCCCTGCTGCCGCTGGTCACCTATCCGGACGCCAATTCCGACGAGGCCGCCGCCGGCGCCGTAGCGACCGCCAAAGTGCTGGGCGCGGACCTGCACGCGCTGGCGCTGGTCGCCGACGTGCCGGACGTCACCAACGCGCTTTCGCGGGTGCTGATCGACGTGAAGGGCATGGAGCGCGCCGCCGAAAAGCGCAGCCGCGACAATGGCGACCGCCTGCTGGCGGCGGTGGCCGGCGCGGCGAAGGAGGCGGGCGTGACCGCGACGACCAACAGCGTCGCGCTGTCGCCCGACCTTCACGGCGAGGCGGCCGCGACGCATGCCCGCTATTTCGACGTCTCGATCGTCGGCTGGGAGGCGAAGAACCATCCCTCGCGCGACGTCGCCGAGGCGGTGATGTTCGGCTCCGGCCGGCCGCTCGTCCTTTTGCCGCAGGGCAAGGCGCCCGCCTCGCTCGGCCACATCGCCATCGCCTGGGACGGCAGCGCGGCTGCCGCGGCCGCGGTGGGCTGCGCCACGCCGCTGCTGGTCAAGGCGTCGGCGGTGACGGTGCTCACCGTGCTCGACGAAAAACCGCTCGCCCGGGATGCGGGCGAGCGGCTGGCGGGCGAGCTCAGGCTGCGTGGCCTGCCGGTCACCTTCAAGGCGATCCGCGCCGAGGACCGGCCCATCGACACGAGCTTGCAGGACCATGCGAGGGAAGCCGGAGCCGACCTCCTGGTGATGGGCGCGTTCGGCCATTCGCGGCTGCGCGACTTCGTGCTCGGCGGCGCCACCAAGGGCGTGCTGACCGACCTGCGCATGCCGGTGATGCTGTCTCATTGATCCCGTTCAAGGAGTGACCAATATGGCACGTTTCGACAACAAGGTCGCGGTGGTGACCGGCGCCGCCTCCGGCATCGGCGAGGCGATCGCGCGGCAGCTCGCGGCGGAAGGCGCGAAGATCGTCGCCGCCGATATCGACCTGAAGGGCGCCGAGCGCGTCGCGGCGGAAATCGCCAAGGCTCACGGCTCCGCCGCCGCCTGCAAGGTCGACACGGCCGACGCGGCCTCCGTCGAGGCCATGGTGGCCTTCGCCGAGAAGACCTATGGGGCGCTGGATCTGGCGGTGAACAATGCCGGCATAGGCGGGCCGATCGCGCCAGTCGGCGACTACCCGCTCGACGGCTGGCACAAGGTGATCGACATCAACCTGAACGGCGTGTTCTACGGCACGAAATACGCCATCGCGGCCATGCTGCGGGCCGGCGGCGGGGCCATCGTCAACATGGCCTCGATCCTCGGCTCGGTCGGCTGGGCGGATTCGTCCGCCTATGTGGCGGCCAAGCACGGCGTGGTGGGCCTGACCAAGGCCGCCGCGCTGGAATATGCGGCCAAGGGCATCCGCATCAATTCCGTCGGCCCGGCCTTCATCAACACGCCGCTGCTTTCGGCCAATCTGGACGAGGCGACGCTGGGCGCGCTCAGCGGCATGCACCCGGTCGGGCGGCTCGGCACGGCGGACGAGGTTGCGAAGCTGACCTGCTTCCTGCTGTCCGACGAGGCGAGCTTCATCACCGGCAGCTACCATCTCGTCGACGGCGGCTACACGGCGCGATAGACCCGCTCCGCGCGGCGCGCGGCGACGGCCGAGCGCCTTACAATCCCAGCAGCGCCGCGAAGCGCGGCGTCAGCAGGTGCCTGACGCTCGCGGCCGGCAGTTCCAGCACGTCGTCGCCGCAGGCATTGATGACGTGCGGAAGTCCTTCGAGGCCGAACACGATGCGCAGCTCGTTCCCCTCGCGCCTCAGGCTGGCGGCGAGGAACTCGCCGATCAACTCGTCGGTGCCACATTCCGCCTCGAACTCGATATCCACGTCGCTGGCCGGCTTCTCGCGGGTGTCGCGCACGAAAGCCGCCAGCGTCTCGCCCGGCCGGCCATCGGCCGCGTCGGCGAACATGTCTTCCAGCGCCAGCTCCTCGCCCGAGGCGATGTCCAGCGTGAAGCGGTTGATGAAATTGTAGGGGTGCGCGCCGCCGCACCAGAGGCTGCCGGATTCCTGCCAGCTCGCCAGCCTCGGCGTCACGGCGTGAACCTCGGTGAAGAGGTCCTCGTAGCCGCCGAGTGTGCCGCTTTCGGTGGACCAGTGCGTGCCGTTCTCGTTGAAGCCTGCATATTGGAGCGCGGCGCAACCGAAGGCCGACAGATTGTGGCGCCAGTGGCGCTGCTCCAGCGCGGCATTGGCAATGTCAGGCGAGGCGCCCGCCAGCTCGACGATGCGCGGCATGGCGAATTTCGTGCGCGGGTCGACGGCGTAGTCGAAGCGCGCATCCGGCCAGCCCTGCGCGCGGCTGCGCTCCAGCACCACCTGCATGCGCCAGTAATCGTAGGGCTCGTTGGCGCGGCCGATCGGATCGCCGTTCCAGCCCAGATCCTCGCTGTGGCCGAAAAGGTCCAGCGGCGTCTTCGGCGCGGCCGGCTCGAAGCGGCTGCCCTCGCGAGCCAGTTCCAGCCTGAATTCGCGCTTGCCTTTCCAGGTTCCGGCGAGCTTGCCGCCGGCGCCGGCCTTCAGCGTCCACACCCCGCCGACGGGCGGCTTCCCGCCCTCGCCGCATGTGTCGGCGCCGCAGGGCTCCTCCTCGGCGAGGACGATCGTGGCGCCCTTGCGCGATACCGCCTGCAAGGGGATGTCGATGCCCTTGTTCAGGTAGAAATAGCGGCCGAAGACCGGACCGTCCTGCCTTTGCGGGTCGGACGACAGCTCGACCACGATGTCGATGGTGCCGAGCTTGCCGCGATAGGTGGTCGGGTCGGCAAGGGCCGGCGCCGCAGCCATGGTGGCGCAAAGGGCGAAGGACAGGAGACGCAGCAGGGTCATGCCGGCATTGATGATCGCCGCCGGTAACAGGAGCATGCCGCGCCGCCCGGCGAAGGAAACCGGGCGGCCGCGCTCAGCTCGCCAGCCCTTTCGTGAGCTCCAGCGCCTGGCGCTCGAACAGGCCGCGATAGATGCCGCCGTCGCGCCGCACCAGCGCGTCGTGCCGGCCTTCCTCGGCGATGCGGCCCCTGTCGAAGACCAGCAGCCGGTCGAGCGCCTTCACGGTCGAGAGCCGGTGCGCGATGACCAGCGTGGTGCGCCCCTGCATCAGCCGCGTCATCGCCTGCTGGATCAGGTGCTCCGATTCCGAATCGAGCGACGAGGTCGCCTCGTCGAGGATCAGGATCGGCGCGTCGGCCAGGAAGGCGCGGGCGAGCGCCACGCGCTGGCGCTCGCCGCCCGACAGCTTCACCCCGCGCTCGCCGACCAGCGTGGCGTAGCCCTTGGGCAGCGCGGCGATGAAGTCGTGCGCGTTGGCGAGTTCGGCCGCCGCCTCGATCTCTCTCCTGCTCGCGCCCGGTCGCGCATAGGCGATGTTCTCGGCCAGCGAGCGGTGGAACAGGATCGGCTCCTGCTGGACGATCGCCACCTGCCGGCGCAGCGATTCCTGCGTGACCGCGGCGATGTCCTGCCCGTCGACGAGGATGCGCCCGCCGCTGACGTCGTAGAGGCGCTGCACGAGCTTGACGAAGGTCGTCTTGCCCGAGCCGGAATGGCCGACGAGGCCAACGCGCTCGCCCGGACGGATCTCGACCGAGAAGTCGCGATAGAGCGGCGCGGCGTGGCTGCCGTAGTGGAACGTCACGCGGTCGAAGCGGATGCCGCCTTCTGTGATGGCGAGAGACGGCGCGCCCGGCCGGTCGGCGACGCCGAGCGGCTCGGCCTGCAACTCGACCAGTTCCTCCATGTCGTTCACCGAGCGCTGGATATTGCGCACATGGGTGCCGATGTCGCGCAGATAGCCCTGCAACAGGAAGAAGGATGTGAGCATGAAGGTGACGTCGCCGGCGCTCGCCTGCCCGTCCGCCCACAGCCACAGCGCTGTGCCGATGATCGCCGCGCGCATGAACAGCAGCGCCACGCCCTGCGCAGTGCCGCTGAAGGTGCCGTAGGTCCAGGTGCGGCGCGTGCGGCGCTGCCACTTGCCGAGCACGGCGCCGAGGCGCGCCTCCTCGCGCCGCTCGGCCCCGAACGCCTTGACCACGGCGTTGCAGGAGACGGCGTCGGCCAGCGCGCCGCCGACCTTCGTGTCCCATGCGTTGGAGAGCGTGGCGGCCGGCGCGACGACGTAGAGCGTCAGCCCCACGGTCAGGCCGACATGGAGCACGCTGAAGGCGGCAACGATGGCGCCCATCACGGGCCAGTGCCAGCCGAGCAGCAGCGTCGTGCCGAAGAGCATGGTCAGCGATGGAACCAGCGCCATCAGGACAGTGTCGTTGAGCACGTCGAGCGCCCACATGCCGCGCGTGACCTTGCGCACCGTGGAGCCGGCGAAGGAATTGGCGTGCCAGTCGGTCGACAGATGCTGCACGCGCCGGAACGCACCCGCGCCGATGTCCGACATCATGCGCAAGGTGAGCGTGATGATGCCCATGAACGCCGTGTGACGCAGCAGCAGCGCGCCGCCGGCGAGCAGCATCAGCGCGGCGAAGGCGCCGAGCGCCGTGCGCCGGATTTCGGGGTCGCCGGGCACGCCCGACGCGATGGCGTCGACCAGCCGGCCGGCGAAAAGCGGCGTCAGGACATCGGCCAGCGTGGCTGTCAGGAAGGCGGCCGCCAGCCATGCGCAGCGCAGCCGCTGGCGCCGCCAATGGACGGCGGCGAAGGCGAATACGCTGCGGAAAGCGCCGCCGCGCAGGTCGTTTCGAGAGTTGGGCATGATTCGTCGGCGCCGCGCGGCGCCATCCCGGATTAAAGGCGAAAGGAACGGCCGGACCGGAAACGATCAATGGCCGCGAGGCGAGCGCCGGCAAAGGCGCGGCGTTCTAACGGCGGGAGAAGATCCCGGCGTCGGAACGACGGGAGCGAATGTCAACTCGGCGCATTCCGACCTCCCGGCTCGCTGGTGAAGATGCGGGGCTTATAACCGAGGGGCGGCGGGCCGGCAAGCCGAGGCGCCCGCCCCTCGGCCGGCACCCGCTTGCGCGCCATAAAAACTAATGATATTAGTTTTTTCACGAAATAGATTAGTGGAGCAATCTCATGTCGGGCACCATGACCATGGCGGCGCTCGCGCCAGCCCCTTCCGCCAGCGACGGCCTGCATTCCCGGCAGGACGCCGCGGTGCGCCATCTGGAGCATGCCGGCGGCCGCATCGCCTATGACGACCGCGGCGCGGGACCGCTGGTGGTCCTGCTGCCAGGCCTCGGCGATGTGCGCGCCGAATACCGCTTCCTCGCTCCGAAGCTCGCGGCGGCGGGGTTCCGCGTCGTGGCCATGGATCTGCGCGGGCACGGGCAGTCCTCCACCGGATGGGACGATCACCGCGCCTCAGCGCTCGGCGCCGATGCGCTGGCGCTCGTCAGCGCGCTCGATGCCGGTCCCGCGACGCTGGTCGGCACGTCGATGGGCGCGGCGGCGGTCGCGTGGGCGGCCGCCGAATCGCCCCGACAGGTCTGCGGCGTGGTGGCGATCGGGCCGTTCGTGCGCGACGTGCCGCCGTCGTCGCGGCTTGCCGGCTGGCTCCAGTCCGCGATCATCAGGCTGGCGTTCAACGGCCCGTGGAGCGTCTGGGCCTGGGGCAAGTTCTACGGCTCGCTCTACGGCAAGAAACCCGCCGATTTCGACGCCTATGTCGCGGCGCTGAAAGCCAATCTGTCGGAGCCGGGACGGATGGATGCCGTGCGGGCCATGATGGCCGCGAGCAAGGCCGAGGTGGAAGCACGACTGGGGGAGGTGAACGCCCCTGCCCTCGTCGTCATGGGCACGGCCGACCCGGATTTTTCCGATCCGAAGGCCGAAGCCGGGACGGTGGCGCGCCTGCTGCGCGGGCAAACCGTCATGGTCGAGGGCGCCGGGCACTATCCGCATGTCGAGCAGCCCGACCTCGTCGCCGGCGAGATCGCGGCCTTCATCCATGGTTCGGGGCGAGGCTGATGGCGCGCGCCGGGCTCGACCGCGCCGCCGTGCTCGCCGCCGCCGGGCGCATCGCCGACGCGGAGGGTCTTGGCGCGGTGACGCTGTCGCGGCTCGCGGCCGGGCTCGGCGTCAAGGCGCCCTCGCTCTACAACCACGTCGCGGGGCTGCCGGACATCGAGCGCGCGCTGGCGATCGCCGGCGTGCGCGAACTGAACGCGCGCCTGCTGCGCGCGGTGGCCGGGCGCGCCCGCGAGGATGCGTTGCTGGCGATGGGCCTTGCCTACAGCCGCTTCGCGCGCGAGCGGCCCGGCCTCTACGCGGCCTCGGTGCGCGCGCCCGCCGAGGGCGACGAGGAGCACCGGCAGGCCGGCGAGGAGACGGTCGGCACGGTGGTGGCCGTGCTCGCCGGCTACGGCCTTTCGGGCGACGACGCGCTGCACGCGACGCGCGCCTTGCGCGCCATCATCCACGGTTTCGTGGCGCTCGAGGCGGCCGGCGCGTTCGGGCTGGCGCTCGACCTCGACGAATCGCTGACGCGCCTCATCAGGGCGTTCGGCAAGGGGCTGGCGCAGGGGCAAGAATCCGCGCCGTGACGAGCGGGGTCAGCCCGCGCGCGCCTCGGCGATGGCCCCCGGCAGCGCGGTCGCGAAGATCGCGACCTCGTCGGCCGGGCCGGTGCTGACGCGGATGCAGCGGTCGAGGCCGGGCGCCATCGGCTTCCTCACGAACACGTCGCGCGCCAGCAGCGCCTGCATGAGCTTCAGCGCATAGGCGCCGTCGCCGCCCGTATCGAGCGTGACGAAATTGGTCGCGGAGGGAATCGGCTTCAGGCCGTTGGCCCGGCCGACCGCGGCGATTTCGTCGCGCGAGGCGGCGATGCGTTCCAGCACGTCGGCGAGATAGGCCGTGTCGGCCAGGGCCGCGACGCCGGCGGCCTGCGCCATACGGTTCATGCCGTAATGGTTGCGCACCTTGTCGACCGCCGCGATCATTTCGGGATGGCCGATCGCATAGCCGCAGCGCAGCCCGGCCAGCCCGTACGCCTTGGAGAAGGTGCGCAGGCGCAGCACGTTCGGCCGCGCCGGGTCGAGCGGCGGCAGGGCCGAGGCAGGCGCGGTTTCGCCATAGGCTTCGTCGAGCAGCAGCAGCGTGCTGCGCGGCAGGCGCGCGGCGAAGCGCTCGATCTCGCTCGCCTCCCACCATGTGCCCATCGGGTTGTCGGGGTTGGAGAGATAGACCAGCGGCGCCTTCTCGCGTCCGGCCGCCGCCAGCAGCCCGTCGAGGCTCTCGCGGTCGTCCTCATAGGGCACGGTGACGAGCCGGGCGCCGAAGCCGGCCACATGATAGTTGAAGGTCGGGTAGGCGCCGAGCGAGGTCACGACCGGCGTGCCGCGGTCGGCGAACAGGCGCACGGCAAGCCCCAGCAAGCCGTCGATGCCCTCGCCGACCGCCACGCTCTCGAACGGCACGGCGAGGCGCGCGGCGATCGCGACCTTCAGGTCCACATTGTCGGGGTCGCAATATTTCCACATCGCGCCCGCCGCCTCGGCCATGGCGCGCGTCACCGAAGGGGCCGGCCCGAAACCGTTCTCGTTGGCGCCCAGCCGGGCGCGAAAGGCGCGGCCGCGCCGCCGCTCCTGCGTCTCGGGCCCGACGAAGGGAACCGTTGCCGGCAGGCTTTCGGCGAGCGGGGTCAGGCGCGGGCGGTCGGCGGTCATAGGGAAGGTCTCGGGCGGCGAAAGGCGCCTCTTACGACGAATGCCCGGATGCGGCAATCGCGCCCGCCCCGCGACCGGCGGCACGGCTGCCCAAAGTGCCCGCCAGAATGCGAAAAACCCGGCGGTCGCCCGCCGGGTTCCTTTTCAGGCCGACTGATGCGGCGATCAGAAATTGCGCTGTAGGCGCACAATGGCGTAGGGCGCGCCCACAACGTTTCCGCCCACCGTGTCGAAGCCGACCTCGGGGGTGACCACGAAATCGTCGGTGAAGCTGATCGGCAGGGCCGCCGCCGCCAGGAACTGGCCGCCGGAGAACCACTGCGCGGTGAGCGCCAGCGCCACCTTCTGCGAGAAGGCGAGGTTCAGGCCGGCGAGCACCGACAGGTTGCCGGTGGCGCCGCCGCCGTAATCGAAGCCGTAAACGCCCGCCGGATCGCTGGTGTACATCGCCATCAGCTTGAAGAAGCTGCCGTTGGTGTTCGGGAAGTTGACGACCAGCGAAGCCTTGGCGCCGATGCCGAGGCCGCCCGCGCCGTCGGTGTCGAGACCGACCATGGCGCCGATGGAGCCCCAGCCGCGGGTGAAGTTCAGGCCGATCTCCGCATCCGGGATGAAGTCGGCGACGCTCTGGTCGTTGACCAGCGCGGCGATGAACGAGAAGCCGTTCGAGCCGGTGAAGGTGTAGCTGACCTCGGTCGTGTTGTTGTAGCCGTAATAGCCGTCGTTGAGGGTCGTCGTGCCGTATCCGAGGAAGCGCGAATAAGGCGACTCGGTGAGACCGAACAGCCACGCCCCGCCGTTCGGGCGAACGATCTCGATATAGGCGTGCAGCAGGTTCATGGTGACGCCGTAGGCGCCGGGAGCGCCGGCGGCCGGAGCGGCAACCGCGTTGAAGCCCCAGTTCAACTCCACCTCGGCATAGCCGCGCACGGTGCCGACCTCGGTGTCGGTGCGCACATCGAAATTGGGCGCGAAGCGGGTGAACGCGGTCAGGCTGGGATTGACGCGAACATTGTATTCGAAATCGGTACGATAGTAGCCGCCGATCTTGAGGCAGGTCTCGGTGCCCGGGATGTAGAAGAAGCCGGTGCCGTAGACGTCGCAGATGCGGACGTATTCCATGGGCTCGGGCTGCGGGACGACGATCGCGTCGGCAGCCAAGGCGCCGGTCGAGGCGGTTGCGAGAGCCGCGGAGCCGATCAGAAGGCTCTTGATGGTCATGGACAGTTCTCCGAAATTCAATCTCATTTGCCGACCCGCAATACGCGCCTCTCGGACCGGCGCCCCTCTCCGGGATTGGTCCCTCCTTATCCTCCCAACCCCGCCGCCGCTCAACGGGAAATCCGCCGGAAGCTGGCATCGGAACCCATCGCCCGCGCATCCTGTTGCAGAAATGCTTCACCAACCTGCCGCGATGACGGGCATCTGCATCGATTCGGGCATGCTGCCCGCCTTGAGACCAGTGAAAGGCCACGAATTTCACCATGATCGACTGGCTCGACTCTCATATTCGCGGCAGATTCGCGGTGCAGGACTGGCCTCGTCAGCCGGCGGCGAGGCAAAGGCATGTCATCCGGAAGTAGAACCGGCGGCCGGACGATGACGGGCAAAGGAACGCGAAGTCGAATCGCGTCGCCAAGTCCGGTTCGGACCGGTGCGGCGGCCGGCACCCGGCCCCCGCCCTGGCCCTGGCCCGGGCGCATGGCGGCCGCGGGTTTGCACAAAGGCCGGCGGACGCGCATCCTGCCGGCATGAGGAGAGGCCAGTGGCCGATTTCGAGGATTTTTTCCATACGGCGCAGGACGGCCTGCGCCTGCATGCCCGCCTCTATGGCGGCCGGGCGGCGGGCGCGCTGCCCGTGGTCTGCCTTGCCGGCCTGACGCGCAACGCCCGCGATTTTCACGCGCTCGCGCTTCACCTGTCGCAAGACGCGGCAACGCGGAGGCAGGTCGTCGCCTTCGACTATCGCGGCCGCGGCGAATCGGCCCGCGACCCGGACTGGCGCAACTACAATGTCGCGGTCGAGGCGGCCGACATCCGGGCCGGCCTGACCGCGCTCGGGATCGGCGAGGCCGCCTTCATCGGCACGTCGCGCGGCGGGCTGATCATCCTGGTGCTCGCCGCGCTGGCTCCGGGGCTGATCCGGGCGGCGGTGCTCAACGATGTCGGGCCGGTGATCGAAGGCGCGGGCCTCGCCGAGATTCGCGCGCATCTGGAAAAGCCTTTCGAGCCCGCCGACATCGCCGAGGCGGCTGTGAGGGCAAAGGCAAGCCAGGGCGCGGCGTTTCCCGCCCTGACCGGGGACGACTGGCTCCGCGCGGCGCGCGCCTTCTGGCGCGAGGAGAACGGCCGGCTCGTGCCCGACTACGACCCGGCGCTGCTGAACACGCTCGCCGGGATCGATTTTTCCAAACCGTTGCCGGCGCTGTGGCCGCAGTTCGAAGCCCTGTCCGCCATTCCGCTGCTGGCGATTCGCGGGGGCAACTCGACCCTCCTGTCGCAGGAGACGCTGGCCGCGATGGCGCAGCGCCATGGCGCCATGCAGGCGATCACCGTGGACGGGCAAGGCCATGCGCCGCTGCTCGAAACCGCGGGTCTGCCGATGCGGATCGCCGCGTTTCTGGATGAGGCGGACAGGACGCGCTGAACTTACGTCGCCCCCCGCCACCGGTTTCGGCGCCGGACGGAGGACGGCAATCCCGCGACAGGCCGACAGGCCGACAAACAAAAAGACCCGGCGGTTTCCCGCCGGGTCTCTTCAAGTCACGAGGCTGCTATCAGAAGCCGCGCTGCAGGCGAACGACCGCGCCAACACCCTTGGCGGTGTCGAAGCGAACTTCCGGGATCACGTTGAAGCCGCGAGCCACAGCGAAGTCGAGGTTGACAGCGGCGTCGATGGCGCCGGTGTTGAACCACTGGGCATGCAGGTTACCGGTGACCTTCGGCGAGAACTTCGCCTGGAGGCCGGCCAGAACCGACAGGGTCGCGCCCGCCGCAGCCGGATTCGCCGCGCCCGGCGCCGGGATGACAGCCGGAACGGTCGGAGCGTAGCTGCTGCCGGCGGCGCTGGCGCCCATGATCATCAGAGCGCCGCTGACGCCCGAATTGCCGAACTTCACGCGGGTCCACACCTTGCCGCCGACCGACGCGGTGCTCGAGTCATAGCCGAGAGCGGCGCCGATCGAGCCCCAGCCGCGGTCGAACCGCACGCCGAGTTCCGCATCCGGGACCAGATCGGCAACGCTGGTGTCGTTGACGATCGACGCCCAGAAGTTGAAGCCGTTCGAGCCGGAGAAGGCGTAGGTCGCTTCCGTCGAACGGTTGAGAGCGAAGCTGCCGCCGTTCAGCGTGTAGAGGCCGTTGCCGGCCATGCGGCTGTACGGACGGATGGTGCGGCCGAACAACCAGCTGTGCGAGCCACGGATGATCTGGATGTAGGTGTCGTCGATGCCGCCCAGAGCCGCCGCGTAGGCGCCAGCCGGCGCGGTGTTGTTGACCCAGCCGTAGTCGAAGTTCACCGACGCGTAGCCGCGGATCGTGCCAACTTCGCTGTCCGAACGGACGTCGAAGTTCACGTTGAAGCGGGTGTAATAGGTCAGCGCGGCCGCGGCCTTGACGTTGTACTCGGCGTCGACACGATAGTAGCCGCCGATCTTGAGGCAGGTCTCGGTGCCCGGGATGTAGAAGAAGCCGGTGCCGTAGACGTCGCAGATGCGGACGTATTCCATCGGTTCCGGCTGGGGGACGACGATCGCGTCGGCAGCCAGGGCGCCGGTCGAAGCCGTCGCGAGGGCCGCTGAGCCGATCAGAAGGCTCTTGATGTTCATTTCTGACCTCCAGTCAAAAGTTTAAGTATGGGTATGGGTACTTTTTGCCGAAGGACAGCGTTCCCTGCCCCATCCCCAAGCGACGAAAAAGACGCGCTACACGCCCCTTCTTCGAGTCAGACCATTACCGATGGGCCGGGGCGGTTCAACTGCGATCGTCGCCGCAGCGGGGTTGGAACGGCGGGATGCCGCAAACATGTTGCACAAAAGCCACGTTTTGGCGGTGCCCGGTAAGAAAGCATTAAGATTGCGGGCGCGGGCGCGTGTCCGCCGCCGCGCGCCGCCGCCCGCCTCCTCCGGCTTCACCCGATTCTGACTGGAGGTCAGAAATGAACATCAAGAGCCTTCTGATCGGCTCAGCGGCCCTCGCGACGGCTTCGACCGGCGCCCTGGCTGCCGACGCGATCGTCGTCCCCCAGCCGGAACCGATGGAATACGTCCGCATCTGCGACGTCTACGGCACCGGCTTCTTCTACATCCCGGGCACCGAGACCTGCCTCAAGATCGGCGGCTTCTACCGCGTCGACGCCGAGTACAACGTCAAGGCCGTGGGCGCGCTGACCTATTACACGCGCTTCAATGTGAACTTCGACGTCCGTTCGGACAGCGAGGTCGGCACGATCCGCGGCTACGCGTCGCTGAACTTCGACTACGGCTGGAACCAGAGGGCCACGACCCCTGCCGGCGCGCCGTCGCCCGCCTACCAGGCTACGCTGGCCGGCATCGACGATACCTACATCCAGATCATCCGTGGTTCGCATAGCTGGTTGTTCGGCCGCACCATCCGTCCGTTCAGCCGCATGGCCGGCAACGGCCTCTTCACGCTGAACGGCGGCAGCTTCGGTCTCAACCGTACGACGGAAGCGACCTACGCCTTCTCCGGCTCGAACGGCTTCAACTTCTGGGCGTCGATCGTCAACGACAACAGCGTTGTCGACTTCCTGCCGGATGTGGAACTGGGCGTGCGGTTCGACCGCGGCTGGGGCTCGATCGGCGCCACTGTCGCCTATGACTCCGACGGCGTCGCAGGCCCCGGCGCCGCCGCCGCCAACGGCGCCATCGGCGCCAAGGCGTGGACCCGCGTCAAGTTCGGCAATTCGGGCGTCACCGGCGGCCTGATGGTCATGTATGCCAGCAGCGCGGCCAGCACCTACGCTCCGACCCTTCCGGTTGCCGCCGGCGCTGCGCCGGGTGCGGGTGCGACCCTGTCGGTTCTGGCCGGCCTCCAGGCGAAGTTCTCGCCGAAGGTCACCGGTAACCTGCATGCCCAGTGGTTCAACACCGGCGCCATCGACGCCGCTGTCAACCTCGACTTCGCTGTGGCTCGCGGTTTCAACGTGATCCCGGAAATCCGCTACGACTCCGCCAAGAACATCGGCGCGGTCGTTCGCCTGCAGCGCGGCTTCTGATAGCAGCCTCGCGATCTGAAGAGACCCGGCGGGCAACCGCCGGGTCTTTTTTTCACAGCCGGCGAACCGGCGGCGCGGACGAGCGCGGGCGTTTACCCGGCCCGAAGCCGGAAGGAGGATTTGCCGCAGCCGGACCGGCACGCGGCATGGGGCGCCAACGCTTGCTTAACCGGGAGGGGATACCGGACGCGCGATCGCGCAAAAACCTGCTCCGAAGGTCAGCCTGGTGACAAAAAGCATACAATGCCAAAGCTTTGCCTGGGCTCAACCGGGATTGAGCTATGATCTGAGTTACGACCAGTGCGCAATGCGCCCGCGGATAGTGGAAAAATACGCGCTGGCGGAGCTGTTCGACAGATATGGCGACATTCTCTGGGAAGAGGGCTCGCACAAATACAACGTCACGTCCTTCATCGGCGAGCTGGGCGAGTTGCTCGCGAGCCGCCGCTTCAGCGTGTTCGGCCAGGACATGCTCGACGGCCTCGTCGTCAGCCTGCGCGGCAAGGGCAACAGCAACGCCACGATCAACCGCAAGCTCGCCGCGCTGCGCAAGCTGCTGCGCAAGGCGCATGCCATGGGCGACGTCCACGGCCTGCCGGAATTCCGCCGCCAGAAGGAGCGGGCCGGCCGCATCCGCTTCCTCGACCGCGCCGAGGAAGACGCGCTGTTTGCCCGCATCCGCGCCCGCTCGGAGCCGCTCCACGATCTCAGCGTCTTCCTGGTGGATACCGGCGCGCGGCTGAGCGAGGCGTTCCGGGTGCGCTGGCCCGACCTCAGCGACGGAAACGTCACCTTCTGGATGACCAAATCGGGGTACAGCCGCACCGTTCCGCTCACCGGCCGCGCGGCGAAGGCGGCCGAGCGCCGGCGCGGCGGCACGAAAGGGCCTTTCGCCGGCATGACCGGGCCGCTCTACCGCGCCGTCTGGAACGAGGCGCGGGCCGGGATGGGGCTGGCCGACGACGGGGATTTCGTGCCCCATGTGCTGCGCCACACCTGCGCCACGCGGCTGGTCAGGGGCGGCATCGACATCCGCCGCGTGCAGATGTGGCTCGGCCACCGGACCCTTGCCATGACGATGCGCTACGCCCACCTGGCGACCGCGGACCTGACCAACTGCGTGGCGGTTCTGGAGCACGGCGCGCGTCCCTTCGCGCGCGAACCGGGCGGGGGGCCGGCGTAGAGCGCCGAGCCGCTCCCGCCTGCACGCGCACCGGTCGGGAAAAAGCCTTGAAACTCGCGAAATGGCGGTCCATAGGGACCGCACCGGAGAGGTGGCCGAGTGGTCGAAGGCGCTCCCCTGCTAAGGGAGTAGACCTCAAAAGGGTCTCGTGGGTTCGAATCCCATCCTCTCCGCCATTGTGTTTTCTCTCATGTTTGCATCTCCCAACATCTTGAACGGCAAGGTCATGTGCGGTGTTTGAAACCCGCCGTCCGGCGACCACGCCAGACGGTCGGTGAAGGCGAGCCGCAGGACCAGTTTGCGAAGATCGTATCTGCCCGAACGCCAGAGCCTTGCAGGGTTTGCGAGAAAGTCGAACACGAGTTTGAAGGTCTCCTCGAACGTGCTGCCCGGCTGGCGCGTGGTTTGGCGCTTTTCCTCGATCAGTAATTTCCCGCGTTCCAGTTCCGTGATGCGCTTCTCATAGGCGGCGATGACGGTGGACGAGCCGGACTCCACGATTCGATCCAGAAGTGTCGCGATCTGCTTTTCGACCTTCGCGGCTTCACGTTCGCAGGACAGCGCCAATGCGCGGGCTTGTGCGCGGCGCTGGTTCCACGCATCGCGCACCATCGCCAGCGTGACGTTGAACAGGCCCGGCGCGGGCGTGAGGCCATCCAGCAGTTCCGCGAACGCGCCCTCGATATGGTCGCGGCGGATCATTTTGCCTTTGCGCGCGCAGTCCTTGGCGAAGCAGTAATAATAGGCGTAGCGCGTCTTCATCTTGCCGGTGGACCAACACCCGGTCAGCGGCTTGCCGCAGCAGCCGCAGGCGACAGCACCGCGCAGAGGGAAGTCGCCGCAGAGATCGGGACGCATGGGCATCTTCGCGCCCTCCGTCAGGCGTTCGCGGATGCGCTCGAAGGTTTCGAGGGTGACAAGCCCGTCATGCTTGCCCTTACGCAGGGACACGTCCCAATCGGACGCTTCGACATAGCCCGCGTAAAGTGGCTTGGTCAGGATGTCGTTCACAAGCTGGTTGCGGACCTGACCCCTGCCGTCCTTGGGAAAGGCGGGCTGCGATTCGAAGAAGCGTTTCACTTCCGCCTGCGTCTGGAACCGGCCCGAGGCGTAGCCTTCCATGCCTTCCTGAATGATCGAGGCAACAGGTTCGTCACGGACCAGCACCCGGCCCTCGCCGGACTTCGAGACATGGCGGTAGCCGATAGAGGTCACGAACGGCCAATAGCCGTTCATCACACGGGCGCGCATCCGATTGCGGGTCTGCTCCGCGTTCTTCTGGCGCTGGTGCTGGGAGACGCTGGCCAGCAGGTTCTCGACCAGAATGGAATCAGAATCCTCCCCGAACTCGACGGACGGGCTTTCCAGCCGCGCGCCTGCATTGGCGATGGCGCTGCGCAGTTCCAGATGCGCCTTGATGTCCCGCGCGAGGCGGCTGATGTCGTCGATGATGACGACATTCGAGCCGGTCTTGCGGCTGGATTTGAGGAAGGAAAGCATGGCCTGAATGCCGGGCCGCGTGATGAGGCCGCCGGACACGGCCTCGTCGCTGAACACCTGCGCCACCTCATAGCCCTTCATGCGCGCGAACTCGCGGCAGCGGGTTTCCTGCGAGGATATGCCGTGGCCCTTTTGCATTTGGGCCACGCTCGACACGCGGCAATAGATCACCGCGCGATCCGCGTGGGGGTTTTGTTCTCCTGTTGGCTTCATGAATCCTCGCTTCCCGCCGCCTTACCCTGATCGGGCGCGGCGGCATCTGTGTTGTCTGACATCTCCCTGAAGGCGTGGGCACAGGATACCATGCGCGCGGAATCCGCTTCCAGCATTCCGCGCCTTTTATGCACATCGGCCCGGCCCTGCTGGATTGGGTGGACCCCGAAGCTGAGATCGACAAAGCCGACCACGACCAGCCACAGCGCTTGCAGAAGCGCGTCTTCCTGTTCGCGGGTCAGGTCGCCGCCCTCAAGATGGGCGCGGTAATCGTCGGGATTGAAGGTCAGCGCCGGGAAATGCCCGGCATCCGCCTGCGGCGGCTGAGGGTCGTCTTGGAATGGGCCGGACGGCATGTCGTTCGTCATGTCCGGCCTCCCGTGCCTGTTGTTGCGACGAACGACCTAGAATACCGGATCACTTTGCAATCTGCAAGGAATATAGTCCTAGTTTCCTGCCGCGCCGATACTGGCAGCGGCAGGCATGGAATAAAGGAAAGACAGTCATGCACGGCCTGCTTCTCCGGTTGAACACGGATTCCGGCTTCAAAAGCCTTGTTCCGTCTGCTCGAACCGGCCCGCAGGCTGGCTTTTCGGAGATAGCCGCCCGGTCAACGCCGCGCCAGAGGGGCAGCACCGACCCTATACAAGCAGAATCGCCGCTGGCAGGATGCACGGTGCTGCTATCCTGTTGTCACCGTTGACGGAATTACCGCCCATGTCCGCGCGGAAATCAGCAAAGACAAAGCGCGTATCCCGGCCCCTCTATCACTCGGCCAAGATCAGCGAATACCGCTTCCGCAAGGTGCTTATGAGTTTCGTGCGGGACCAGTCCGCCACCGACACGGCGCGGGCCTGCGGCCTCAGCGTCAACGCCGTGGTGGGAATATTCCGAAAGGTCAGGGTGTATTTTTTCGAGGTGGCGCTGTTCACCGACTTCTATGAAGGCGGCGACCCACTGGCCGAACTCGACCGCGAGAGCGCGACCTATGAGCACGATCTGCTGACGTTCCACCTCGCGCGGGTCCGCGCCAAAAACGGGTTGAAATCACCGGCCAGCGAGCCGGACTATCATTTTGCCGAAAGCCACTGGCGGTATCATTTCCATGTCATGGAGCGGGACCGCCCCGATGCGCCGATCCGCGATATGATGCTGGCGCATCTGCTGGAGATCATCCGTATCTGCGGCCCCGTAGGCACAAAGCCCGTCAACCGTCGTGCCGGGCTGTTGGCCGTCATGCAGCAAATGGATCAGCGGATTGCTTGGCTGGAGAGGAATGCGTCCGGATTCATCTCACCTGCGCGGCGTGACAGCCTTAAGGACGTACGCGCCATGTGAATCCGTCAGAGTGAAAAAATAATACAACGCCACAACAAAATTTGACATACTTTATGCGCATGTAATATATCTTAACAATTAATGATTTATATAATAATACTTTGGAAAAATCATGGAAAGAATTGCAGATGTTTTTTCAAGGGCTGCAGGCGCGTCCGTTCTTATACTGACACCTTTTCTAGCGTCCGGAGCTGCATTTTATGCTGGTTGGGAAGCCGCAGGCTGGCTGTTTGATGACCACGGATTCCTGACAGCAAATTCAGCTTCTGCGGCCCTTGTGAAGGCCACTTTCTCTGGGTTGGGACTCGCCTTGGCAGGTCCACTTAGCGTTCTTGTCGGCTCCCCGCCATTGGCCGACCGCGCCGCTAACGTCGCCGCGAAATGCGTTCAGCGAGCATTTGGCATCAACTGACCTCAGTTAAAAATCATAGGCGCGGCAATAGCTGCCCACAAAAAAACGACAATGATTGGTAGGCTAATCGGCAACAAATGGCCTAGTACATGAAAATCAAAATACCGCCCTCCGTGGCCCGTTAATTTAAGCCAAGGAGCACTCTGAGTCGGGTCACCGTCATCTAGATAGCGCGTGCTGTATGTCCTCTTAAGGTGCTCAACCTCCCATACGGCGGCTAGAACCGAGAGAAAACTGAACACAGAAACGAGTATTCCAAAAAATACCGTCCAACCGAGAACTGTATTCAGCGCATTTGCATCGAGAATTGTCTGGGTTGCCGCTTTGTCAGAGTTACTTGCAGATAAGGCCGTTGCAAAAAGGGCTAGCAATACACCCTCAACTAAAACCAATAAATTTAGCCTCTGGCTTATGAAATTATATTCATCAACAGCGCGTTGCCTGTAAATTTCAAAAGCCTTGAGCCTATCTGTATGATCATTAGACTGATTCATTTTTACCCTCCCCCAAGCGCCCATTCTGATCGTAGGAATGCGCCGTAGAAGAATCAATAGGGTATGTTCCGACTGCGTTGTCTCTGCCCTGATCTCGGTATACAGGCGCAGCAACTGACAGCGTCCGCCTCGCCGAATACAAGAGGCGGCCTCGCATTCGCCGCAAGCATGTGTTCGACCCAGGCCACGCGCCGGAGGTCTTCAGGGATGTCTCCCCAAGGTCTTCCGGCCACAAAGAATGAAGCTTCCGACATCATGCAAGATGTGTGCGGTACTACCGCACCATCTTGGCAAGGGAGGCCCGCTGCGCGCCTCCCGTTGCATCCCTCCCGGCCTATGGCGCATCGACGGCATTGAGCCTTTACGCGCCATCCAACCGTATCGCCAGTTGATCACTCGCTGTGGAGATTTCGCTCTCCCCGCACCCCATCGACCAAGGGGCGTATCGCCGCCCCTCATGGCTCCCATTCGCCGGACCCGGAGCCTTCCCGCTCCACCGGCACCGAACCATGGAGGAACGTCCGCCGTTCCATTGCGCTTAGGGAGCCTCCGATCTCCCCGAGACCCCATGGCCAACCGTCCGCCGGTTGGATGCCACCAGCGTCTTGCCGCTGGACCACGCGCCGGAAGAGTTCGCTGCCCCCTTCACACATTCTGCCGTAAGGGCACGTCGTCTTGCCGTCACTTCGTTTCCGAAGGCAGCCGGTCTGGCGCCGCAGGGCGATGTCGTTTTACCTCCGCATACGTGTAGACTGCCGCCCGCATCAGGCCGACGAATAGGGCTTCCAGTTCTAAATGGTCGTCTTCAGGCAGCATCTCATGCACAGCGCCGCGCAGGCGTTGGGCCGTTACGAGATCGGCCAGCAATTCGCCCTGCTCTGTGCCTCGCAGGGCGGCCACGTCGCGTTTGAACAACGCCCAGTCTGTCTTGTAGCGACCGTTGCGCGCTAAGTCGGTAACATCGCTGCGGGCAAGCGAGCGGGCGATCTCGGGCCCCCACAGGGACTTGAAGCCATCATAGATCTGCTCGCCTTTGGCTCCCAACGTTCTGGTCAGATGTTCGACAACGATCGCCATGCCCTGAATGTCGCTGCGCATGCCTTGTGACGCAAACTCGTTGCCGCGCAGGTCGTGTTCCTCGAATGACCGAAGCCGCCAGAAAAAAGCTTCCAGCCCATTTGTCGCCAGGAACGATACGAAACCATCGATCTCCTGCTCGGTGACCCTGGGCGCATGGTCGGGAAGAGAACGCATGATGCCCTTCAAGGTCAGCCGTGCGCGTTCCTGCTCGTCCTCGGCCCAATCCGGCCAAATCACGTCGAAGATTGGCTTAAACCAGCCGCCGACATTGCCGACGCGGACTTTCAGTTGGCTGAAGGTGGTTCCGTCGAAATATCGGGCAAGAATCACCGCGCCTGAGAGCGTATCCTTGTATGCGGATGCGACAAGCGGCCGACCAAGCCTGTTCCACGCGGACCAGTATTCGGCCAAGAAGCGCATTGCGGCGACCAAGGCATCACCGTCGATCCTGAAGCGACACCACGCCTCTGCGGCAAGCTCGCGGCTGCGGGTTTCATAGTGTTCCAATTGCTCGTCGCTTAGGCGGAAACGTCTTCTGCCGTCCTCCACCTTGATTGCTGAGAGCACCCGAAGCCGCTCTTCCGAGAACCACACGATGGCATCGAGGGCCGCTTCATGCCGTGTGAAGTCCCGTCGCGCGTGGACCGGCATCAGGTTGAAGGAATAGGACGCCTTCGGCGGCATGCAGCCGCCTTTCATCGCTTCCTCCGCCTCCCGGAAAACTGCCTCATCCGAGAGATTAAGCGGAATGTGTATACCGGCATCGGCAATCTCTGCCGCGAGCAGGATCTGCCAGCCCGAATAGTAGTCGCTAACGTTTACGTCGTCATACAGGGTTTCATAAACATCATTGCTGACATCGACGCGCCGTTCAAGCCACCGCTGAAACGGCAAGGTATGCGGGTATTCGATGAAAGGGGCGAACTTGGGCGCCGGTTCGTCCAGCGGGTGGGTGGAGAGCTCGTAGACATGTGGACGCTGCCAGCGGTGTAACGCATCATCGAGTTCAATCGCCGTTTCCCAAGCCGCACCATCCGGCTCAACCGGCAGCTTCATCTGGCAGGGAATGTGTTCGTGCGTCTCTTTCCAAATTCGACGCGCGATGGTGTCCGGCCAGCGCAGCCGGATGCGCGGCTTGAGAACTCCCAGCGCGTCCCAGGCTTCGAGAAGGTGATCCCCGACGTGGCCGCCCCGCATCAATCCCAATGCGGAGACGGCTCGTGCGAACTCATTCACCCGCATATATCGCCGGAACTCCATTGTCCGGACTCTTGAGTTGCGATCCCCGTTCACTTGCGTCGGTAAGCTACGCCAGCGCCGGGCTCGGGTCGCCGGAATTGCCGCCCGCATAACGGGCAACCTTGATTTCCCCGGAGCGCCTGCGCGCCTGGGCGATGTCAAAGCTGTTCTGCATCCGCATCAGCGTATCCATCGACACGCCAAACGCCTTTTCGATGCGAAGGGCCATTTCCGGGGAAAGGGCGGCGCGTTCGTTCAGCAGTGCGGATAGCGCAGGACGCGTGACGCCCAGCGCCTTGGCTGCGTCCGTTACCGATAGGTCCAGCGGCGCGATGATCTCGTACTTCACGAACCCGCCGGGATGGGACGGGTTCTTCATGCGGATACCAATATTCGTGCTCATACCTACCTCCTAATGGTAGTCCTCGTAATCGAGGTCGATGATCTCAATCTCGTTCTGGTCGATTTGGAACGTCAGCCGCCAGTTCTTGGTGACAAAAAGGCTCCAGGTGCCCTTGCGGTCGCCGGTCAGCCTGTGGGCTTTCCAGCTTGGCACGGTGCGAAGCTCGTCCTCGCGCTCCATGTCCTGGAGGAACGAGATCATGCGACGCAGCTTCTCTGCTACTGCCGCCTGAATCCCGCTCGCGTCATCATCCTCGACAAGACGCCGAAGCCCCTTATGCAGGACGTTCCGAATCCTCATATGATAAGCATATAATGCGAATCGTATTGTGTCAAGTTACACTTTACGAAGCTTGCGCTCAATCGCTTTGGGTCGGCTCAGCTTGGCTTCTTGAAGCCAATCTTCAGCAACCGAGGCTCAAGGTCGCTCAAAGCATTCTCAGGAACGGCCAGGACGAAAAGGTTCCGCGCCCTCGTTACCGCGACATATCCGATCCGGCCGAGCTCTGTATTCGTTCCATTCAGAAGTCCGTCAACGTGCTCCTTGCTGGCGACGTACATCACGCCATCCAGGCTTTCCCCCTTCACCTTATGCACCGTCGATACGCGAAACTGGATTGCAGCTGGCTGGGCGAGATCGGGCGATTGGATCAATGGCTGATGGAGTAGGTCCCGTTTCGCGAGTTTATTCCCCAAATTATCACCGGGCTTAAGTCCAAACTTGGATTCCAATGATGCAACAAATGCCTTGGCACGCTTGACCAACTCAGGATGCCATTGTGTGTCTGCAACGAGAATCCCCGACGGAAGGCCCGCATCCGGTTCACGAACAAAGCCCCAGATCGCTCTTCGCAATGCTCGCAGTTCTGAATCGCCGGTGGGGCGTGCCAACTTTGAAACGAGGTCGCGATGATCGTCGGCGAGCAAGCCGACAAGACCAACACATGCATTTTTGTAAGCATCATCAAATCGCTTGAGCTTGTCACGGAAGATTGCGGCATCCGCGAAGGCCCTCACAACACCAACTCCTTGACCGTCGTCTGCGCCGCTCCACTGACTAGCCCATTCGGATGAGCGGCAAACGACGACGCCCGCATGTTGCGGGATACCCGCTGTTTGCAGCATGCTAGCAAACGTTGTGAGAGCCTTATCCTTCTCCGACTTCTTGAATGGTAGATAGAAAGCGCCGCTTAGCGTCTTCGGCGGGGCGCGATCGGCAGTGTCATTGCGACCGGATAGCCTGTTTGCGATTTCAACAATTTCAGGCACTGAGCGGTAGTTTACCGTCAGCTGCTTGTCTGTGACTCCGGCCTGCTTTCCGTAGCTCGACAGGAACACGCCGTTCGCACCAGAGAACTCATAAATTCCCTGATGGGAATCGCCAATCAGCGAAAGCCTTGTTCCGGCGGAAACCATAAGCCGGAGGATGGCCTCGTGTTCTGGGCTGATATCTTGGGCTTCGTCGACGAGAACATGAGGATAGCGTCGAGCAAGCGCACGCAGCACAAAATTTTCTTCTTTGAGAACTCTAAGCGCCCAGTATCGCGCCGAGGCGTGCGAATACGCGCCGACCGCCCCTAATTTTGAAAGCGCTTTCGTGGCCTCTGCTTCAGCCACCTGTTTGGGAGCGTTACGTCCAACTTTGAAAATAAATAACCCGTTCTCAACGGAGATGTTCATGTCCGTTGTCGGCTGCGGCTTCGCGCCGTCCCAGACGTTGAAGTTCTTCAGAAATGGCTCGCGGCCTTCAACGAGAAATGGCGTGCGTTTGCAGCCCATAATACGGTGACCATGCGGGCGAAGCACATTCGTTGTGATGAAGCCATCCACCGTGTCAATTTCTACCCCATAGGAACGCAAGTCTGAGTTCGAGCGGAGCAGCGCTAAATAGTCCTTCCGAAACGTGTCAACGGCCACGTTTGAGAACGATAGGAGCGCGACAATTCCGTGTCTGTCCTCCAGACGCCGACGTATCTCGGCAAGTCGGTGGACAGCGGTCTTGGTCTTTCCGCTGCCTGCACATGCGGTCACGGCGAGCGGCTCCAAAGGCAGCTCCACCACAGACTTTTGCTGATCCGAGAGCGCAATCATTTCTGGCAAGCGTGTTTGACCGCGTTTTGAATATAAGCGGGCACGGCCACGTCCAACCCATCGTCAAGAATCCTTGCCGCGAGTGCCTGCGCAAATTTGCCCTTCTGCACATTGTTGTCTTTGCGCTCAAACATACCTTTGAAGAGTGCCATCGCTTTCGCTTGATCGTCCGGCGCGGCGTTAACCACGACCTCTAGGTCTTTGCCGATACCGGGATGGATGTCCTTCAACGCCATGAGCATTGCCTTCCGGTTCTGCTCAACAAGCGCAAAGTCGTATTCGAACGTTTTCTTGCCAAAGAACACTTTCACATGGTCGTCTTCACGTCCTTGCATAGAGGCCGTGTTCGCCGAGACGTTGATCGCTTCATTGGAGGTTGGATAATGGGCTTCCAGCTTCCCATCAGCGCCAGCCTTTTGGGGGTCAGCATCCGTGATCACCGACACGGGAATCTTGATGGCATCCTTTCCGAACAGCGGCATGAACGAGTCGAAATTCAAACCTTCGACGCTGATGAGGCTCACGCCGTGATTTCTGAGATCAAACCCAACCTTCGACGCCAGCAGGTTAACCATCAACAACTCGGCCGCCCCTTCCACGAAAATCACTCTCCGTGCGAAGAAAATCTCTGCACGCGTCACGTCGAGATACCTCTTCAGCTTCTCCCGCTTTCCCTTCTCGAATTTCACTGTCCGGGGGTGAAAAACCTCGATCTTTGCACCGGTATCGACCAGGCAAACAATCGAATTCAGATCAGCGATGCTGGCGAAATTTGGAGAGTGGCTGGTAACAAAGACCTGTACTGGCTTCTCGCCAACTGCGCTCTCGATGCTTGAGAGATAGCGTAGCAGCACTGCTTGAAGCTGAGGATGAAGATGAGCTTCGGGCTCTTCAACGATAAGGCTGCGAAAACCGGCGTCAGCGTTCTTTGCTAGCTCGCTCAGCACAACTGCCATGAAAATAAGATTGTTGTAACCCAGCCCGTTACGCTCAATCTCAAAAGCGTCCACAAGGAGCGATAGGCGTGCTGCCAGTTTGGTAAAGTCGCTGCCTGCGAGCTCCACATGCAGCACCTGAGCAAGCTCGGCTCCGAGCATTGTCTTGTGCCGACCGGTGATGGCGTCTTGGGTATCAACGATAGGCTTCAACGTCTTCAGCTTGGCGTCAAGTTGGCTCAATTCTGTCGCGATTGCCGTCTTCCCGGCGTCGTCTGACAGGAGGTGCAAAAGCCTAGAGAGCTGGCTGTTTCGGCTGGGACGCAATCCCTGTTCTGCGTCGCGCAGCGGTTGAAGGTACACGCTTCGCAAGTTTTCCAACATCGTTGACGTGACCATGACGTCTTGATGATCGCCACACCATTTCCTGACCCTCAGCCTGCCAGCCTTGTCTGGATCGCCATACGCAACACCAAGGACTGCTTCCAATTTTCCGTTTGTGTCGGGTCGCAGCGCATGTAGGAAATCCGCCTCATCATCCGTGGTGAGATCACGGAACACGTACTCGAAGACGATCTCCCCGCTGGCTGCCCCACCTTTTGGGGAATGCACGTCTTCACGGGTAAATCTTGGATATGGGTCGTCCACACCGGCCAAAAGCGCACGCAGGGCATCAACTACTGCGGTCTTCCCGATGTTGTTTGGTCCGACGATAATGTTCAAGCCCGGTTGAAAGCTCAAAACAGCGTTCTGCAAGCGCCGAAAATTTGTGATGGATAAATTTGCGAGATACACCGACGTTCCCCCGATCGCCCTTCGCATAGTAACGAAGTTTGCACCTCGCTAACTTGCCGTGGGAGCATCCACTTTCAAAGGGCGAAAATGACGGTTACAGCTGTGATTTGCATAATTACAGTCCTGCCGAATGACGCGGTTGCCTTGGCATCGCCATAAGCTCTACGCTTCGAGACATGTCCTCAGACCACCTTCTCGAAGCAATCTGCGCTTCCTATATCAAGAGCTCAGCAGTAGAGTCGTTCAACGGGTTGGTTGCCGCCACGTTGTTGCGGATGGATGGCGATCAGAACCGCCTCCGCTCAAACCTAGCAGAGCTCGTGTCTGAGGGCCGCATATCCTGCGTCTTTTCACGCAATGACGCCAATATGCACATTAAACGGTTCCCTGAACCGCCGCCCGGGAACCAGCTGCCACTTCTCGAAACTGAGGAGCTTGACCAGTTCACGCTGTACCCGTCGGCCGCCGAGATTGATCAGCGTGTCGATGTCTCCCAGTGGAATGACCGGCCCTTCACCAAGGCTTTGGTGCGAGGCGAAGCTCAACTGGCGTTCCGGGCATTCGAAATGGCTGCCCTTGAGCGCTACAGCAACGACCCGAGGTATCTCGTCCACTTCAATGATTACATGGGTCGGATGTCAATTCGTGACGAATCGTTTCAGGATCAGACGTTCCCCGAGCGCGACAAAGTCTCGCTGCAGACATTCGGCTTGGGCCTTCGGGACAAGCTCGTTCCCCACCTCATCGTCTACCTCCGCTATCTCACGGGTCTTTCGCCCGAGCATCAGCAATATTGGATGAGCTATCTTGTTCCAGACGGCGTGCAGATGTGCCGGCAGTATTTTCAATCAAGCGTGCTCGGCGAATTTTGGGAAAATAGATCCATACGCTATGCGATCGTCGAAGAAATGAAACTTATCAACCAGATGTCCGAGGCTGTCTGGGGCACCGCGCTCTTTCGCGCACTCCCAATTGACGATGTGCCAATCGGATTGACCACGTTTCTACGGCCTACGAGCGAGAATTATGATCGCTTTGTCATGGCGCTCGACAAGCTATTGTCGGACAGCATCAATCTCAAGTTCTTTGACGGAAAGCTACCCTTAGAAACTGAGGTTGCACGGGCCGATGGCAAAATCGAAATTCAAAAGAAGGGATCGCTGACGCTTTTGGAAGAATGGCTGCTCGCCGAAATCGTCTGGGCCGACGAAAAGGCGTTTCGAGAGGTAATTGTCGCACCGCTGCGGAAGGTACGAAAAGAGCGCCAGGGTCCGGCCCACACGTTCAGTCGCGACCGGTTTTCAGCCGAATACTACGAGACGCGCCGATCGCTTCTTTGGTCCGTATTTAACAGCCTGTCCAACATCCGTCATACCTTTGGAAAGCATCCAGCTGCGGCGTCTATTAAGTCGCAAGAGTGGCTGGATAAGGAGCAGATCGACGTTTTCTAAAGCGAGAGCCCGCTACTTTGCCACATTGGAACGCCTTCCCGCGAAGGCGACTGTGGCGTGCTAGGGACCACAAGGGCTTGCGTCACTATTGGTCTTGGCGCGTCGGCTTCGCCGACCGGGCTGTCTTGAACGGAGCCCGCTGGCGCCGTCTCCACACGTCGGGCGTTCATCCCTCGCGCATACCATCGCATGACAGCCTTCGGCTGACCCATTGCCTTCTGTCTTGGGGCCTGCGGCCCCCAGGCCGTCAAGGCTGAACCCTACGCTATAGCTCCGGGCGGAAACCGCCGGGCCGTGTAGTCCGCCTCCGCTTTCGCTCCGTCTCCCGGCCCGCGCCACCCGGTTCCCCTTCGGGCGGTTCCCGGCCTGTGACGACCAACCCCCGCTCATTGCCGCTTGGCTAGTCGGTTGCATGCGCAACCCACTACCAAAGGAAAAAGGCAATGAAAGCAGACATCTATGAACGCGTCACCCAATCCATCATCACGGCACTGGAGGCGGGCGTAAAGCCGTGGCACCGGCCATGGAGCGTTGAGCACGCCGCCGAGCGTATCACGCGTCCCCTGCGGGCCAACGGTGTGCCCTATCGGGGCGTCAATGTCCTGATGCTCTGGGCCGAGACCGTGGCGCGGAGCTATGCCGCGCCTATCTGGATGACCTTCAAACAGGCGCAGGAATTGGGCGGCCATGTTCGCAAAGGCGAGCGGGGCAGCCTTGTCGTCTATGCCTCAACCCTGACCCGCACCGAAGAGGACACGCAGACCGGCGAAGAGTTGGAGCGGTCGATCCCCTTCATGAAGGGCTATACCGTCTTCAACGTCGAGCAGGTGGAAAACCTGCCCGCGCAATACTACGCCCAAGCCCTGGCACGGCTGGAGCCAGCGCAGCGCATTGCCCATGCCGATGCCTTCGTGCTGGCAACCGGTGCAACCGTCCGGCATGGTGGCCCGGGGGCATCTTACAGCCTTGCAACCGACCTTGTGCGCATGCCGCCCTTCGAGGCATTCGAGAGCCCGGAAGCCTACTACGCGACGCTCGTTCATGAGTTGACGCA
>CAZVTK010000042.1:0-30987 GCA_964629765.1 uncultured Mesorhizobium sp.
CTCACGGAGAGATTTTTTCCTTGGTGGAGAGTTTCAGGGTGCGTACTGGACATGCGTACCACCGATGAAACAGATCGACTGGCCGGCTATCAGGCGAGATTATGAAGCCGGATCAATGTCTAATCGCGCGCTTGCCGCGTGGTACTCTGTAACCGAAGGCGCCATCCGGAAGAGGGCCAAGGCTGAGAACTGGGTTAAACCCAGTACGCAGCCCGAAGTGCGTACCGAGCCGCGTACGATCACCATCGTTCCGACCCCTGTGACACCGGAGACGACGAGCCCAGAAGCCATCGTCGGTCGCGGCCGAAACCTGACGCTCCGGCTTCTCGACGAACTCGACGCCACGACAAAGAAGATCGGCGAGCTCGAGCAAATTATTGATCTGGTAATCGATACCGGGACGGAATCCGGAAAGCAGGCGAAGGAGGCGATCGAGCAGGCCGTCTCGCTGAAGCAGCGCTCCGATGTGCTGAAATCGCTGGCCTTAGCCGCCAAAACGCTTGCCGACACGTTGGCCGCCTCTCCTGGTGGCAAGAAGGCCGAGCGCCAGCGCGGCGCTGAAGAGGTGGCGAAGCCTGGCGGCAAGTTTGCTCCGCCGCCGCCGCCGAAAGCTAACGCGACACACTGATGCGACCTCTGGAGTGGTCGACCGCTTGCCCAGACTGGCGCGAGCGGATTGTCCAAAAACGGTCGCTGATCCCGAGCCCGCTATATGCGGATGAAGCGGAAGCGGCGCTCGAGGTCTTCAAATCGCTGCGCATTGTCGATGCGCCCGGCAAGCCGACATTCGGCGAAGCCTGCGAGAAGTGGGTCTTCGATTTTGTCGCCGCGATCTTCGGTTCGTATGATCCGCAGTTGGCTCGCCGCCTGATTCGCGAATTCTTCCTGCTCATCAGCAAGAAGAATTCGAAGTCGACCATTGCCGCCGGCATCATGGTCACGGCGCTGATCCGGAACTGGCGGCACTCCGCCGAGCTCCTGATCCTGGCACCGACGATCGAGGTCGCGAACAACGCCTATCAGCCAGCGCGGGACATGATCCGGGAAGATCCGGAGCTTGACCACGCGCAAGGCGGTCTCCTGCATGTGCAGGACCATACGCGGACCATCACGCACAAGACGACGAATGCGGTTCTGAAGGTCGTTGCCGCGGACAACGAAACGGTTTCGGGCAAGAAGGCATCATTCGTTCTGGTCGACGAGCTCTGGCTCTTCGGCAAGAAGGCAAACGCCGACGCGATGCTTCGCGAGGCGACCGGCGGCCAGGTGTCACGGCCGGAAGGGTTCGTGATCTTCCTGTCGACGCAGGCCGACGCCGAGCCGGCCGGGGTATTCAAGACGAAACTCGACTATGCGCGCGCGGTGCGCGACGGCTCGATCGAGAACAAGAAGTTCCTTCCGGTGCTGTTCGAGTTTCCGGAGGAGATGATCGAAGCCGAGGCCTATCTCGAACCGGCGAACTTCTACGTCACAAATCCGAACCTTGGGGTTTCGGTCGACCTCGAATGGCTGGTCGACGAGTTGGAGAAGGTCAAGACAGCCACCGGCGGCGAATTGCAGGTCTTTCTCGCGAAGCATCTGAACGTCGAGATTGGTCTGCGGCTCGCACAGAACCGCTGGCCCGGCGCCAAGCACTGGGAGGGCTGTGCGAACAGGGCGCTGCGCGACCTCGAAGTGTTTCTTGCCCGCTGTGACGTCGTCGTGGTCGGCGGCGACGGCGGTGGTCTGGACGATCTTCTCGGGCTCGTATTGCTCGGCCGCGATCGCGATACGCGGAAATGGCTGCTCTGGGCTCACGCCTGGTGCCATCCGGATGTGCTTGAGCTTCGCAAAGAAATAGCGCCGCGGCTGAAGGACTTCGAAAAGGAAGGCACGCTCACCATCTGCAAACACCCGACGCAAGACGTCGAGGAGTTTGTCGCGCTTATCCTTCGCGTGAAGGCCGCCGATCTTCTTCCCGAAGAGGCGGCGATCGGGCTGGACCCGTTCGGCGTGACGGCGCTGATCGACGAGCTTGTCGCCGGCGGTATTGACGAAAAGCAACTGCAGGGTATCGGCCAGGGCTACAAGCTCAACGGCGCGGTGCTCGGGCTCGAGCGCAAGCTCGCCGACGGCACGCTGGAGCATGACGGCTCGGCGATGATGAACTGGGTCGTCGGGAACGCGAAAGTCGAAAAGCGCGGAAATAACGTGCTGGTGACGAAGCAAGTCGCCGGCAAGGCAAAGATCGACCCCCTGATCGCGGCGTTCAACGCGACGATGCTGATGGCCCGCAACCCCGAGCCGAAGCGCAAGCCTCAGTACCAGATGATCGCCATAGGGCGCTGAAGGGACTCTCCGAAATGAATCGTGCCTATTCGATCCTGACCGTGAAAGCGGTCGAGGAAGAGCAGCGCATTATCCGCGGCGTCGCCACGACTCCGTCTCCGGATCGCGTCGGCGACATCGTCGAGCCGCTTGGCGTCAAGTTCTCAAATCCGATGCCGCTGCTGCATCAGCACGACAGCGATCGGCCCGTCGGCACGGTTACGTTCGACAAGCCGACGAAAGACGGGATCACCTTCGAGGCGCGTCTGCCGAAGATCGAAGAACCTGGCCCGTTGAAAGATCGCGTCGATACCGCGTGGGGCGAAGTGAAGGCCGGACTTGTCCGGGCGGTTTCAATCGGATTCCGCGCGCTCGAATACGCATTCATGGAAAGCGGCGGCATCCGCTTCGCAGAATCCGAAGTCCTCGAACTCTCTCTTGTGACCGTGCCGGCCAACGCCGACGCGAAGATCACGACCGTCAAGTCAATCGACACCGAAATCCGCGCCACGCTCGGCAAAGCGGATGGTGAAGATCGGCCAACTCCGCCCGGCGTCTCGGGAACAGCCAAGGCCACGAACCCCGTGGTCTCGATCATTCAACCGAAACGCATGGAGAGCGATATGAACATCGCTGAACAGATCAAGTCCTTCACGGAGACCCGTGAATCGAAGGCCGCCAAGATGGCGGAAATCATGGAAGAGGCCGCGACTAAGGGTGAAACCCTGGCCGCTGACAAGTCCGAGGAATACGACGGCCTTGAGGCCGAGGTGAAGTCGATCGACGAGCACTTGAAGCGTCTCCGCACGCTCGAGGCGACCAAGGCCGCGGCGGCGAAGCCCGTCGTGGTCGACCGTGAGAAAGACGGCTCCAATGCCCGCGACGCCCGCCTGCCGGCGCAGGTGAAGGCCCGCGAGACCCTGAAGCCCGGCGTTGCGCTTGCGCGTATCGCCCGCGTCAAGGCGCTCGCCAAGCTCGACGGCTACTCGCCGATCGAACTGTCGAAGGGTCTTTACGGTGAAGACTCCCTGACGCACGGGTTCTTCGCCAAGGCTGCCGTTTCCGCCGCCACGACCGGCGGCCAGACCTGGGGGTCGCAACTCGTCGGTGAGGAGACGTCGGCGTTCGCGGACTTCGTCGAGTTCCTTCGTCCGCAGACCATTCTCGGCAAGTTCGGCCAGGGCAATGTGCCCTCGCTCCGTTCGGTTCCGTTCCGCACTCCGCTGATCGGTCAGACCGGCGGCGGCTCGGGCTACTGGGTCGGCGAGGGCAAGGCGAAGCCGCTGACCTCGTTCGCGTTCAACCGCACGACTCTCGAACCGCTGAAGGTCGCGAACATCGCGGTCGTGACGGAAGAGATCCTGCGCGACTCCAGCCCGTCGGCCGAGATGATCGTTCGTGACAGCCTCGCGGCCGCACTTCGCGAGCGTCTGGACACAGACTTCATCGACCCGGCGAAGTCGGCCTCGGCCGGCGTGTCTCCTGCCTCGATCACCAACGGCGTTTCGCCGACGGGTGCGAGCGGCACGGATGCAGATGCGGTGCGTGTGGACGTCGCGGCCTTGTTCCAGGTGTTCATCGACGCGAACAACGCGCCGACCTCGGGCGTCTGGATCATGAGCGCGACGACGGCGCTCGCGCTGTCGCTGATGGTCAACCCGCTCGGCCAGCCGGAATTCCCCGGCCTCACGATGAACGGAGGCATCTTCTTCGGCCTTCCCGCCATCGTCTCCGAGTATGTCCCCACGATCACGGGCGGCACGTACATCGCCCTCGTGAACGCGCAGGACATCTATCAGGCCGACGAAGGCGGCATCGCGATCGACATGTCGCGTGAAGCCTCGCTGGAGATGGATACGGCGCCGACCATGACGGCCGACTCGCCGACGGAAACGACCACGGTCAGCCTGTGGCAGACCAACGCGGTCGGCTTCCGCGCCGAACGCACGATCAACTGGTCGAAGCGTCGCGACTCCGCGGTCGCTCTGCTTAACGCGGTCAACTACGCGCCGGGATCCGGTTCGTAATCCCTCTGCACGACAACGCCGGGCGCGGTTCGCTGCGCCCGGCTCTCTCCTTTCTGTGAGGTTCCCGATGAGCTACTTGACCCGTGCGATGGGCAAGCCCCGTTTCGAGCGCATCTTCCGCAAGATGGGCAAGCTGCCGCCCAAGGGCGCCGTCGTCGCGAAGGAAGAGAAGAAGCCGGCGCCCGATCCCGCTGTTTCGACCGTGGCCGATGTTCTGAGCAACGCCGACGAGATGGACTTCTTCAGCTGGAAGGCGCTCGCCGCGGACATCTTGGGCGACGACATCCCGTCGAAGAAGAAGGACATCATCGAAGCGCTTCAGGCCAAGGCCGACGCCGAGAAGGGCGCCTGATCCATTGAACCTTTTCGGCTTCAATATCTCGCGCCAGACGAAGGCGACGAACCTTGCCTCGGTGAATGAAAACCGCGGCTGGATTCGTCTCTTCGAGAGCTTCACCGGCGCATGGCAGACGAACGTCACGGTCGACCGTGACGCGGTTCTTGCCTATCACGCGGTCTTCGCGTGCATGACGCTAATCGCGTCGGATATTTCGAAGCTGCGCCTGAAGCTGGTCGAGCAGGAGGCGAATACCGGCATCTGGTCGGAGTCGAAAAGCTCCGCCTTTTCGCCGGTGCTCCGGAAGCCGAACGCCTATCAGAACCGCATCCAGTTCTTCGAAAACTGGGTTCTGTCGAAACTTATCAAGGGCAATGCGTACATCCTGAAGGGCCGCGACAATCGCGGCGTCGTCACGAAGCTCTGGGTGCTCGATCCGAACCGTGTCATTCCGATGGTGGCGGACGACGGGACGGTCTATTACCAGCTTCAGAATGACAATCTCGCCGGACTGACGCAGGAGTCGATTCTGGTCCCGGCGTCCGAGATCATTCACGACCGCTTTAACTGCCTGTTCCATCCGCTTGTCGGAGTCTCTCCGATCTTCGCCGCCGGCGTTGCTGCGACGCAGGGACTCCGCATCCAGAACAATTCGGCATGGTTCTTCGGAAACAAGAGCCAGCCGGGCGGCATCCTGATTGCGCCGGGTGCCATCGAGCAAGACACCGCCGACCGCCTCAAGGAATACTGGGAAGACAACTTCACCGGAGAGAAGGCCGGCAAGATCGCCGTTGTCGGCGACGATCTGAAGTACCAGCCGCTCGCGCTCACCGCGCAGGATTCACAGCTCATCGAGCAACTCCGCTGGACGGCTGAAGTCTGCTGCTCGGTCTACCACGTCCCGCCGTACAAGGTCGGCGTCGGACAGATGCCGCAGTACAACAACATTCAGGCGCTCAACACCGAGTATTATTCGCAGGCGCTTCAGCGGCACATCGAGGACATCGAGCTTTGCCTTGATGAGGGGCTTGGGCTTTCGGAGCCGAAAGAAGGCGGCAAGGTTCTCGGGACGGAGTTCGATCTCGACAACCTTCTTCGCATGGACGCCGCGACGCAGATGGAAGTGCTCGAAAAGGCCTCCGGCGTCATGACGATCGACGAGAAGCGCGCGAAGCTCGATCTCGCTCCGGTCACCGGCGGCGCCTCGGTCTATCTGCAGCAGCAGAACTTTTCGCTGGCCGCGCTCGCAAAGCGCGACGCCAAGGAAGACCCGTTCGCGACGGGCGCGTCCGACAATCCGGCGCCGGCCGCCCCGGCGAACGACAATCCCGAGCAAGAGCGCGCCGCGCTCGCACTGCTGGAAAAAGACTTCCGCGAGGCCCTGAATGCTTGACACGCGGGAAATCGCGAAAGCCCTGGCGCCGATCGTCAAGGGGCACATTGAAGCCATCGTCGCGCCGCTGCGCGCAGAGATCGCCGAACTGAAAAACGCGCCGAAGCCGGAAAATGGCAAGGATGCGGACATGCAGGCCGTCGAAAAAATGATCGACGACCGCATCAAGGCGCTTCCGACGCCGGAGGTACGCGCGGGAGTTCTTGAGCCGGTGGTGGCGGAGTGCGTGAAGGCAGCGGTTGCGGCCGTTGCTACGCCGAAGGATGGAGAGCCGGGCCGGGACGGCAAGGACGGCGTAGACGGCAAGGATGGTTCGCCCGGCCGCGATGGCAAGGACGGCCGCGATGGCCTCGACGTCAAAGACCTGTTCCGCGCCGATGGCGGCCGACTGATGGCCGTGATGAGCGACGGGACGACAAAAGACCTCGGCGTGTTTGTCGGCGCCGACGGCAAGGATGGCAAGGACGGTGCTGCTGGCGCCGACGGCAAGGACGGCCTCGGCTTCGATGATCTCGACTTGACCGAGACGGAAGAGGGGCTTGAGCTGCGCTTTGTCCGCGGCGAGCAGGTGAAGACGTTCCCGCTCCCCGTCGTTCTCGATCGCGGCGTCTACAAGGAAGGCAAAGCCTATCTCAAAGGCGCCGGCGTGACCTGGGGTGGCTCGTTCTGGATCGCGCAGAAGGACACCGATGAGAAGCCCGGAACGGGCGCCGGCTGGCGTCTGGCCGTGAAGAAGGGCCGCGATGGCAAGGAGGTCGTTAAGGCCGAGATCGATCCGAAAAAGCCGGTGAAAATCTGATGGCGATCTCACTCGTCACGCTCGACTTCGTGAAATCGGTTCTCGCCGTCGATTTCGACGATGACGACACGTTCCTCGAGGCGCTGATCGAAACCGCGTCTGCGGCCGTTCTGAAGTATCTCAAGATCGATGAGGACGACGTAACGCCGGTCACGGGCGGCGGATTCGATGAGACCCAGGTTCCGATCCAGGCCAAGACGGCCACGGCCATGCTGGTCGGCTACTATTACCGCAACCGCGATCATGATCCTGACGGAGATTTCGAGCGCGGCTATCTGCCGAAGCCGGTGACAGCGATCCTCTATCCGCTTCGGGATCCGACGCTGGCCTGATGGACTGGCCGAACTGGGCGGGCGAGACGGTCGTCGTCGTGGCGACCGGGCCGAGCGTGGCCGATGTTCCGCTCGAGATCGGCAAGGGCAGGGCGAAGTTCATTGCGGTCAAGGATGCATGGAAGATTTGCACCTGGGCCGAGTATCTTTACGCCTGCGATCATCACTGGTGGGTCGCGCATAAGGGTGTGGTCGAGTTCGAAGGCCAGCGGATCGCATTCAACCCGCGCACGCTGGAACAATGGCGCGGACTTTCTTTCCTGAAGGTCGAAATCGCCAAGCAGAAGCGCGAGTTCCTGTTTGACAATGTCGGCACGATCGGCTGGGGCGGCAATTCCGGATTCCACGCGATCAATCTCGCGGCACAGTTCGGCGCGAAGAAAATCATTCTCTGCGGCTTCGATTTCACCATCGAGAACGGCCGGCACTTTTTCGGCGATCATCCATACAAGGGCGGGCCTTCGGCGCCGAACTGCAAGCAGTGGGCAAGGATCATCGACGATGGCGCCTATGCGCTCGAGGATCGGGGCATCGAGGTTATCAACTGCA
Source organism: uncultured Mesorhizobium sp. (assembly GCA_964629765.1). Classification (GTDB taxonomy): domain Bacteria; phylum Pseudomonadota; class Alphaproteobacteria; order Rhizobiales; family Rhizobiaceae; genus RCIO01. Next base: position 7,745 of record CAZVTK010000042.1, read on the forward strand.
GTCCGATCTCGGCCCTGCAGGCATTCCCGAAAATGAGATTTGAGGACGCGCTGGCGTGAAGTTTTCTGTCTACATCGGGTTCGATCCGCGTGAGGCTGCGGCATTCGCCGTTGCGCGCCATTCGGTCGAGAAGCGCACTGGTCGCGTCAATATCCCGGTTTATGGGATTGTGCTTGACCATCTGCGGGGCAGGGGTCTTTACACCCGGCCGACCGAACGTCGTGACGGGCGACTCTGGGACGTGATTTCGGGAGCCCCGATGTCGACCGAGTTCGCGATCTCGCGGTTCCTCGTGCCGTATCTCGCGCGGCAGATGCCTGGGCAGGTTAAAGGCTGGGCGCTGTTCATGGACTGCGACATGCTGGTGCGTGGCCGCGATCACACAATGGTCGAGCTTTTGCATCTTCTCGATCCCGACAAGGCCGTGATGTGCGTCAAGCACCGGCACGAGCCGCCGGAAGGCGAGAAGATGGTCGGCCAGGCGCAGCTTCGTTATGCGCGCAAGAACTGGTCGTCGGTCATGGCGTTCAATGTCGACCACCCGGCGAACGACGCGCTGACGGTGGAGATGGTCAATACGCTTCCGGGTCGCGACCTCCATCGCTTCTGCTGGCTCGCGGACGACCAGATCGGCGATCTCGGTCCGGAGTGGAACTATCTGGTCGGGCATTCCGACCCATCCATCGGCCCGAAGATCGTCCACCATACCGAGGGATCGCCCTGCCTGCCGGGATATGAGGACACGGAATACGCCGATGAATGGCGTGCGGAGCTTGCCGATTGGGCCGCCTGAGATTTCACGCGGTCTCGACGTTCCACAAGGAAGGTCTTGATCTCTACGGCCGGCGTATGGTCGAGACCTTCTCGAAATTTTGGACCGCAGACTGCGCCCTGACGATCTACGCCGACGGATGGTGCGAAGATCTCGGCCGCGGAGCGTTGTTCGATCTCTACGAGTCCTCGCCGTGGCTGGCCGAGTTCAAGAAACGTCACGCCGGGCGGCGCTTTAAGGATTTTAGATGGGATGCCATTCGCTTCGCGCACAAGGTTGCGGCGGTGCTGCATACGGCGCGCACGACTGAGGCGGAATATCTGATTTGGGTCGACGGCGATGTCGTGACGCACTCGCCGGTCTCGCTCTCCGATCTTGAGGGACTCGCACCAGACGACGGCCAGTGGATCGCATGGCTCGACCGAGCCAAGGCCTATCCCGAGTGCGGGTTCTATATTCTGAACCTGCGCCATCCGCAGAATGACGAAATGCTGGCGAGCCTCGAGACCATGTATGAAGGCGACGAACTGTTCGCCCTCGCTGAGTTCCACGACAGTTTTGTTCTTGAGCAGGTGGTGAAGAGGGCTGGCGTAGGGACAAAGTCGCTATCGCAAGAGGCCCGCACGACCAGCCATCCGCTCATCAACGGGCCGCTGGGCCGCTGGCTCGACCATCTCAAGGGTCCGCGAAAGCAGGCCGGACGGTCGCACAAACACGATCTCCGGGTGAAGCGGACAGAGGCGTACTGGAAATGAAGCAGGTCCGCGGCATCTATCTTCCTGACAGCGATACGCATTTCGAAGGGCAGATCGCCGGCGGCCCTGTTGTCGACGGCAAGGGCACGTATCAGTTCGCCAAGTATCAGGCCGCGCTCTCGCATGTCAGGCATCGCGGCCACGCCGTCGATGTTGGCGCCCATGTCGGGCTCTGGTCGCGAGTGATGGCGCTGGATTTCGACCGCGTGACGGCTTTTGAACCCGCCGGGGAGCACCTTGAGTGCTTCCGGCTGAACGTCACCCCGGAAAAGCTTGATCTGCGCCCCTACGCGGCAGGGGCAAAGAGCGGTCTGGTCGGGATCGACCGCGTCGCCGACAATTCCGGCAACGCCCATGTCGGCGAAGGCGACGAGGTTCTGATGGTCCGCCTCGACGACGAGAAGCTGGCCGGTGTCGATCTCCTGAAGATCGACGTGGAAGGGTACGAGCGGGACGTGATTGTCGGCGCCGAGCGCACGATCAAGGAAAATTGCCCGGTCCTCGTGGTCGAACAGAAGCCCGGCCACGCGGAGAGGTACGGGATCGGCCGCTGGGATGCCGTGAACCTCCTCAAGTCCTGGGGGATGAAGGAGGTCGCCGTGATCTCCGGCGACCACGTTCTCATCTGGCCGTGATCCATGTCGTCACCTTCCGCTGGGGGGATAAATACGGGCCGGAGTATGTCGAGCGCCTTCGCGCCGGCGTTGCCCGCAACCTCAAGGCAAACCATCGGTTTCTCTGCATCGGCGACGATATGCCGATCGAGAACCCGGAACTGCTTTCTGTGCGTGATGGCTGTTATGTCCGCCTTCGCTGCTTCGATCCGGAATGGCAGGCTCGTCACGGGATCGAGCGTCTGGTCTGGCTCGATCTCGACGTCGTCATAACGGGGCCGCTCGACCCGCTGTTCTGCCGTCCGGAAGCGCTTGTCGTGCTGCGCGGTGGTCACTTCAATCCGAACCCAATCAACGGGTCGGTCTTGATGCTGAAGGCCGGCGCCCATCCGGAAATCTGGCACGACTTCACGGTTGAGCACGCAGAGAAGGTTTCGACGGTCAAGGGTTTTTGGCGAGGCTCCGATCAAACATGGATCGCCCACAAGATGCCGGCCGATACGCCGGGCTGGACACACACTGACGGCGTGTACGGCTTTAAGAAGCCGGGATGGCCTAACAGGAATGGAAATCTTCCGGGGAATGCGCGCATCGTCATCTTCCCCGGCCATCGCGACCCCGCGCACATGCTCGATGAACTCGCATGGGTCCGACAGCATTGGGCGCCGTAACGCGGTCCTGTACTGGCAGGCTGGAATGCAGGCTCCGAAGGAGATCCTGATTAGTCAGGTCGCCAAGGGGTTCGATCACGTTACCCAGAGCGTCGCCGAAATCCAGAATCTGCCGGACGACATGGTTCCCTGCGTCGGGAGCCAGATGGAATTCAAGGAAATCATCCAGGACTGGATCAGGCGCGGCCGACGCTTCGTCTACTGGGATCGTGGCTATCTCAACCGCGGCGGCGTGACCTGGATCAAGCGCAAGGGGCCGGAATATTTCCGCTGGCATGTCGGCTGTTACCAGATGCAGGGCATCCGGCCTGATGCGCCCCATGAGCGCCTCGCCCGCCTCCGGCTGGACATCCGCCCGTGGCGAACGGATGGCCGCACGGTCGTCATCGCCGCGCCTTCAAAGCATTACGCCGAACTGCACGGCGTCCAGAACTGGGTCGAGGAAACACGCAAGAGCCTGATCGGGTGCGGCCGGCGGGTCGTGGTCCGGCAGAAATTCTCGCGGGTGCCGCTCGACCGCGATCTTCACGACGCCCACTGCCTGATTACGCACGGCAGCGTGGCGGCGATCGAGGCGGTGCTGCTGGGGGTTCCGGTCATCGTTCACCCGTCCTGCGCCGCGGCGCCGATCGGGCGGACTGCTCTGGCCGATTTGGAGAACCTGGCGCGGCCCGACCGGACGGAATGGCTGCGCTCGCTGGCCTCGTGTCAGTTCACGCTCGACGAAATCCAGAGCGGCGAAATCTGGGAAAGGATCTGGTGATGTGGATCAGGGTTACGGAAACCTACACGCACAAGGTTCGTCCGGGCGTAAAGATCCGCTATCAGCCCGGCGTCTACAGTGTGCCGGCCTCTATCGGGAATGCGGCTGTATCTGCGGGTTCTGCCGAAAAGTCAGCGCGTCCGAAAGTTGATGCAAACGCGGTGACCGATGCCGAAGCGTCCTAGCGCCGGTCGTCTGGTTGAGAAAGTCGCTTTCGACAGGCGCCAGATCGACAACCCGGATTCGCCAGCCGATTACGGCAACACCGAAACGACATGGGTCGAGCAGTTCGACTGCCGGGCCGAGTTCATCCATCTTCGCGGGGGCGAGGAGGTCATGGCCGCCAGGCTCGCGAACAAGCATGTGCAAATCATCCGGGTCCGCTCGGCTGTGCTGACGCGCGGCGTCGAGCCTGATTGGCGCATCCGCGACGAGAACTCCGGGGTCTTTACGACTGGCGGCGAATGGACCGGCGACGTCTACAATATCCGGGACATCACGCCGTCCGACGATCGACAGTGGATCGACTTCCTCTGCGAGAAGGGCGTCGCTGCCTGATGGCTAGCCGCATCCGCGGCGTGCGAGGGCTTCAAAAGAAGCTCGCGCGCATGCCCGAGGCCATCAAGGAGGAGATGCGAAAGGCGATGGCGCAGGGGGCCGACGAGGTCGTCGCGCTGGCCAAGAGCCTTGTTCCGGTCGATCAGGGAGACCTTCGCGACAGCATTGGGTGGACGTGGGGCGATCCGCCGAAGGGTTCGATCATCCTCGGCAATATCAAGCGGAGCGCGAAAGCGCAGGCCCGCAAGGATGCCGGGCTTCTTATCACCATCTACGCCGGAAACGACCAGGCGTACTACGCCCGCTGGGTCGAGTTCGGCACCGTACATATGACGGCCCGGCCGTACTTCTATCCGTCCTACAGGGCGGTGCGCAAGCGGGTCAAAAGCCGCGTAACGCGCGCAACGAACAAGGCAATCAAGCAGGTCGCGGCGGGGCGCAAGTAAATGGCAGACGGCACGCTTGAACTGCAGGGCGCGATCGTTGCGCGGCTGAAATCGTTCGCGGGTGTGACGGCGTTGGTCGGGCAGAAGGTCTATGACGAAGTCCCTTCGACCGCGGCGTTCCCGTACATAACGATCGGCCCAAGCGACGAGGCCGCCGACTCCGCCGATTGCATCGTCGGATCTGAAGTGACGTTTCAGATCGATGGCTGGTCGCGTGCGGTCGGACTTCCAGAGGCGCGGCGCATCTCAAATGCAATTCGTGCTGCGCTCGAGGGACAGGAGTTCAGCCTTTCGACCAACGCCCTCGCAAATCTTGAGTTCACGAGTTCCCGCGTTTTCCGCGATCCGGACGGCATAACCAAGCACGCCGTTCTGATTTTCACGGCCTCTATCGAGGCATCCCTCACAACCTGAACAGGAGGCCGCGATGGCTGCTCCCGTAACTGCCAAGTTTGGCAAGCTCCGCGTCCTTCTGGGCGATGGTGCTTCGCCCGAGACATTCGCCGCGCCGTGCGGCTTCACCTCGAAGTCTCTCGCTCTCTCGAAGAATCTTTCCGAGGTCAGCATTCCGGATTGCGATGATCCCGATGCACCGATCTGGCTCGGTCGGGACGTCGAAAGCCTGACCGTCTCGATCTCGGGCGAGGGCGTTCTTGCCGCTTCCGCAATCCAGACGTGGCAGGATGCCTTCGACTCCACCGACAGCGTCAACGCTCAGGTCGAGATCGAATTCTCGACCGGAGAGATGGTCTATGAGGGCGCCTTCCACCTCTCCAGCCTGACGTTCGGCGCGGAGCAGGGCGGTCGCGTCACCGTCTCGGTCGAGATGCAGTCCGACGGCGAAGTCACGGGCACCTGGACGCCGGTGACGTAATGGCGCGAGACGCCGCGGTGACGCTCGACTGGGCGGGCGGGACGGATACGTTCCGCGTCGCCTGGGGCGAGTGGGGGCTTTTGCAGGAGTCGCTCGATGCCGGCCCGGCCGAGATCCACAGTGCGCTGATCGCCGGGCGCTGGCGTACCCAGCACATATCCGAAGCGATCCGAGTCGGACTGATCGGAGGCGGAATGCCGCCGGCGGACGCCGCGAAGAAGGCGAAATCCGTTGTTGAGGCCCGGCCGCCGATGGAATGCCTGATAGTGGCGCAGGCGATAATCTCCGCCGGTCTCGTCGGCGCCCCCGAGGAGAACGACGTCCTGGGAAAAGACGAGGCGGCAAGCCCGACAGCGTAACTCCCTTGCCGAACGGCAAGATCAGGTTTGCCGCCTTATACGGCGCCGGCCGGCGCCTTGGTTACACGCCCCAACAGGTCGACGCGATGTCGCTCTTCCAGTGGATGAGCCTCGTTGTCGACGCCGAGAACGAGTCCGCACAATCCGACGGTCATCTGACGCCGGCGGAAACGGACGACCTCTGGGATTGGATGCAGACGAAGGGTAACGCCTGATGCCAACCGATCTCGAACGTCTCGTCGTCTCGCTCGAAGCAAACATCCGCGGGTACGAGCGGAATTTGCAGAAGGCGATGGGGATCACGAATTCCCGCACCCGCCAAATCGAGCGGCGTTTCGAGGGCATGAACCGCGCGATCAGTTCGCAGGTATCGCGCCTTGGTAGCGTGTTCGCCGGTGCGGCTTCCATCCGCGGCGCGCAGCAGCTTCTCGACGCTTCGACCCGGATCACAAACGCGCTGAGGGTCGCCGGGCTTGAGGGCGAGGCCCTGACGCGGGTCTATGACCGGCTGTTCCAGTCCGCGCAGGCGAATGCGGCGCCGCTGGAATCGCTGGTGACGCTGTACGGCCGCGCAGCGATCGTGCAGAAGGAACTTGGCGTCTCGTCCGAGGAGCTTCTGAACTTCACGAACAACGTCGCGGTTGCGCTTCGTGTCGCGGGTACGGACGCGCAGTCGGCATCCGGCGCATTGCTGCAGTTGAGCCAGGCGCTCGGATCGGGAACGGTTCGCGCCGAAGAATTCAACTCCATCCTTGAGGGCGCGCTTCCGATTGCGCAGGCCGCAGCCGCGGGACTGGAAGAAGCCGGCGGGTCGGTCGCAAAACTGCGCGGCCTCGTTATCGAAGGCAAGGTCTCGTCGGAAGCGTTCTTCCGCGCGTTTGAGGCCGGTTCGGTCGTCCTTCAGGACAAGGTCGCGAACTCGCAGATCACTGTCGCGCAGGGCTTCACCCGTATCTACAACGCGGCAATCGACGCCGCAGCAAAGATCAACGAGGGTTCGCAGGCCGGCGACAGGCTGGCGACATCCCTCAACGGTCTCGCCGAAGCGATCCAGACGGCGGACTTCACGCCGCTGATCTCGGGAATCTCGACCGCCATCGACTTCGCTCGCGAGCTCGGTGGATGGCTCGACAGCATCGCGGCAAAGGTCCAGGCCGCGGGCAAATATCTCGGCGACCTTACGGGCGCCAGCAGCATAGCCGGTGCGCTCTCTGCACCATTCGAAACATTCACGCCCTCGGCCGGCGGCCCGTCGTCTCGTGGCGGCCCGCGCGGGGCAAGGGCGGCGTCTGCGGTCCAGACCGTGTCTCTCAGCAACTTCGCTGCACCGGCCGGGTCCGGCGGCGAGGGTGGCGCTGGCGGTCTTTCCTACCTCGAGCGCGAAACCCGCCAGATACAGGAAGCGACAGAAGCCCTGCGGCTTGAACTGTCTCTGATCGGCCAGACCGAGATGGCGCGGGATAAGGCGCGGGCTGCGCTGGAACTCGAAAACGCCGCCCGCCGCGACGGCATCACAAACATCGAAGCGCATCGGGGCGAGATCGACAAGCTGGCATCTGCCTATGCGGAAGCGGCGGAAGCCGCGCGGCGCGGGCAGGAGATCGACCAGTTCTGGAATGATGCCGCGGGCGCGATTGCGGACTTCGCCGGCTCCGCCATCACCGATTTCGACAATATCGGATCGGCGCTTGAGAACCTGAAGAACCAGTTGATCGACCTCGTCGTGCAGATGGCGGTGGTCAATCCGTTGAAGCAGGGCCTTTCCAGTCTTTTCGGCGGCTTCGCGGGCGGTGGCGGAGGCGGTCTTCCAAAGTTCCACACCGGCGGCGTCGTGCCGGGGCCTTCCGGCAAGGAGGTCCCGATCATGGCGCTCGGCGGCGAGCGCATCCTGCCGCGCGGTGCCGCGAATGGTGGCGGGGCTGTCGTAAATGTCTACAACAACGTCGGCGGCCAAGTCCGAACGGAGCAGCGCCAGACGCAGCGCGGACCCGAGATCGATGTCTACATCGAGAAGAAGGTCAACGAGGCAATAGCCGGCGGCCGTACCGACTCTTCCATGCGTTTTCGCTATGGCCAGCGGCCGAGGACCGTCTGATGGCGACATGGCCAGCAACCCTTCCTCAGAAGCCGACCGTTGATGGATTCCGCGGCGGCCCTCAGCCGAACAAGATCAGCTTCCAGCCGGAGGTCGGTCCCTCGATCGACCGTCGGCGCGGGACGGCCGCCGGTCATGTGTTCGACGTCACCTTTCCGCCGATGACGGTGGCGCAGCGGGCGACATTCGAGACGTTCTTTCACGACACGCTGATCGACGGCACGCAGCCCTTTCTCTGGGACGATCCGACGACCTGCACAGAATATTCATGGAAGTTCGTCGGGGCGTATTCATGGGATCGGCCGGGGCGTCTCGCGCGTCTTTCCTGCCAGTTGATGCGGCTTCCGTAACGACAGATGCAACGCTCCGTCGCTGCCTCACTCCGCCGGGAACTCGACCGGCAGGAGAGCGGAGAGGCTTTGCTCGTCTTCATGACGATCACCTCGCCGGAAGTTCCGGACGTGATCCGGGTCGTGTCGGACGGGAAGGACTATGTCTGGAAGGGCAACACCTTCACCGGGTTCTGGTTCGACATCACGCTTCTGACCGATACCGAAGGCCCGCCAGAGGCACGGCTGACGGTTCAGAACGTGGACCAGAAGATCGGCGAGGCGATGCGCAAGCTTACGCGCCCGCCGCGCATGCGTCTCGATGTTCTAGCGGTCTCCGAATTCGACACGTCCGTCTCGCCGCGCACCGACCGGAACCAGGCCGACAGCCCGCCTTCGAATGCGGTCCCCGCTTACACAGCGGATCATCTCTACCTGACAGATGTCTCGGTCAACGTGATGGATGTCACGGCGTCGATCCGGTCCTGGAATTACTCGCAGCGCGCATGGCCCGGCCGTCTGGCCGGCAAGCCGCGCTGTCCCGCCCTTTTCGCATGATGGTGAAGCATGGCCGTTGACCGCCGAGTGCCGACGTCTGCCTCGACGCCGCCCATATCGGGTGAAGCGTATATGGACGCTGTCTCGGAAGAGATCGGGCGTCTTTACGAAGGCATCTGCGTCGAGCTGACGGATATTTCCGGAGACGAGAACGATGTCGTCGGCGTCTGCACGCCGTACCTGACCGATGGCGTCAAGGCCGGCATGCTGTTCGCATGGAAGCAGGGCGCGACTCAGAACTCCGGCGCGATGACGCTTGTGCTGTCCGACGGCGGAAGCCCTGCGGAGGAGACGGCGGCCATCGACATTGTCGATCTGTCCGGCGCCGCGCTTGTTTCCGGCCGTGTAGGGGCGAACACCCATCAGGTTGTCTATTACAGCGCCGAAGAAGCAAAATTCATCCTCCTGACCGACACGCGGGACACGAACCGCGTTCTGAACATCCAGGAGTTCACGGCAAACGGCACATGGACGAAGCCCGCCGGAACGCCCGGCGACGCGCTTGTCATCGTGGATCTGTGGGGCGCGGGCGGCGGCGGCGGGGCAAATGCCAACGGCGGCGGTGGTGGTGGCGGATCGTTCCGCCGCCAAATCTTCAAAGCCAGTGACCTGTCGAGCACCGTATCCGTCACCGTTCCTGCCGGCGGCGCCGTTAACACCGCCGGCGGCAACAGCACATTCGGATCGCTGCTGACCGCCTATGGTGGTGCCGCAGGCGCGAATGCCGCGGGCGGCGGCGGTGGCGGTGGAGGCGGCCGGATGGGGGCAGGCTCCGCAGGCTCTTCCGGAACCGGGGGGGGCGGCGGCCGTGGCGGCGGTGGAGGCGGCGGCGCTGCTTCGAACGCTTCTTCCGGCGGGTCTGCTGGCACGGACGGCGATCCCGGATCGGCTGGCAGCGCGGCAAATACGGCCGGCGCCGGCGGCGACGCAATCGAGGGCGGCGCCGGTGGCGGTGGTGGAAACACCAATGCGGCGGCCGGCGGTAATTCGGTCTATGGCGGCGCTGGTGGCGGTGGCGGTGGCTCCGGCTCAGCTGGTGGCACCAGCGTGCATGGTGGAAACGGCGGAGCGTCCGGCGTGGCCGGTTCGGCTCCGGGCGGCGGCGGCGGACGAAATGCCGCCGGCGGCCGCGGCTTCTGCCGGGTGCGGACGATCTCCTGATGCATTGGGCGAACGCCTATCAGGGTGCGCGGTTCAAGGATGTCGGCAGAGGCCCTGACTTCGACTGCTACGGCCTTTCGCGCGATGTATGGTCAAAGCATTGCGGGCTTGATCTGCCGGAATACGGCGACCTGTCGGCCTATGACGTGGCGCGCATCGCGGCCCTGATGGGTGGGGATGCGCAAGCGGACATGCCGTGGATCGAGGTTCCGCTCGCGGAAGCCCGCGAATTCGACGCGGTCATCATGAAGCGCAACGGCTCCCGCATCACCGGGCACATGGGCGTGATGACGGACAACCGCCACGTCCTGCACATCGAAAAGGGCATCGACGCGGTCGTCGTTCCCGTCAGCCATTTCACCATTCAGCCGCGCATCGTCGCGGTGAGAAGGCATCGGTCTCTCGCATGATGCACGAGAATATCAGCGCGGCCTATGCGCCTCCGTTCGGAACGGGGAAGGTGCGCCAGGTCATGCTTCCGCCGGGCACGACGCTCGGGGAAATGATTGCCACCTTCGGCGATGTTCTGCCGCCGGATTTCGCCGAACGCGGCATGATCCGCGTCAACGATCACGAAATCGATCGTGCCTACTGGCACAAGGTGAAGCCGAAGCCGGAATCGAACGGCCGTCCTATTAGCGTCACGTTCCACTATGCGCTGCAGGGTGGCGACGGTGGCGGCGGCAAGCAGATCATCGGCGTCGTCGCGGCGCTCGCCCTCACGGTCGCCACAGGTGGCATTGCGGGCGGAACGCTGCTTGCCGGGGCCTCCGGATCAATCGCCTCGGCGCTCGGCGTCAGTGCGACGCTCGGCGCGCAGGTCCTGGCCGGGGCCGTTGGTCTCGCAGGTGCGCTTGCGATCTCGGCGCTCACGGCTCCGCCAGCGGTCAAGAGCGGTGCGGACTCCGGGAGACGTCAGGACGACGACAGGGTTTCGTCGCTCTCCGGAAACTCGGCCGCCGAACCGGGAGGCACCATCCCGCGCGTCATCGGCACGCACAAGGTGTTTCCGACACTTGTCGGGGAACCCGTCATCGCCATCGACGGGCAGGACGACATTCTGGAGGCGGCATTCTGCCTCAACGGTCCGCACGATCTCGACGATATCCGCGCCGGCGGCTCGCCCATCGAGGACGAGGACGACATCGAGGTCCAGATTCGGGAAGGCTGGGAAGACGACCCCCTCGTCGACCTGTTCAACAGGTATGGACGGACATCGGGAAGCTCAACCGAACTGTCGCGTCATGAGGTTGATCCAGAGAACGCAAACAGGATCTCAGACCAGGCCGATCCGCTCAAAAGCCTGCCGGTGTGGCAGGGCGTTCCGACCCGCGAAAGCCCGGATGAGGTGTGGCTGCGGCTGCAGTTTCAGGGGCTTCTGTTCCAGGACAATGCGAACCAGCTCGCGGTTCCGTTCAGGGTCCGCATCAGGAAACGCGGCGAGACTGACTGGGTGCATCTCCCGGAGTTCCATGTCGCCGGCTACCAGACCGCGCTGTTCAAGACCGAAATCCAGATCAAATGGGACGCGGATGAGCCGGGTCTCGTCTCGGCAAATCCGGTTCCATCCGCCGACGGTGTCGTGGCGGCGTTTCACACGACCATCGCGCAGGCCAGTCCGCCGCGCGATGCGTGGACGGCGCATTCGTATTTCGATGCCGGTTCTGGCGACGATTATCTCTACCGGGGCAACGAAAGCTCGTCAGGCGTCCGGCACGTCTTTCTCTATTCGAACCGCATCGAGATTTATCTCGACAGCGCGACGTTCCCGAAGGGGATGTACGACATCCAGGTCATGCGCGGCTACGCCTTCGCATGGTCGTCGTTCTCGCCCTCGGCCTACACGCTCGGCGGAACCGTCCGCGATCCGTTCGGCTATTATTTCTCCGGATCGACCGCGATCATCGGCCAGACGCAATCCGGCATTCTCGACAAGGTCTCGCTCGTCCGCACGACGAACATCTGGAACTCGCCGATCCTCCCGAAAGCCGGATTTGCGACCATCGCCATCCGGGCCCGAAACAAGCAGATCGACAGCGTGTCGTGCGTCGCCTCGGGCTATGTGAAGGACTGGTCCGGCTCGGCATGGGACAACTGGACGACGACGAGCAACCCGGCCCCTCATTATCGCGATGTCCATATCGGCCGGCAGAATGTCGACCCTCTCCCCGAAGGTCTGCTGGACGACGATGAACTCATCGACTGGCGCACCGATTGCGCGGCCAAGGGTTACACCTGCGACGCGGTGATCGACGGCCAGACCATCGACGAGGTGCGCGCTCTCATCGCTTCCTGCGGCTATGCCAGGCCCTACCAGTCCGAACTCTGGGGCGTGATCCGGGATCGCGACCGTTCCTCGGACGCCATCGTTCAGACATTCACGCCAAGGACGGCGCGCGGCTTCAGTTTCGAGAAGGCGTTTGCCCGTCTTCCCGACGGCTTCCGCGTCCAGTTTCGCGACAGCGATCTCGATTACGAGAACAACGAGACCATCGTCTACCGCCCGGATTACGACGGCGGCGAAGACGGGATGCTGGAAAGCGTGTCCTATGGAGGTCTCGTCACCGAAGCGAAGGTGAGGGCGCGGGCATCGTTCGATCTGTTGCAGGCCGAACTCCGCTCGACCTTCTATCGGTGGGAAGCACCGGCCAACGCCATCGTCTGCCGTAGGGGTTCGCTGGTCGCGCTGGAACACGACATCCTCGACCGCCACACCGGCCGGGCGCTCGTCAAATCCGTCACGCTCGACGACACGGAAGATTTCGTCACCTCGTTCACGGTCGACAGCAAACTCGACATCCGCAACACGCCGGCGATGCACGACATCGCGGATATGCTGGAAGTCGAGGACATGCTGGAGATCGGCGCGCGCACGGCGTTCGCCATCCGCCGCACTGACGGCACGATCACGACGCATCTGACATCCGCGGCATCGGACGGCGAGACGACGACCATCACGCCCGTCGTGCCGCTGGCAAACCATTACACGGCAGGATCGTTCTATGACATCGCCCAGGGCAATCCGACCATCCCGGAAATAGCGCCGGGATGCCTCGTCTATGTCGGGCCGCATCGTTCCGTGCATACGCGCGTCATCGTGACCGAAATGCAGGCGAAGGACGATCTCGTCTTCGACATGGTGGGAGTAGATGAGGCGCCGTCTCTGTGGGCCACGCTGGCCTTCGCGGAGTTCTCCGCCGTAGGCACGCTCTCGGTCAGCCCGATCATCGTCAAATACCGCTCGGTCGCGTTCGCCGGCGAAGGTTCGCTGGATGTCATGTCGACCGGCGCCACGCCGCGCGATGTCTCGTTCACGGCGGAAGGCACACTCTCGATTGCGCCGGTCGCCAATTTTGTCCGCTCGGTGGCGATGGATGGTCTCGGAAGCCTGACGATCAATTCCGATCTCGGAACGGATCGCTCGGTTTCGTTCGCGGCGATGGGTTCGCTCTCGGTCACGCCGATCCGCGTCAAATATCGCACCGTTTCGTTCTCGGCCGAGGGCGAACTTCTGGCCGCGTTCAACGTCGCCTACGAGCGCGCAGCGGCCTTCTCCGCCGATGGCTCGCTGGCAGCCGCGCCTCAGAAATCGATCAACCGCTCGATCTCCATGTCCGGCGCGGGAACGCTTTCCGCCACCTTCGCCCGCGGCTTCGACAGCGGCTTCGACGCGGGCTTCCGCTGATTTCACTGAAAGGAAAACCCTATGGCCGACTTCTCGGATTACCTCGAGAACGAACTTCTCGATCATGTGTTCGGCGGTGCCGCGTTCAGCGCTCCCGCGGCCGTTTATCTCGCGCTATACACGGCGGCGCCTTCCGACGCCGGCGGCGGAACCGAAGTCTCCACGGGCGGCTATGCTCGCCAGGAGATCAGCTTCGGAACGGCATCTTCCGGCACAATCTCGAATGACACAGCCGTCGAGTTCACGGCGTCCGGCGGCAACTTCGGAACCGTCACGCATGTCGGCATCTTCGACGCCAGCACGTCTGGCAATCTTCTGGCGTGGAAGGCGATCACCTCCGTCGTCATCAATGACGGCGACACGCTGACATTCCCCATCGGCGACATCGACGTCTCGCTCGATTGATAGGTGACGCATGACCGCCAAAACGCGCGCCGACCTCAATACGCAAGCCGACACAACGCTTGCGGACAATACCGCAGGGGAAATATCTCCGGCCGATGTGCGCGGCATGGCGAAGGACTTGGCCGATAGCGCGCTGCTAGCGGAGGACATCGGGGTCGAAGTTCAGGCTTACGACGCTGATACACTGAAGGCAGATACCGCCGATGTCCTGACAGCGGGTTTTGCTGCGACGACCTACAACGCTGGCACTCAATCGTCCGGCACGTTCACTCCGAACGAAGCAAACGGCAATTTCCAGCGCGCTGTGAACGGTGGCGCCCACACGCTTGCTCCCCCGACAAACGATTGCACCATCCTTGTCCAGTATACGAACAACGCATCGGCGGGCGCGATCACGACATCGGGCTTTACGGCGGTTAAGGGCGACAGCTTCACGACCACTAACGGCCATGACTTTTTCTGCTTCATCACGAAATGTAACGGCTTTTCCAGCCTGACCGTGCAGGCGCTTCAGTAATGGATTTCTCTCTCCCGCCGCCCGCGATAATCCAGAAAGCCCCGAGCGGATATGACCGCACGAGGGCCGGGGTGCTTGTGCCACGACACGGCCAAGTTCCGGGTTTTATGCCATCTGTGCCCTATGTAAGTAGTGCGCCCCTTACATCCATTTCGCATTTCGACGACGCGACAGGCGTCAGCTCAACAATCGGTTTCCCAGCCGGGATCGCGAGCGGCGATATCTGCATAGTGTTTTTAAGGGGCAATGTCGCAGAGCCAGCCGACTTCACAACCGTGAGGGCAGACCTTGGGATCGGCGTTCAGGCGCGTATCTGCGTCAAGAAGTTGACCGGAGCCGAAACAGGGATAGCGTTAACCAGCTTGGAGAGCTGGATCACGGCGGTATTCCGAGGGAACGGCGCCTTTTCAAGCATTTCAGGCCATAGTTTGAACGGCGCCCAGACGAGCGCGAACCCGCCCACTCAAACCATTTCCTCTGCATCAACGGCGACGTTGCCGGCGATTGCTTTCGGTCAGATGATTACATTTAGCGGGAGCATTAGCCCGCGCGACACCTCGCCAACGATGAGCGAACTATCTGCAAACAGCAGCCATTACGCCCACTATGCAATTTTGAACTCATCGCCGGTCGATTATGATTACAACATGGACGACGAGGGATCGGCGAACACCATGCAGTCTGGCTATCTTAGGTTCGCATAGCTGGTCTTCGATTGAATGTCGCTGAACGCCTCAATCAGTTGATCCGGCGATACGGCCCGCCCGAGTTCCGCCCCTATGCGTTCAGCGGCGAACGAGATGATGCTATCCGCTATCGCCGCCTGCTCAGTAAAAACCCACTGACCGAGAGCCGTTTTTAAGTCGATATCCGACGGAGCTTCGGTTCCCTCAATATGGAGGGCGGCTCGGATGAGGCTGGTTTTTAGGTCCATCCCCGCACGCTACCTGCCCCCTGATTCCCCCGTCAAGTTTCTAAAACCACATAAGAGGCCCGTTAATGCTTCGACCGTTTATAGCGGCGATGGCGCTTGTCTTTTGCGCTGTCGCTGTGCCTTCGCATGCTCATCCGCTGGTGCCGGGGCTCCGGACCGAACTACGGGAAAATCCCGCAGTTAAGCGGAAAACGAAAGCGCCTCAATCGGTTGGACGTTCGGACCATCTGAGCATCGCGCGCCGCTATGTCGGCAAGAACCCGACCGGATGGAAGCGCCTCTGGTGCGCCCGGTTCATCGGCTATGTGCTGGAACGGGCTGGCCGCCGCGGTACGGGATCAAACCTCGCCAAGTCCTACGCTCGCTACGGGAAGGCGGTCTCGAAAGGCGCAGTCAAACCCGGCGACATCGCTGTCCTCAACCGCAAGGGCGGCGGCCATGTTGGAATCGTCGCACAGCCCCCGAAGGGCGGCAAGGTCGTTCTGGTGTCCGGAAACTCCGGAGGGGCGGGGCCTGGCCGCCGGGTCGTGACGGAGCGGGCCTATCCGGTCGGCCGCGTCATCGCATGGCGGAGGCCGGCATAATGGCAGCCTCCAATTTCGAGCGTTCGCTCGCCGCCGTCCTTCGCCACGAAGGCGGGTATGTCGATCATCCGAAAGATCCCGGCGGCGCGACCAATCTCGGCGTCACGCGAGCAACACTGGCCCGCTATCGCGGCCGAGCGGTTTCCAAGGCCGAGGTGAAGGCTCTGACGAAAGCGGAAGCCGCAAAGATTTACCGCGCGCTCTACTGGGATGTGATCCGCGGTGACGAGCTTCCCGCCGGCGTCGATTTCGCGGTGTTCGATTATTGCGTGAACTCAGGGCCGGGCAGGGCGAAGAAGACGCTGCAGGCGGCTGTCGGCTGTCGCGCGGACGGTGTTATCGGTCCTACCACGATGGCGGCGACGCACGCTCATCCGGCGCCCGACGTCATCCGCGCCTTCTGCAAGCGCCGCATGAAGTTCCTTGAAGGTCTCCGCACCTTCGCCGTGTTCGGGCGCGGCTGGCGGCGCCGCGTGAAGGAAACCGAAGCCCTCGCACTGCAGATGGCCGGCAAATGACCTGGCAATACTTCGTCAGCCGCATGCTGATCGGGCTTTCTGCCCTGTGCTTCGCGCTCGCGATCTTCGACATCATTCACTGAAACCGGCCGCGCGTCGGATCACGCGCTATCATCGTAGGAGAATGAACAATGCAGGACATCGACTTCACCAAAACCTGGGTTTTCATCCGCCAGCTTATTCTGGTGCTTGGCGGGCTTCCGTTCCTTGCCAACTTCATCGACCCGGAAACGCTCGTCAAAATCCTTGATGCCATCGGCACGGCCATTCCCGGCCTCGTCGTCGCCGGCACGCTGATCTACGGCCTGTTCTTCTCGCGCCCGGCGAAGGCCGCGGATGTCGTGAAGGGCCAGGACCTCTGATGGCAACGTTTCTGGCCTGGCTCACGGGCCTCGCCAAACTCATCCCGCTCCTCGATCGCCTTGTGACCATCCTCCAGGGGCGGAAGCTGAAGGCCGAGGGGCGGGCGGAGGCCCAGGCAGATCAAAACAGGGCTGATCTAAATGCCGTCAAAAAAGTTACTGACGCTCGCCGCGCTGCTCGTGACGCTGAATCTGGCGGCGTGCGCGAGGACGACAAGTACCTCCGGGATTAGTGCGGGGGTGACGTGCGTACTGTTCGAACCGATCAAGTATTCGCGTCACGACACGGGCGACACCCAGTCACAAGTGCGTCAGCACAATGCGGCTTGGGACGCTCTATGCATTGATCCTGCGAAGGTAAAGAAGAAATGACGCCACAACTCGTCTCGGTATGGATTGCGGGACTGGGGTTTGCAGTTACAGTTTTGGGTCTTTTCGCCAAGTTCTGGCATAGGATAGGGGCGCAGGAAACGCGCCTTGCTCGCGTTGAAGAAGACGGCAAGGACATCGACGCCCGGATCGCCGAGCTCATCGGTAAGGTGTCGATTATCGCGGACAACGTCGCCAGCATCCGCCTGCACGCTGCAGAGAACTTCGTCAGCCTCGACCACATGCAAAAGATTGAGGCCAAGCTTGATGGCCTCAGTGACCGCACGTCGGAGCACGGCGCTTTGTTGAAGGCGTTGGGCGAAAACCTTGCCGAAGTGAAACGCGGCCTCGAACGCCTGCGTCCCTGATTTTCCCACATCACCGGAGACTGCCGCGATGCGCATCAAACCGCACGACTGGTTCTTCTATGGGTTATGTTCCGGGCTTGGCCTTGTGGCGGGTCTCGTTCTTCTGCTCTCGCTGATGGGCGCGGCACCGCGTGCATATGCCCAAGATCGTTGCGCCGGCATCGATGTGATTGCCTCGGCAGTCGCGGTTCAGGGGCATGAGGTCTCGGTCGTCCGGGACACCGAACAGGTCTCCCGCATCCTCGCATTCCTGAAGCGTCACGGCTTCCCGGAGGAGTTCACGGCTGACGGCCTGTTTTTCGTGAAGCTTGAAGACGGCATGCGCGTGTCCTTCATCAACGATGGCTGCCTCGACGGAATGGTGAGCGTCGATGTTCCTGTTGCCCGACGGATTCAGCAGATCGTAAACGGCGAGCCGAAAGGTCGCGACGCCTGAATGGCAACCCCGGAACTCGACGAGGTTCTGAGTAACGAAGACCTTGAGCCGATTGTTCAAGCGGCTCTCTCAAACCCATCCGTCGTGAAGGCTTCGGCCTCTCTCGGCATGGAATGGAAGTATTTCGCGCGGCGGCTGAAAATCGCTGCCGAGCGTGGCCTGATCCCGCCGGCATCTCCGACGATGCCCGGCTACGCCATCAAGTCCGTCGCCTACAAGATCGGCAACCGCTGGGTCAAAGAGGCCCGCGCGCCGGGTCCGGAATACCAGAAACCCGCCGGCCATCTGGTCAAGGGCGAGTCCGCGCTTCTCGATCCCGACGGCCGCGTCATCCAGAAATGGGTGAAGACCGCAGCGGACGCGCAGGAGACCGAAGCGCGGCTGCGCGCCATAATCGACGGCCTTAAGGACGAAATCCCGCCTGTCGCGCCACAGGCGCCGCCGGCGCATGTTCTGGAAGACCTCCTGAGCCAGTACGTCGTGACCGACGTCCACATGGGCTGTCTGGCATGGGACGAGGAAACCGGGCGCGGCGACTGGGACATCGCGATCGCTGAGAAGACGCTGATCGACTGGTTTGCGGCGGCTGTTGCGGCAAGCCCGGCATCCGGAACCGCGGTGCTGGCGCAACTGGGCGACTTTCTGCACCACGACAGCTTCAAGAGCGTTACGCCCGAGCACGGCCATGTGCTCGACGCCGACAGCCGCTATCCGAAGATGGTCCGCACGGCGATCCGGGTTCTCCGCCGCATCATCGACATGCTGCGTGCCAAGCACGGCCGCGTGCACATCGTCATGGCGGACGCAAACCACGACCCCGCCGGCGAAGTCTGGCTGCGTGAGCTGTTCGCGGTGCTCTACGAGAACGAGCCGAATGTCACGGTCGACACTTCGCCGGGGACGTTCCTCGCCTATGAATTCGGCGAGGTGGCGCTGTTCTATCATCACGGCCACCGTCGTGGGCTGAAGAACGTCGACTCGATGTTTGCGGGCCGCTTCCGCGATCTCTACGGGCGCACCCGCCACGCCTATGCACATACGGGCCATCGGCACCAGGACGAGCGCAAGTCCACCGATCTGATGAAGGTCGAGCAGCACGAGACGCTGGCCGCACCGGACGCCTATGGTTCGAACTGGCTGTCCGGACGATCGGCCAAAGTCATCTACTACCACCGGAAACACGGCGAGGTCGGCCGCAACACGATAACAGCAGCGATGGTGATGCAGTGAAGCAGTCCCGGAGGGCCAGCTTCGCGGAGGCGTGCCTGAACACCGCGATCGGCTACGCCATCAATTTCGGTGCGCAGATCGTCATCTTTCCGTTGTTCGGAATCCACGTCAGCCTTCTCGCCAATGCTGGGATCGGGCTGGCCTTCACGCTGATCTCGATCGCGCGCGGTTATGTGCTGCGTCGCGTCTTCGAACAGCTTCGCATCAAAGGCATTCTCCCATGATCCTGATCGGTCTGTGCGGCGCCGCCGGCGCCGGGAAGTCGACCGCCGCCGCGCATCTGCGCCGTCACGGTTTCGAGCGCATCCGCCTCGCGGGCATCCTGAAGGACATGCTGAAGGTTCTCGGTCTGTCCGACGAGCAGGTTGATGGGTCGCTAAAGGAAACCCCCTGCGCGCTTCTGGGCGGCAAGACGCCGCGCTGGGCGATGCAGAGCCTCGGAACCGAATGGGGCCGGCAACTAATCTCCGAAAGCCTCTGGATCGATGCCTGGGCCGCGAAGGTGAATGCGTGCGGCCAGAACGTCGTCGTCGATGATGTCCGCTTTCCGAACGAGGTCGACGCCATCAAGCGCCGCGGCGGCTATCTCGTGAAGATCACGGGCAGAGGCGTTGCGCTCGCCACGGGCGGCCATGCCTCGGAAACGATGGACCTGGATGTCGATGAAGAGATCGCAAACGACGGATCGATCGAGGAGATGAACGCGCTGCTCGATCGGCTCGTGGAACGCCTCAAAGCCGAGAACGCCTGCTTCTCATAACCGCCGCACACAAAAGCCTTAGGTGCGGTTACATCGCCCCCGTCGACTTCGGTCGGCGGGGGTTTTTGTCATTTCAGCCGCGGCCCTGCGCTTTCATGGCTCTCGATCCATGAATCGAGACAGCCACGTTCCGGCTCTTGCATTTCGAGCAGACGAAGGAATGCGGGCGCTTGTAGAGATCGAGGTCGGGCGGGAGTGTCGTCAGATCCACGATGGCGCCTCTCTGGCAGTCCTGGCACCACAGCGACACGCCCATGTGATGCTCGATGAAGTCGGCAACGGTCTTCGGGGTCATCGCTCACGGCGCTCCGGAACGATCCTGTCCAGCATCGAATTGAGGTTCGGCTCCGATAGAACAGTGATGATCGCGAGCAGCTTGGCCTTCGTGCTCTCCGGACCGAGAACGATCTTCTGAATGTCGTCCAGGGCATTTGCGAGAGGAACGGTATCGGTCGGCAGGGTGTGGCGCTTCATCCCCCGAAGATAAGCCGCCAAGCGCCGTAGAGGAACAGGGCGATGGCGAGGAAGCCGAAGACGCGGCCGGCCATCTCTAGGTCTCCTGGGGTTAGGTGGTCACCAGTTTGCTAGCTGCACGCGGTAGTGAAGGCTCGGGATAAAGCCTTCGATCGACGTGACGTTGAAAGCCATATCTCCGGGCACATCCATCGAAACACGAAAGTCGAAAGGCGCTGGCCTCTTGCTGTCGGATTCGAGAAGCTTCTGCGCCGCTCCTGCGATCTGCGGGCCATATTGGCTGGCGAGCCGGGCGGATATTTCATGAACGGCCTCGTTCAGGTATTTCAGCCGCAGCACATGCGCCGCACCGTCTTCGCGCGCCGTCACAAGCCGCTGCTGCGTGAGCCTGACCTGAGCCGCCAGAATGTCCCGCTCGCCCTCCAGAGCCGCGATCTTCTCACGGGCTTGCCGGCGCCTATTTCTCCCAAATCTTCTGCTCATTCCCGTGTCTCCTGTGGGGGTTAGGCGGCTAGATATCTCGCGATCGTTTGCAGCGTTCCAGCTAGGAGCAGCGCGAAGACGATGGCGTAAAATATCCACTTCAGGCCGGTGGCGACGTTGTTGGCCGGGGAGTCGTCGGGCGTCATTGCGCCTTTCCCTCCACTTTCGCGATGACCTTCTCGATATCTTCAAGCGCGCCCTGATCGACTTCATCGAGAAGGAGGCGGAGGCTTTTCAGCGCCGTGACCAACTCGTGCACTGTATCTTCCAGTGCCACGATGTAAGCCGTGACCTCAGACGCATCCGGCTCAAGAGCGATGTTGCCGTAGTATTCGTATTTCTGACGCGCTTTCGCTAAGTCGCCCATCTCATCCTCCATTCTGACAAAGCCGAACATCAGGCATCGGCGCTTTCGACCCACCACTTGCGATCGCAAGCGCGGCATTCGTATTGGGTGTCCTCATAGCCGCCGCAGGAGCTTTCCCACCGGCGGTACCAGACATCATCCGAGCCGCACTGGCGGCACCTGAAGGCTGGGTTCTCGGGCTTGGTCGGCTTCCAATCGTCGGGGTATTCGCCCTTCGGAGCCAAATCGGTCATCGCATCCTCCATCCGTGTAAAATCCGTGGAAACGCACTTCGCGCTTCGCACAAACTCAACAACTTCAAGAGGTTGGATTGCTTGGGGAAATCCCTTCACACGGGAGGGGTCACAGGTTCAATCCCTGTATCGCCCACCATCCAACCTTCTGAAATATAACACATAACGCCCGTCGAGTGAATCCTCGCCGCCCCCTGAACTAGTAGAACGGTGGCAGAACATGGCGGCTCGATCCGTGGAAAATCCGGGGAATGGCGTTCTCGTCTCGTTCACCTTTTCCCGCCTTTCGCCCGCTTGCCGGATTCGGTCGGCAGAAGATCGGCGCGCTGGCTGATCTCGCTGGCCACCACATGATTGTAGACCGCTGCCGACTCCGGGTCCGTCCATCGACCGGTTTCCACAAGATCCCGACTGTCGAGACCGCCATAGCGCCGCATCCATGTGGCATAGGTGTGCCTCAGGACATGGAAACCGGTGCGCTTCGGAAGGTGGATGCCCGCAGTCTTCAGGGCTGTCCCGAGCCAGGTATAGAGCCGGCCGCACTTGCGCATCCGGAACACCGTCTGTCCGGGCCGGTCGAGACCGCGCGGATGATTGGCGAGCGCGACGACAACGGGGCGGGGCAGAAAGACCGGTTGCGGCTCTCCGTTCTTTGTCTCGGGCAGATAGGCGAACCGCTCCGACAATCTCAGGCGGTCGCAGGAAAGCCCTGTGGTGGCCTCTGACAGCCGAATGCCGGTGTAGCAAAGGGTGCGCAGGAAGATGCCGAACTCGGCGTCTATCGAGTCCGCAGCCTTGAACAGCGCGAACGCCTGCTCGGGCCATAGCCACGTTACTCGCCGCTTTCCGCGCCAGCCTTTCGGCCGCGTGATCTCAAACTTCACGCCCGAGTGCTTCAGGACGGCGGAAACCGGTGTGTGGACTTGCCGGTTGATCGTCGTCGGCGGGGCGCCCGGATACAGCTCGGCGGCGGCGTCATCGATCGCTTGCTGTGTGACCTCCGGAATCGTGAGCGGCCCGAGAACGCGCGCCAGCCCATCCCACACACCGGTTTCTTCATCGTAGGAGCCGAGAAACCGCAGATCACCCCCGGCATTTCCATATCGCACGATGGCATCGAGAAACGTCTTCTCGACCGGTCCTACGGCGCCGGAAAGATCACCACGTTCGATCTCGCTTTCCCACTGCTTGAGCTTCGCCCGCGCCTTTGCCTGGACAGTAAATTTTGTGCTTCGGTCAAGGTAGACGCCGCAATGCGTCCCCCGGACATACCAGTACGGCGTCTTTCCGGGGCGGGGAGGGATGAGAGTAAGCGGCATCGCGCGGCCTCTTCCAGAAGGGCTTTGAGTTGTTCGATATGCTTGGCGTAGAAAATCTTCTTATGGCCATTTAAGGCATAGATCGCGCGCCCGCGCACCATGTCCTGCAGCTTGCGCCGCGACACGCCGATCTCGTCGGCCGCCTCTTCCATGGTCCATTTGACCTTAGACATTGGCAAGCCTCGTCGAAGGAAGGCACGCACCCCGTGTCATTCTAGGCCCCCGGAACCACTGGAGGAAATTG
>CAZVTK010000043.1:0-30963 GCA_964629765.1 uncultured Mesorhizobium sp.
GACAGCGTGACGGCGATCGGCGTCGCCAAGGGCGTCGACCGCGAGGCCGGGCGCGAGCGCTTCTCGGTTGTCGACCGGCCGAGCTTCACGCTGCCGCCGCGCGACCCGGTGCTCTATTTCATCCAGCGCCTGCGCGACGAGGCGCACCGCTTCGCCATCGGCTCGCACCGGGCGCGCCGCAAGAAGGAGCTGACGCGCAACCCGCTCGACGAGATCGCCGGCATAGGGCCGTCACGAAAACGTGCCTTGCTGCATCACTTCGGGACGGCGAAGGCGGTCAGCAGGGCGGCTCTGGAAGACCTGTTGGCCGTCGATGGCATATCGGAAACCATGGCGCGGATGATCTACAATCATTTCCACGAATCGGCGTCGTGAGATGGGGTTCGCACCGCCGCCACCGGCCGGGACCGTTGACCCGATGAGGAGGCTTCTGGTTTGACTTACGCTGGAACCGGCGCGGGCAGGATGCGCAAGAGCTACAACATACCCAATCTCTTGACCTACGGGCGCATCCTCGCGGTGCCGCTGGTGGTGTTGTGCTTCTTTCTGGAAGGCAGGCTGGCGTCCAGCGAGCCGGCGCGTTGGTCGGCCTTCGCCATCTTCATCATCGCCAGCGTGACCGATTTCCTCGACGGCTATCTGGCGCGACTGTGGAAGCAGAGCTCGAACATAGGCCGCATGCTCGATCCCATCGCCGACAAGCTGCTGGTTTCGGCCGTGCTGCTGCTGCTGGCCGCCGACGGCACGATCGCCGGCTGGTCGCTGTGGGCGGCGATCATCATCCTGTGCCGCGAGATCCTCGTCTCGGGCCTGCGCGAATATCTCGCCGCGCTGAAGGTCTCGGTGCCGGTGACGCAGCTCGCCAAGTGGAAGACCACGCTCCAGCTCGTCGCGATCGGCTTCCTGCTGGCCGGGCCGGCGGCGGACAACTATATCGACTACGTCACGGAAACCGGCATCGTGCTGCTCTGGCTCTCGGCGGTGATCACGCTCTACACCGGCTACGACTACTTCCGGGCGGGGCTGAAGCATATCGAGGACTGAGGTGAGAGGACCGAGGTGACCCGGCTCGTCTATTTCGCCTGGGTGCGCGAGCGCATCGGCAAGCCGTCGGAGGATATCGAGCTTCCGGCGTCGGTGGCGACGGTGCGCGACCTGCTCGTCTGGCTGAAGGGACGCGGCGAGGAGTATGAGGAAGCCCTGCGCTTCCCCGAGGCGATCCGCGTCGCCATCGACCAGGAGCATGTGAAGCACGGCGCGGCCGTGGCCGGCGCGCGCGAGATCGGGCTGTTCCCGCCGATGACGGGTGGCTGACGCCATGCCTGCGCCGTCCATGACATCGGTGGTGCGCATCCAGCGCGAGGATTTCGACGCCGGCGCGGAGGTCGCGGCGCTGACGGCGGGCCGGCGCGACATCGGCGCGGTGGTGACCTTCACCGGCCTGTGCCGCGACGAGGGCGGCCGGCTTTCCGGTCTGGAGCTGGAGCACTATCCCGACATGGCCGAGGCCGAGATCGGCCGCATCTGCGCCGAGGCGGGCGAGCGCTGGCCCTTGCAGGCCCTCATCGCCATCCACCGGCACGGACGGATCGAGCCCGGCGGCAACATCGTCTTCGTCGCGGCGGCGGCCTCGCACAGGCAGGCGGCGTTCGAGGCGGCCGCCTTCGTGATGGATTTCCTCAAGTCGAATGCGCCCTTCTGGAAGAAGGAGCACGACGCCGCGGGCCGTGCCGGCGCGTGGGTCGACGCCAAGGACGACGACGAGGCCGCGCTGCGCCGCTGGCGACGCTGACGCCGCCGCGTTGCGGTCACGATTGCGTGACATGGATGGCAACATGAAACCGCCCGCCTCCTTGCCCGCGCTCCATCTCGACCGGCGCAGCTTTTGCGCCGCCCTCGCCGTCGCCATGGTCCCCCTTGGGGCCGCATGGTCGCAGGAGCGCATCGTCGAGGGCAGCGCCGCCTATCGCGAGCGCATCGCCCTGCCCCCGGAAGCGGCGCTGACGGTCCGTCTCGGCGTGATGGCGGGCGGCGAACTCGGCGAACCGCTGCTGGCCGAGCAGATCCTCTCGCCGGCCGGCCAGGTGCCGATCGGCTTTTCGCTGCGCTTCGACCCGGCCGCCGTGCCGGCCGATGCCGCGCTGGGGCTCGAGGCCATCATTTCCGTCGACGGCAATCGCTGGTTCGAGACCGCCGGGGCTGTGCCGCTTCCCGCCGAAGGCCCGGCGGAGCTGATGCTGGTGCGCGCCGCGCCGCAGGCCCCGGCGCCTTCGGGCCCTGACCTGGCGGCGGCGATCACCGGCGTCGAATGGACCGTCCTTTCCATCGACGGCATCGACGCGCTCGGCGAGACGGCGCCGACCCTCACCATCGCCGAGGACGGCAGCGCGGGCGGCCATTCCGGCTGCAACCGCTTCATCGGGCGCGCGGCGCTGGACGGCGAAACGCTCGGCTTCACCGGGATCGCGTCGACGCTCATGGCCTGCGACGATGCGGCGATGCGCGTGGAGCGGGCCTATTACGACGCGCTGGCCGCCACCGCCACGTTCACCCTTTCCGGCGGCATCCTGGCGCTGGTCGACGCGGATGGACGCGCGCGCGTCAGGCTGGGCGCGGGTGCGTGAGCGACACCGCCCGTTAACGATGCGCGCGCCGGCTCCGGCGGACCGTCGGCAGTTTAGACAATTTGAAATATCGCGTGCCTTAAGGTCGCAGCCGGCAAACCGTGGTGCGATCCTCAATGCAGGCAGAGTTCCTCTCGACGTTCGAGCCGGCGTCCGGTGCCGGCTGGCTGGTCGCGGCCAGCCTGATCGCCAGCGCGGGGCTGGCCGTGTGGGGGCTGCGCACCCGGCGGCGGTATGCCGCGACCCGGGCCGAGCTGGACCACACCGGCGAATTGATCGAGAACCTGCCCGACGGCATCTACCGCTCGCTGCCGGACGGCCGGCAGGTCAGGGCCAACAAGGCGCTGGTGCGCCTCAACGGCTATGACAGCGAAGCCGAGATGCTGGCCAGCGTGCGCGACATCGCGCTCGAATGGTATGTCGACCCCAACCGGCGCAGCGAATTCAAGAGGATACTGGACCGGGACGGCGAGGTCATCGATTTCGTCTCCGAGATCTGGCGCCACAGGACGCGCGAGCGCATCTGGGTCACCGAATCCGCCCGACTCGTGCGCGACAAGGGCACGGGCAAGGCGCTCTACTACGAAGGCACGGTCCGCGAGATCACCGAGACGATGAAGCGGCTGAAGCTGGAGGAGCAGTTCTCCAAGCTGACGCGCGAGCTGCCCGGCGCGCTGTTCCAGTTCACCATCGGCCGCGACCGCCGCTCGACCGTCAACTATCTGAGCCCCGGCTTCGAGCGGATCGCCGGCATCAGCCGGTCCGACCTGCGCACCGACTGGCATGCCTTCGTCGAGCGCATCCCCGTCGAGGAACGGGCGCTCTACCAGGCCGCGGGACGGATCGACGCCCCGGAACCCTTCGACTTCGAACATCGCTACGAGGCGCCCGACGGCGCGCAGAAATGGGTCCGCGTTTCCGCCACGCCCGAGCGGGTCGGCGACGGCGTGGTCTGGTACGGCTACATGTCGGACGTGACGCTGCGCAAGAACAACCAGCTCGCTATCGAGCGCCTCGCCTATTTCGATTCGCTCACCGGCCTGCCCAACCGCCGCTCCTTCCTCGACCGGATCGGCGAGGCGGTCGCGCGCTGCGCGGCGCAAGCGCGCCGCGGGGCGCTGCTCTTCATCGACCTCGACAATTTCAAGTCGCTCAACGACACGCGCGGACACGATGTCGGCGACGCCTATCTGGCCGCGGTCGCCGGCCGGCTCCAGCAGAGCGTGGACGACGGCGACCTGGTCGCGCGTATCGGCGGCGACGAGTTCGTGGTGCTGCTCGGCTGCGCGGGCACGGACGAGGCGTCGGCCTCGCAGCGGGCGATCAGCGTCGGCGAAAGGCTGACCGCGGCCATGCGCCGGCCCTTCGAGCTCGGCACGCTGAGCCACCGCGCCTCGGCCTCGATCGGCATCGTGGTGTTCGACGGGGAGAGCGCAGGCCCCGACGAAATCCTCAAGCAGGCGGATATCGCCATGTACGAGGCGAAGTCGTCGGGCCGCGACAGCGTGGCGATCTACGACCCCGTCTCCATGAACCGCGAGGCCGAGCGCTACATGCTGCTGGCCGAACTGCGCGATGCGCTGGAGCGCGGCGGCGACGAGCTGGAGCTGCACTACCAGCCGCTGATGGACGGCACCGGCCGCGTCGTCGCGGCCGAGGCGCTGGTGCGCTGGAACCATCCGCGCCTCGGGCTCGTCATGCCCGACCGCTTCATCGGGCTGGCCGAGCAGTTCGGCCTCATCCGCCAGCTCGGCGCCGTCGTGCTGGCGCGCGCCGGGCAGACGCTGGGCCGCTGGCGCGACATCCCGCTGCTGTCGCAGCTCAGCGTATCGGTCAACCTCAGCGTCCAGTGCCTGCAAGACCCCGAGCTGGTGCCCGCGATCCTGGGGCTCGTCGCCGAGCACGGGCTGCCGGCGGACCGGCTGACCATCGAGGTGACGGAGCATGTGCTGGCGCGCGACCAGGAGGCCATCGCCCGGCGCATGCAGCAGCTCAAGGCCATCGGCGTGCGGCTGGCGCTCGACGATTTCGGCACCGGCTATTCGTCGCTCACCTACCTGAAGACCTTGCCCTTCGACGAGGTGAAGATCGACGGCGCATTCGTGGCCGACATCGAGACGACGGAAAGCGACCGCGTCCTGGTCAAGACCATCCTCGCCATGGCGCAGACGCTCGGGCTGGTCGCCGTGGCCGAGCGCGTCGAGACCCATCACCAGGAAGCGTTCCTGCGGTCGCATGGCTGCGACCGCTTCCAGGGCTGGCTCTATGCTAAGGCGATGCCGGAGGCCGGCTTCGGCGCCTTCGTGACGACGATTGCGGCGGGCAACATGGCCGGCACCGCCCGCCCTGCTTCGGTTCAGGCCGTTCCGGCCTGAGATATACGGATCAGCCGACGATCTCGGTGTCGGAGAACCAGTAGCGGATCTCCTGCGCGGCCGTCTCGGGCGCGTCGGAGCCGTGCACGGAGTTCTCGCCGATGGACAGCGCGTGCACCTTGCGGATCGTGCCTTCGGCGGCGTTGGCCGGATTGGTGGCGCCCATCACCTCGCGGTTCCTCGCCACGGCGTTCTCGCCCTCGAGCACCTGCACGACGGTCGGGCCCGAGGACATGGACTCGACCAGCTCGCCGAAGAACGGACGGTCCTTGTGCACGGCATAAAAACCTTCCGCCTCGCGGCGGCTCATCCAGACGCGCTTGCAGGCGACGACGCGCAGGCCCGCATTCTCCAGCATCATGGTGATGGCGCCCGTCAGGTTGCGCCTGGTCGCGTCCGGCTTGATCATCGAGAAGGTGCGTTCGATCGCCATGAAGTGTCCTCTTGGGTGTTGCCGGCAGTGCCGCCGGTCGTTCGATTGAGCGGAAAAGTGGCGGGTCTATAGCGGCGGCGGGCGTGTATGTGAAGGGGCGCGGCCAGCCGGACGGCACCGCCTGCACTATTGCCCCGGCGGTCGCGAAGCCTGATAGTCGCACCATGCGCGGCTATCCGGGCGGCGACAGGGAGCATCGGCGTTGAAGCAGCATTTCTCCATGATGGCGGCCTACAACAGATGGGCGAACCGCAAGGTCTACGCCGCCGCCGCCGAACTGACCGAGGAGGAGCTGAACAGGCCCACCGGCGCCTTCTTCCCCACCATGGCGCACACGCTGAACCACGTCCTCGTCGGCGACCGCATCTGGCTGAAGCGCTTCACCGGCGAGGGGGACGCGCCCACCAGGCTGGACGCCGTGCTGTTTTCCGCCCTGCCCGCGCTGCGCATCGCCCGCGAGGCCGAGGACGCGCGCATCGCCGGCTGGGTCGAAGGACTGTCGGAGGACGCGCTGGCGGGCCGTTTCACCTATGTCACGACGACCGACATGCGCACCGTGTCGCAGCGGCTGGCGCCGGCGCTGTCGCATTTCTTCAACCACCAGACCCACCATCGCGGCCAGGCGCACATGATCCTGACGACGCTCGGCAGACCGAGCCTCACGCTCGACCTGATCTATTTCCAGCGCACGCCGGAAGGCCAGCCTTTCGCGTGACGGGCAGGCCCTGACGCGGCCGGTGCCGGACAGGACCGCCGCTGGACAGGGCGCGGCGGCGGTGGCACAGACCCGCGCGGCCAAACCACCGCGGGTTCCACCTTGCTGATCATCGTCCGCCTCGCTTTCCTTCTGCTCATCCTCGCCGGCGGCGGGCTGGGCATCGCCTGGCCGTGGCTCCAGCAGACCTATTCCGGCTACGAGATCGGAACCTGGCGGGTTTTCGACGGCACGGCCTTCACCCGCGCCGAGGCACGGCCGGCGCCCAGTGAATCACCCATCTTCCTGACCGTGGAGATGATCACCAGCGGGCCGCTGCGCGCCGACCGCAAGGGCGCGGTGCTGACCCTCACCGCCGAAGACGGCGGCCGCACCGTGCTGGCGCAGGCGCTGGATTTCGAGGGCGTGCAGGGGCGCGTGGTCAGCCCGCAATCGGGCGAGCTGGCCTACCGCACCGCCGCCGGGCGCATCCAGTCGGTGTCGGACAGCGGACTGGTCATCACGGTGGCGCGGGGCGAGGAGGACCGGGTGCGGCTCGTCTCGGTCGACGTGACCGTGGAGGCGAGCGCGATCCCGGTCCAGCCCAACGCCATCCCGGTCGGCTACGTGCTGCTCGGCATCGGCTTCGTCGGATTGCTGCTCACCTTCCGCAGCGGCCATCCGAAGAATCCGAACTCCTCGCCGCCGCCGCCGAAATGGGGCCGGTCTTAGCGGTCAGATTTCGGAGAAATCGCCGCCCCTGCCCTTGCCGGAGGCAAAGCGCGCCGCGCCCGCGGCTCCTTCGGCGCGGAAGGCCGGCGCGCCTGTCGCCCATTCGGCGGCAAGCGCCGGCTCCAGATCGAGCGACCATTGCCGCATCGCCGACAGGCGGTCGGCGCGCATGCACGCCTGCGGAAAACGGCCGAGCTCGGCGGCGAGCGCCAGCGCCGTCTCCAGCGCCGCGCCGTCGTCGCAGAGGCGGCTGGCAAGGCCGATGGCGAGACACTCCTCGGCCTCGACCTTGCGGCCGGTGAGGATCAGGTCCATCGCCCTTCCTTGGCCGACGATGCGCGGCAGGCGCACCGTGCCGCCGTCGATCAGCGGCACGCCCCAGCGCCGGCAGTAGACGCCCATATAGGCGGAGCGCTCCATCACGCGCAGGTCGCACCACAGGGCAAGCTCCATGCCGCCGGCCACCGCCGGGCCGGCAATCGCCGCGATGACCGGTTTCGACAGAGCGAGCCGCGTCGGCCCCATCGGCCCTTTTCGCGGGCGGTCGTCATGGCCGTCGAAACCCGGGTCGAGGTGGAGCTCGGCAAACCATGCCTCGTCGATCGCGTCGGAGGATGCGGCCTTCAAGTCGAATCCGGCGCAGAAGGCCGCGCCCTCGCCGCGCAGCACGGCGACCTTGGCGCTCTCGTCGGTGTCGAAGGCTGTGAACGCCTCGAACAGCGCGCCCGCTGTCTGCGCGTCGACCGCGTTGCGGGCCGCCGGGCGGTCTATGGTGACGATCGTGGTTTCGCCTTCGCGGTCGATGCGGACGGTCATTCGGCTATCCCTTCCTCATATTCGCCCGACAAAGTGAGCCAGCGCTCCTCCTGCTGGGCAAGGATGCCAGCGAGGTCGCTACGCTCTTTCGCGAGCTGCGTCGCGGCGCGCGGATCCTTCTCGTAAAGCTTCGGATCGGCAAGCTGGTCCTCAATGGCGTCGAGGCGCTTGCGGGTGCGCTCCATCAGCCCTTCCGTCGCCCTGATCTCCTTTGCCAGCGGCTCCAGCGCGGCGCGGCGCTGGGCCGCGTCGCGGCGGCGGTCGGCCTTCGACGCCTTTTCCGCCTCGCGCTTCTCGCGCCGGTCGACCGAGCCGGTGACGAGCTGGCGGTAGTCGGCAAGGTCGCCGTCGTAAGGGGCGACATGGCCGTCGCGCACCAGCCACAGCCGGTCGACCGTCGCCTCGATCAGGTGACGGTCGTGCGAGATCAGGATCACCGCGCCCGGAAAATCGTTGAGCGCGCGGATCAGCGCCTCGCGGCTGTCGATGTCGAGATGGTTGGTCGGCTCGTCGAGGATGAACAGGTTCGGCCCCTCGAAGGCCGACAGGCCCATCAGCAGCCGCGCCTTCTCGCCGCCGGAGAGATCCTTGGCCGCCGTGTTCATCTTCTCGGTGACGAGGCCCATCTGCGCGGTGCGGGCGCGCACCTTCGCCTCCGGCGCGTCGGGCATCAGCCGGCGGACGTGCTCGTAGGCGTTCTCTTCGGGTCGCGTATCGTCGAGCTGGTGCTGCGCGAACATCGACACTTTCAGGCCGGGCGCGACGGTGATCGTTCCCTTCTCGGCCGTCAGCCTCCCCGCCAGCAGCTTTGCGAAAGTGGACTTGCCGTTGCCGTTGGCGCCGAGCAGCGCGATGCGGTCGTCATTGTCGATGCGCAGCGTGATGCGCGACAGGATCGGCCTGCCGGGCGCGTAGCCGACGGCGACGCCGTCCATGGCGACGATGGGCGAGGCGACCTGCTTCACCGGCTCGGGAAACCGGAAAGGCGCCACGGTGTCGTCGATCATCACCTCGACCGGCTTCATCTTCTCCAGCGCCTTGAGGCGCGACTGCGCCTGCCGCGCCTTCGACGCCTTGGCGCGGAAGCGGGCGACGAAATCCTCCATGTGCTTGCGCGCCGCGTCCTGCTTGGCGCGACTCTTCTCCAGCAGCTCCATCTTCTCGGCGCGCTGGCGCTCGAACTGGTCGTAGCCGCCGCGCCAGTAGGTCAGCTTCTTCTGGTCGAGATGGACGATGGAATTGACCGCGCGGTTCAAGAGGTCGCGGTCGTGGCTGATCAGCAGCACCGTATGCGGGTATTTCGACAGGTAGGTTTCCAGCCAGAGCGTGCCTTCGAGGTCGAGATAGTTGGTCGGCTCGTCGAGCAGCAGCAGGTCGGGCTGGGCGAACAGCACGGCCGCCAGCGCGACGCGCATGCGCCAGCCGCCGGAGAAGCTGGAGGCCGGCCGCTTCTGCGCCTCGGCGTCGAACCCCAGGCCGGCGAGGATGGTGGCCGCGCGCGCCTCGGCCGAATGCGCGTCGATGTCGGCGAGGCGCATGTGGATCTCGCCGATGCGGTGGGCGTCGGTCGCGGTCGCCTCCTCGGCCAGCAGCGCGGCGCGCTCGGTGTCGGCGGCGAGCACGATGTCGATCAGCGGCTCCTCCGTGCCGGGCGCCTCCTGCGCGACCTGGCCGATGCGGGTATTCTTCGGGATGAAGATCGAACCCGTCTCGGCCGCGAGGTCGCCGGTGATGGCGCGGAACAGCGTCGTCTTGCCGGCGCCGTTGCGGCCGACGAAGCCCGCCTTGGCGCCGGTGGGCAGCGCCAGCGAGGCATGGTCGAGAAGCAGGCGGCCCGCGACGCGGAGCGAAAGGTCGTTGATGGTCAGCATGGCCGCGCTCTAAAGGCGCGGGCGCACGGTGGCAAGGGCGGGCGGGCTTGCTGCGCCGAAGCGCCGGTCAGCCCGCCTTGCGCCCGCGGCCGGACGCTGCCGGTTTCGCTGCTGCCTTGTCCGGCACGAAGCTGATGCGCAGCTTGGTGCCGGTGGCCGCGGCGAAACGCTGCAAGGTCCGCGTCGAGGGCATGGAGCGGCCGGATTCGAGGCGGGCGATGGCAGCCTGCGTGGTCCCCATGGCCTGCGCGACCTGCTCCTGCGTCATCCTTGCATGGGCCCGTGCGCGGATCAGCGCCTCGGCAAGGGCGAACTCTTCCTCCAGCGCTTCATAGGCGGCCAGATATTCGGGGTCCTTGCGCCACTCCTCGAACGCTTCCGAAACCGGGATGTACATGCGGGTCATCGGACTTCCTTCGCTCGCTTCAGCGCAAGCTCGATCTCCCGTCGCGGCGTCTTCTGCGTCTTCTTTCCAAAGACGCTGAGCACCACCACGCGCGCTCCCGTCGCGGCCACATAGGCCGCCCTTGCAATACCGTCCCTGCCCTTCATCCGCATCTCCCAGACCGGGCCTTCGAGATGCTTCACATAGGGTTCGTGCACGCTCTGAACACCGTCGATCTCGATCATGTGCACAATGCGCTCGAAGCTCGCACGTATGTCTCTGGGCTGCTCATCGAGCTCGCGCTTCACGCGCTCGTTGAAGAACTCGACCCGCCAAGGCATCGGTCTTTATATCATTTTTGCAATGGGCGCTCAAGAAAGCCTACGCCTTCCTTTCCCACCGCCGGTCCGGGCCCTGCTGCCAATAGGTCAGCTCGTGGCCGGCGGCCTTGAGCGCCTTCCATTGGCCCCGCGCCGCCGCGACCTGCGCCTCGTCGTGGCCGTCGAACATCAGCACCGCCCGCTGGTAACCGTCGAGCGCCGGCGGTTCGGCGCCGTCGACCACGAAGCGGATCTGAGCGGCGTTGGGATTGGCGGCGGAGGTGGTGAGGATCACGGGCTGGTCGACCGCATGCGGCTCGTGCTCCAGCCCGTGGCCGAGAAAGGAATCGTCGCGAAACGTCCACAGGCGCTGGTCGAGCGCGTCGCGCCGCTCCTCGCTGCCGGCCTGCACCACCGCCCTCCAGCCGCGCGAGAGGCTGCGCTCCAAAAGGCCGGGCAGCGCCTCGTCCAGCGTCGATTCGGTCAGGTGGTAGAAGAGGATCTCCGCCACCGGTCGGCCCTTTCCCGCTCCGTCAGCTCTCGTAATTGTCGGCGACGAAGCGGTCGAGCAGGCGCACGCCGAAACCGGACGCCCAGCCCTGGCTGATCTCGGTCGCGGGCGAGCCCATCGCCGTGCCGGCAATGTCGAGATGCGCCCAGGGCGTGTCCTTGACGAAGCGCTGGAGAAGCTGCGCGGCGGTGATCGCGCCGCCGTAGCGGCCGCCGATATTCTTCATGTCGGCGTTCTTCGAGTCGATCAGCTTGTCGTATTCCGGCCCCATCGGCATGCGCCACAGCTTCTCCTGCGTGGCGAGGCCGGCGGCGATCAGCTTCGCCGAAAGCTCGTCATTGTTGGAGAACAGGCCGGCATGGTGCTGGCCGAGCGCCACCATGACGGCGCCGGTCAGCGTCGCCAGATCGACCATGAGCTGCGGCTTGAAGCGGTCGTTGCAGTACCAGAGCGCGTCGGCGAGCACGAGCCGCCCTTCCGCGTCCGTGTTGAGCACCTCGATGGTCTGGCCGGACATGGAGGTGACGATGTCCCCGGGCCGCTGGGCGTTGCCGTCGACCATGTTCTCCACGAGGCCGAGAATGCCGACGACGTTGGCCTGCGCCTTGCGGGCGGCCAGCGCGTGCATGAGCCCGATCACGGCCGCGGCGCCGCCCATGTCGCCCTTCATGTCCTCCATGCCGCCGGCCGGCTTCATCGAGTTGCCGCCCGTGTCGAACACGACGCCCTTGCCGACGAAGGCCAGCGGCTTGCCCCTCGCCTTGCCGCCGGCCCATTCGAGCACGGCCAGTCGCGGCGGCCGCGTCGCGCCCTGGGCGACGCCCAGGAGCGAGCCCATGCCGAGCTTCCTCATCTCCTTTTCGGTGAGGATCTCGACCTTGACGCCGAGAGCGGAGAGCTGCCTCGCCTTCTCGGCGAACTCCACCGGCCCGAGCATGTTGGCCGGCTCGTTGACGAGGTCGCGCGCGAGGGCGACGCCCCCGGCCACCGCCTCGGCCGCGGGAAACAGCTTCTTGGCCGCCGTCGCGGCGGGGGTGACGATGGCGACCTTGACCAGCCCTGGCTTGTCGCCGTTGTCGTCCTCGCCCTTCTTCGTCTTGTAGCGGTCGAAGGCATAGGCGCGCAGCAACATGCCCTGCGCCACCGCGACGGCTTCGGCCGCCCCGATCTCGGCACCGGGCGCGTCGAGCCAGACCGTCACCTTCGACGCGTTGCCGAACCGGCCTGCCATGGCGCCGCCAAGGCGCGTCCAGGCGTCGGGCTGGTGCTTCGCCGGATCGCCCAGGCCCATCACGAGGACGCGGTCGGCGGCCGAGCCCTGCGGCGCAAGCACGTCGAGGACCGCGCGCGCCTTGCCCTTGTAGGCGGCGACGCCGGCCGCACGGGCGAGGTTGCCCGCCGGGTCGACCTCGGACGCTGCCGATCCGAGCTTCGGTCCCTCGGCCGCAAGCAATATCGCAAGGCCGCCGGGCCTGGCGGAACGGACGAAGCTGATCTCGACGGCTCTGGACATGATGTCTCCGGATGGGGGTAGCGCCCGATGGAGCGTCGGGCGCGCAAGACCTAGCCGAAGGCGGGCCGTGTGGCAAACGGGGCACGGCGACGCCGGCGCGGCCTTCGCCCGGGTCGCGCAAGGTCACTTAGGAATTGGTTAAGCGTCCTTCTTCGGCCATTATTAGCCGTTCCCGTCTCCAATTGGGCGATGGGGACGAGTGAGGTGTGGGCGGCGGGCAGCCGGCCTTTTCGCATCGCGGCCGAGGCCGCTGCCGGCTGCGGGTAGAATGGGACTGATCGACCGCTACATCCTTCGACGCACGACGGCGATGACGATGCCGACGCTCATCGTCATCGCGGGCATCGTCACCACCACCCAGCTCATGCTGAACATCGACATGGTGACCCGCTCGGCCGCCGCGGCGACGAGCTTCGCGATGATCGGCCTGCACCTGCTCCCCTCCGTGTTCGTGCTGGTGCTGCCGTTCGCCGTGCTGATCGGGGCGCTGCGCACGCTGGCGGCGATGAACGCCGATTCGGAGCTGGCGGTGCTCGAGGCGACCGGCCGCGCGCCGCGCGCCACCACCCGCCCGGTCCTGATCTTCGCGCTCGGCGCCTCGCTGATCATCGCGGGGGTGCTGCATCTGCTGGAGCCGGCGGCCTCGCGCGCCATGCAGAGCACCTATGTCGCGGCGAGCGCCGACCTCGTGCGCTCCGCCATGGCCAGCGGCACCTTCACGCAGTTGCAGGCGAACGTGTTCGTGCAGGTCGGCACCGAGCTCGACAACGGGCAGATGGCCAATGTCGTCCTCGTCGACTCCACCGATCCCGATACGCAGGTCATCTATTTCGCCCGCCGCGGCAGCATCGTCCAGCACGAGGGCACAACCCTGCTGGCCCTGTCCGACGGGCAGGTCCACCGGCGCAACAAGCTCGACGGCGGCATCTCCATCATCTCCTTCATTTCCTCGGCCATCGACCTGGCCGGAGCCGGCAGCGCCGATGCGACATCGCACGGGCCGCAATCGCTGGAGACGACGGATCTGGTCCAAAGGTTCATGCAGGGGCAGGCGACGGGCGACGAGGCGCGCGAGATGCACCGGCGCTTCAGCGACTGGCTCTACCCCCTGCTGTTCGGCGCCATTGCCGCCTACGCGGCGGGCCGCGCCAACACCACGCGCCGCGCCGGCGCCCTGCCGGTGGCGGCGGCCGTGTGCCTGGCGCTGGCGCTGCGCGCCGCCGGTTTCGCCACGCTGAGCAATGCGGGCATCAGCCAGACCGCCGCCGCATTCACCTACGCGGTGCCCGGCGTCGCCACGCTGGTGCTTCTCCTTCTCGTCGCGACCGGATGGCGGCCCGGGCTTCCCCGGCCGCTCGCGGACGCCGGGCTGCGCCTTGGACGCACATCCGCCAGCGTCTGGCGGCGCCTCTCCCGCAGTTCCGTCCACGGGGCCGCACGATAATGGGCGCGACGTCGTTCTGGTACTTCCTGCGCCGCTATCTGTGGAGCGTGGCCCTGACGACGGGAACGATCATCGCGATCGCCTATCTCGTCGATTTCACCGAATTCGCCCGGCGCGCCGGCGGCTGGGCCGACTACACCTTCGCCAAGGGCATGTATCTGTCGGCCATGCGCATGCCGCTGATCGCCATGCTGGCATGGCCGTTCATAGCCCTCGTGGCGGGCCTGCTGACGCTCGTCGCCCTCAACCGGCGGCAGGAGATCGTGGTGCTGAGGGCGGCGGGGGCCTCCGTGTGGCAGCTCCTCGCGCCGATCTGCACCGGCGCGCTGGGCGTCGGCATCGCCGCCATCACCCTGCTGAATCCCATCGCGGCGCGATCGCTGGAATCCGTGCGGGAAATGGAGGTGGCCTTTCGCGGCATGGCGCCCAGCAGCGACGAGCTGAGGGTTCCGTGGCTGATCGAGACCTCGGACGAGGGGGAAACCATCATCGGAGCGGTCAGGACCGCGCGCCGGGGCCTCCTGCTCGGCGACGCGACCTTCGTGCGCCTCGATACCGACGGCAATCTGCTGGAGCGCTTCGACGCCCGCTCCGCCACGCTGGAGCGCGGCGGCTGGCAGCTCGAGGACGTCCGCCGCAGCGCGCTGAACGAGGTGCCCGCCACCCTCGCCTCCGTGCGCATTCCCTCCACGCTCGATCCGGCGTTCGTCGAGAACCGGCTGACCGAGCCGGAAGTCATCCCGATCTACGACCTGCCGTCCAATATCCGGCAGGCGCGGCGCATGGGGCTTTCGACCAGCCGCTTCGCCACGCATTTCCACTCGCTGATCGCCCTTCCCTGGCTGATGGTGGCCATGACGCTGATCGCGGCCACCACCGCGCTGCCGTTGGGGCGCATGGGCCAGTCGCCGCGGCTGCTGGTGGGTGGCGTCACCGCCGGCTTTCTGCTTTATGTCGCCCTGATCACCTTTACGGCGTTCGGCAATGCCGGCTTCCTGCCCCCGGTGGTGGCCGCATGGGCGCCGGTGACGGCGGCGATCCTGTTCGGAGTCACGTTCCTGCTGCACAGGGAGGAAGGTTAGTTGCGTTCGGTGCGTCCGGGGCGTCCGGCCAGGCGCCGGTTGGGTCGGTTGGCGCGCCTGGCGGGCGCGGCGGTCCCCCCTGTCCTGGCGGCCCTTGTCCTGGCGGAGCTGTCGCCGGCGCCGTTCCTGCCGGTGAGCGCGGCCGTTGCGCAGGAGCAGATGCTCCTCGAATCGGATACGCTCATCTACGATCAGGATCGCGGCACGGTGGTCGCGGCCGGCAGCGTGCGCATCGACTACAACGGCACGAAGCTGGTCGCCGACCGCGTCGAATACGACAGCAAGGGGCGGCGCCTGGTCGCGCGCGGCCGCGTCGAGATGGTCGACGGCGCCGGCAACCGCACCTTCGGCGACGAGGTGAACCTGTCGGACGATTTCCGCGACGGGTTCATCAACGCGCTCTACATCGAGACCGCGGGCCGCACCTTCATCGGCGCGGAAAGCGGGGAGCGGCGGGACGGCAACATCACAACGCTGAACAGCGGCGTCTACACGGCCTGCGAGCCCTGCCTGGAAAAGCCCGACAAGCCGCCGATCTGGCGCATCAAGGCGGCGCGGGTCATCTGGAACGGCAAGGAGAAGGTCATCCGCTTCGAGCGGGCGCGCTTCGAGCTGTTCGGGCTGCCGATCATCGCCGCGCCCGCCTTCGAGCTGCCGGACCATACGGTCAAGCGCAAGTCCGGCGTGCTCCTGCCCAACGTGAAGATAGGGCCGTCCGCAGTCGGCTTCGGCATCGGCGTGCCCTACTACTGGGCGCTTTCGCCGACCTACGACCTGACCGGCACCTTCACCCCGCTGACGAAGCAGGGGCTGCTGACCGAGCTGGAATTCCGCCAGCGCTTCAATTCGGGCGACTATTCGGTGCGCGCCGCCGGCATCTACCAGTTCCAGCCCGGTCTGTTCGCCGCCGGCACCCACGACGCGGACAATGCCGCGCGCGTGATGGTAGGCACGACAGGACGGTTCGAGATCAACCCGCGCTGGACGTTCGGCTGGAAGCTGCTGGCGCAGACGGACGGGAATTTCGC
Organism: uncultured Mesorhizobium sp.; assembly: GCA_964629765.1. Taxonomy (GTDB): domain Bacteria; phylum Pseudomonadota; class Alphaproteobacteria; order Rhizobiales; family Rhizobiaceae; genus RCIO01. Next base: position 15,829 of record CAZVTK010000043.1, read on the forward strand.
CTATACCTACAAGATTTCCGGCTATTCCGACCTCGAATATGCGCAGGAAATCTACCTGACCGGGCTGAACGACCGGAACTATTTCGATCTTCGCGCCATGAAGTTCGCGTACCAGGAGGCCGCATCCGCCGGTACGTTCAACGACACCCTTCCCTGGGTGCTGCCTATCCTCGACTACAGCTACGTGATCGACCGGCAGGTCGCCGGGGGCGAGATGGCGTTCGACGTCAACACGCAGCACATCCGCCGCGACCAGCTCGTGACGAGCCCCACCGCCCTCGTCGCGAGCACCAATATCCTCGGGATCGAGGGCAGCTACACGCGCCTGACCGCGCAGGCGCAGTGGCGCAGCAGCATCGTCGCGCCCGGCGGCCTCGTGCTCAGCCCTCTCCTGCATGCGCGCGGCGACGCGATCTTCACCAACCTGTCGGCCGCCACGCAGGCGGCGATCGCGGCGACCACCATCGCCGGCGTGCCGGTGGCCAGCGACCTTCGGGCCAGCTACACGCGCGGCATGGCGACGGCGGGGCTGGAGGCGCGCTGGCCGATCCTCTTCACCTCGCGGCGCACGACCCATGTGGTGGAGCCGGTCGCGCAGATCTTCGTCCGGCCCGACACGCCCTTCGATACGGTGCTCGCAATCCCCAACGAGGACGCCCAGAGCCTGGTCTTCGACGCCGGCAACCTGTTCGAGCGCGACAAGTTCTCCGGCTATGACGAGATCGAGGGCGGCGTGCGCGCCAATGTCGGCATTCGATATTCCGCCACCTTCGGGCAGTGGACCGTCTCGGCCGTCGGCGGCCAGTCCTATCATCTGGCCGGCACCAATTCGTTCGCGACGCCCAGCCTCGTCAATGCGGGCGCCTTCTCGGGCCTCGAAACGGCGCGCTCGGACTATGTGGCGGCGGCGACGGTGACCGATCCGCGCGGCAACCAGTTCCTCGCCAGCACCCGCCTCGACGAGACGACGCTGGAGCTGCGCCGGCTCGACCTGCGCGCCTCGGGCCGCATCCGCGACACGTCCGGCAGCATCGGCTACGGCTATATCCAGGCGCAGCCGCTCTACGGCTTCGCCAGCGACCGCCACCAGGTTTCCGCCTCGCTCAGCACCAAGATCGGCCAGTTCTGGAGCGCGTTCGGCTCGGTATCGTACGACATCGCCGCGTCCAACCTGATCTCGACCTCGCTCGGCTTCGGCTATAATGACGAATGCTTCGGGATCACGTTTACCACGTCCCAGTCCTACGGAGCGGGCAACGCGATTTCCTCGCAGAGTTTCGGTATAAGCCTGTCGCTGCGCACCATCGGCGATTTCGGCCAGTCCCTGTAGCGCGCGGCGCGCGCCGGAAATGAACACCGTTTCGCCAAATAGGCGAGGCAAGAGATCGGGCATCGGATATCGGGCGCAGATAGAGAGAGCGGGAACATGACGATCATCAGGCGGTTTGCCGGCCCGGCGGCACTGGCGCTTTCGATCCTGCTGGCCCCGGCCGTTCTGCCGGAACGGGCGCAGGCGGCGGAAATCAGCGTGGTGGTCAACGGCACCCCCATCACCAGCACCGACATCCAGCGGCGCGCGGCCTTCATCCGCCTCCAGCAGCGGCGCGGCAATGCGCGCGAACTGGCCATCGACGAGCTGGTCGAGCAGACGATCCGCATGCAGGAAGCCAAGCGCCTGCGCATCGTCATCACCGACAAGCAGGCCAACGACGCCTACGCCAATTTCGCGCGCGGCAACGGCATGCAGCCCAAGCAGATGGACCAGATCCTGGCGCAGTCCGGCGTGACGAGGGGCCATTTCCTCGAATTCGTCCGCTCGCAGATGGCCTGGGGCCAGGTGCTCAGCGCCCGCCAGCGCGGCGGCGGCGGCAACCACGTCATCGACGACGCGGTGCGCGCGATGGCCAAGAAGGGCGGCGCCAAGCCGACCGCTACCGAATACGTGCTGGAGCAGGTGATCTTCGTGGTGCCGGACCGCGACCGCCGCGCGCTTCTCGGCAAGCGCAAGGCCGAAGCCCAGAAATTGCGCGCCCGCTACACGGGCTGCGAGACGTCGCGCGAGCTGGTGCGCGGCATGATCGACGTGACCGTTCGCCCGCTCGGACGCATCCTGGAGCAGGAGCTGCCGCCGCTCTGGGAAAAGGCGGTGAAGGCGACCAAGGCCGGCTCTGCCACGGCGCCGCTCGAAACGCCCCGGGGCGTCGAGTTCGTCGGCGTATGCAGCACGCGCGTCACCAATGACGACCGCGTCGCCGAGCTGACCATCATGCAGGACCGGGAGAAATCCGGCTCGGCGGCCGAGGACGCCAGCAAGAAGTACATGGACGAGCTCAAGGCCAGGGCCCGCGTGGTTCGCCGGTAGCGACCGGGTTTGCGCGGCGCCGGCCGCCGGTCTATTGCGGCGCCATGGCAGCTCCCCTCGTCCTGACGATCGGCGATCCTTCCGGCATCGGCCCCGAAATCGCGGCCGCCGCCTGGGCCGCGCGCATTGCGGCTGGCGTGCCGCCCTTTCTCCTGATCGGCGATCCCGAACTCGTGGCGGCGCGGGCGCGCATGGCCGGCATCGCCGTCCCCGTCACCCCCGCCACGCCGGAGGATGCCGTCGAACTGTTCGGGCAGGCGCTGCCGGTGCTGGCGCTGCCGCGGCCCATGCAGGACGCGCCCGGACGGCCGCTGGCGGCCAACGGCGCCGGCGTGATCGAGGCGATCGACGTCGCGGCGGCGCTGGTGCAGGCGGGGCGCGCCTCGGCCATGGTCACCTGCCCCATCGCCAAGAAGCCGCTCTACGACATCGGCTTCGCCTATCCGGGCCACACGGAATATCTCGGCCACCTCGCGCAGAGCCTGTTCGGCGTAGCCGCAAGGCCGGTGATGATGCTCGCCGGGCCGGGCATCCGCACGGTTCCGGTGACGATCCACATCCCGCTCGCCGAAGTGCCGGCGCGGTTGACGACGGCCGATATCGTGGCCACGGCAAGGATCGTGGCGGGCGACCTGCGCACACGCTTCGGCATCGCCGCGCCGCGGCTGGCGGTGGCCGGCCTCAACCCGCATGCCGGCGAGAGCGGGGCGATGGGCCGCGAGGACGACGACATCGTCGCGCCTGCCGTCGAGGCCCTGCGGGCCGAGGGCGTCGATGCATTCGGCCCGCTGCCCGCCGACACGATGTTCCACGCCCGCGCCCGCGCCGGCTACGACGCGGCGATCTGCATGTATCACGACCAGGCGATGATCCCGGCCAAGGCGCTGGCCTTCGACGAGGCGGTCAACGTCACGCTCGGCCTGCCCTTCATCCGCACCTCGCCCGACCACGGCACGGCCTTCGACATCGCCGGCAAGGGCCTCGCGTGGCCGGACAGCCTGATCGCGGCGCTGAAGATGGCGGCCGAAATGGCGGGGCGGTCCGCATGAGCGCCGCATCGGACGGGCTGCCGCCGCTGCGCGAGGTGATCGACCGTTTCGAGCTGCGCGCCAGGAAGGAGCTGGGGCAGAATTTCCTGCTCGACCTGAACCTCACCGGCCGCATCGCGCGCACCGCCGGCGACCTGTCGCAGGCGACCGTCATCGAGGTCGGCCCCGGTCCGGGCGGGCTGACGCGCGCGCTGCTGGCGAACGGCGCGAAGCGCATCGTCGCCATCGAGCGCGACCCGCGCTGCATCGGCGCGCTGGAGGAGATCGCCGCGCACTGGCCCGGCCGGCTGGAGATCGTGGCCGGCGACGCGCTGAAGACCGATTTTGCGGCGCTGGCGGCGGGCGCGGAGGATGTGCGCATCGTCGCCAACCTGCCCTACAACATCGGCACGCAATTGCTGCTCAACTGGATCGCGACGCCGGGCTGGCCGCCCTTCTGGCGCTCGCTGACGCTGATGTTCCAGAAGGAGGTGGGAAGCCGCATCGTCGCCGCGCCCGGCAGCGACGCCTATGGCCGGCTGGGCGTGCTCGCCGGCTGGCGCACGCAGGCGCGCATCGCCTTCGACGTGCCGCCGCAGGCTTTCGTGCCGCCGCCCAAGGTCACGTCCTCCGTGGTGCATGTCGTGCCGCGCCAGGCGCCCCTGCCCGCGCCGCTCAAGGTGCTGGAGCGCGTCACCGAGGCCGCGTTCGGCCAGCGGAGGAAAATGCTGCGCCAGAGCCTGAAGCCGCTCGGCGGCGAGGCGTTGCTGGAGAAAGCCGGCATCGACCCGACCCGGCGCGCCGAGACGCTGGACGTCGAGGAATTCGTGCGGCTGGCGAACGCAGTATCCCCTTCTCCCCTTGTGGGGTCCGAAGGACGGGTGCGAAGCACCCAGGGCGGTGGATCGGCGCGCAGCGCCGAGACGGATGAGGGGTGCTGGAAGGAATGAGGCGTCGGCGCCCGGCCAACACCCCTCATCCGACCTCGCTTCGCTCGGCCACCGCCCTGGGTGCTTCGCACCCGTCCTTCGGATCCCACAAGGGGAGAAGGAGAAGCGCCGAGCTTAAACCTCTTCGTCGAGCAGCCCGGTCACGAACTCGAACAGGCCGGGCCGGCGGTCGCGGCGCAGGCGCTCGGCGATCACGATCGACTGGACCTCGTGGAACGCCTGCTGGAGGTCGCTGTTGATCACGACGTAGTCGTACTCGCCCCAGTGCTCCAGCTCCTCGCGGGCGTTCTTCAGCCGCTGGGCGATCACCTTCTCCTGGTCCTCGGCGCGGCGCAGCAGCCGCGACTTCAGCTCGGCCATGGAGGGCGGCAGGATGAAGATGGAGACGATGTCGGCCGGCACCTTCTGGCGCAACTGCACCGCGCCCTGCCAGTCGATGTCGAACAGCATGTCGCGGCCCTCGGCCATGGCGACTTCCGCCGGCTCGCGCGGCGTGCCGTAGAAATTGCCGTGCACCTCGGCCCATTCGAGCATGGCGTCGCTGTCGCGCAGGCGCTCGAAGTCGCGCTTCGACACGAAATGATAGTGCACGCCGTCGATCTCGCTGCCGCGGCGCGGGCGCGTGGTGGCGCTGACGGAGAGCGTCAGGGCCTTGTCGCTCTCCAGGAGGTAGCGCGCGATGGTCGACTTGCCGGCGCCGGAGGGCGACGACAGGACCAGCATGAGCCCCCTGCGGCGGATGCGGGCGGAGACCAGTTCGGCCATGGTCACTCCAGATTCTGAACCTGCTCGCGGAACTGGTCGACGACCGCCTTCAACTTGAGGCCGATCGCCGTCACCGACGCCGCATTGGCTTTAGAGCACAAGGTGTTTGCCTCGCGGTTAAACTCCTGCGACAGGAAGTCCAGCCGCCGCCCCACCGGCCCGCCTTCAGCCAGCAGCGCGCGCGCCGAGGCGACATGGGTGTTCAACCGGTCGATCTCCTCGCGGATGTCGGCGCGGGTGGCGAGCAGCGCCGCCTCCGTATGGAGCCGCGCCTCGTCGAGGGCGGAGGACGTTTCGAGCAGCAGCCGGACGTTTTCGGCGAGTCGCGCGCGGATGGCCTCCGGCTCGCGCGACGGGTCGGCCTGCGCTGCGGCGGCAAGCGCCTCGATCTCCGAAACCTGCGAAGACAGCAGCGCGCCCAGCGCGGCCCCCTCCTGCCGGCGGGCGGCGGCGAGCGCGCCGAGGGCCTCGTCGAGCAGGGCGAGTACGGCGGCGTCGAAACCCGCACGCTCCTCCTCCGACTGCGCCGCCTCCGGGATTTCGAGAACCCCGCGCAGGGCGAGCAGCCCGTCCGCGCTGGCCGGGGCGACGCCGAACTCACCCTGAAGCCGCTTGGCCAGGCCCGCGAGGTCGCGCAGAAAATCCTCGTTGACGACCGGCTGGACGAGCCGCCCGCCGGTGGAGACGTTAAGCGTCGCCTGGACGTTGCCGCGGGCGAAGGCGCGCTGCATCGCCTGCCGGGCCTGCGCCTCCAGACGCTCGCTGCCAGGCGGCAGCCGCAGCCGCGCCTCCAGCCCCTTGCCGTTGACGGAGCGCAGCTCCCACGCGATGGCCGTGCCGGCATGGTCGCCGGAGGCGCGCGCAAAGCCGGTCATGCTCTGAAGCCCCATATGCCCCCCTTCACGACGCAACGCGGCAATGCAGCCGCGCGGTCGCCCCTCGCGACCCGCGCCCGCCGGTCAGTTGCGCTGCGTGGCCGTGCCCGCCGCGTTCGCCTTCGCCGCCTCTTCCTGCGCCCGCACGATCGCCCGGTAGCGGGCGACGTTCTCGTTGTGCTCGTCCAGCGTCGCGGCGAAGACGTGACCGCCGGTGCCGTCGGCGACGAAGTAGAGATCGTCGGTGACCGACGGGTTCGCCACCGCCTCCAGCGCGGCGCGGCCGGGATTGGCGATCGGCCCCGGCGGCAGGCCGGGAATGGTGTAGGTGTTGTAGGGCGTCGGCGTGTCGATGTCGGAGCGGTAGATCGGGCGATCCGCGGGCTTACCCTTGCCGCCGAAGATGCCGTAGATGATCGTCGGGTCCGACTGGAGCCGCATCTTCTTGCGCAGCCGGTTGATGAAGACGGCGGCGACGCGGCTGCGCTCGTCGGCCCGGCCGGTCTCCTTCTCGACGATCGACGCCAGCGTCACGAACTCGTTGACGTCGGCGAGCGGCAGGTCGGACGCGCGGCCCTGCCAGATGCGCTCGACCAGCTCGCGCTGGTCGGCCGTCAGCTTGTTGATGATGTCCTGCCGCCGCGTGCCGCGGGTGAAGCGGATCGTATCGGTGGCCAGCGTGCCCTCGGCCGGCAGGGCCTCGGGCATCGGGCCGTCGAGTTCCTCCATGCCGGCGATGCGGGCGAAGGCCATCTCCACCGTCATGCCCTCCGGCACGGTGACGGCGTACTGCACCGAGCGGCCGCTCTTCAGCAGCTCCATGATGTCGTACATGGAGGCGTGGGCCTTGATCTCGTACTCGCCGGCCTTGAGCGTGGCGTCATTGCCGAAGGCGCGCAGGCCCAGGCGGAAGATGCGCGGGTCGCTGATCATGCCGTTGCGGTAGAGCGTGTTGGCGATGTCGGCGACGCTGGACTGCGGGCGGATCATCACCGTGTCGTTGTGGCCGAGCGGGCCCGGCCCCTCGAACTCCTGCTTGCCGTACCAGACCGCGCCCGCCGCCGCGATGGTGACGACGACGACGGTCGAGAAGACGAAATTGGCGAAGACGATGAACCGGCTCTTCGAGCGCCGCGAGCGGCGGGCGGGGGGCGGCGTGCCCGCCTCGGGCCGAAGCGCCTCGCTGGCCGACTTCGGCACGATGAGGCGCGGCGCCTGCGGCCGCATCGGTACGCTTCCCGCGGTCTCGTTCGTGTCGGTCATGTCGTCCGGTGTGCTCCCTCCGGCCCGAGCGGGCGAATCCGGGGATTCAGTAAGGGCGAATATGGCAAAATTGACAGCAGGCCGCGAGGCCCGCCGGTGTTCCGGCCCGTCTTGCGGCCGTCCTTGCCGCTATTGGCAACGCCGGAAGACCAGCGAGGCATTGGTGCCGCCGAAGCCGAAGGAATTCGACAGCGCCACGTCGATCCTGCGCGCCCGCGGCTTGTGCGGCACCAGGTCGATCTCGGTCTGCGCCGCCGGATTGTCGAGATTGATCGTCGGCGGGGCGATGTTGTCGCGAATGGCGAGGAGACAGAAGATCGCCTCCGCCGCGCCGGCGGCGCCCAGCAGATGGCCGATCGACGACTTGGTCGACGACATCGACACCTTGGAGGCGGCCTTGCCGACCACACGCTCGACCGCGCCGAGCTCGATCGTGTCGGCCATGGTGGAGGTGCCGTGGGCGTGGATGTAGTCGATGTCCGACGCGGCGATGCCGGCCCGCCTGATCGCCGCGTTCATGCAACGGAACGCGCCGTCGCCGTCCTCGGACGGGGCGGTGATGTGGTAGGCGTCGCCCGACAGGCCGTAGCCGATCACCTCGCCGTAGATCTTCGCGCCGCGCGCCTTCGCGTGCTCGTATTCCTCGAGCACCACCACGCCGGCGCCCTCGCCCATGACGAAGCCGTCGCGGTCCCTGTCATAGGGGCGCGAGGCGCGCTGCGGCTCGTCGTTGAAAGCGGTGCACAGCGCGCGCGTGGCGCAGAAGCCGGCAATCGACAGGCGCGTGATCGGCGACTCGGTGCCGCCGGCAACCATCACGTCGGCGTCGCCGAGCGCGACGAGGCGGGCGGCGTCGCCGATGGCGTGCGCGCCGGTCGAGCAGGCGGTGACGACCGAATGGTTCGGCCCCTTGAGGCCGTGGCGGATCGACACCTGGCCCGAGGCGAGGTTGATGATCTGGCCGGGAATGAAGAAGGGGCTGATGCGGCGCGGGCCGCGCTCCTGGAGCAGCACGGCGTTCTCGGCGATGCCGTCGATGCCGCCGATGCCCGAGCCGATCATCACGCCGGTGGCGCAGCGCTCGTCCTCGGTCTTCGGCTCCCATCCGGAATCGGCCAGCGCCAGGTCGGCGGCGGCGATGCCATAGGCAATGAAGTCCCCGATCTTGCGGTATTCCTTGGGCTCAAGGAAATCGTCGGGCTTGAAGGCCGCCTCGCCTTCGCGGGGGATGGAGGCGGCGATCTTGGCGGGCAGGTCGCTGGTATCGAACTTCTCGATGCGGCCGACCGCGCTGCGGCCGGCGAGAATCTGCTTCCAGCCGTGCTCCGCCCCCACGCCGAAAGGCGAAAGAAGGCCGATTCCGGTGACGACGACGCGCCTCACGGTGTGCGGCCCTCCCTGCTTATTCCCATGGTGGCGGACGTGACGCCGAAAACGTCAGGCCGTGGCCTTGGAGATGAACTTGACCGCGTCGCCGACGGTCAGGATCGTCTCGGCCGCGTCGTCCGGGATCTCGACCCCGAACTCCTCCTCGAAAGCCATGACCAGCTCGACGGTGTCGAGGCTGTCCGCACCCAGATCGTCGATGAAGCTCGCGCCTTCGGTGACCTTGTCGGCATCGACGCCGAGATGCTCGATCACGATCTTCTTCACGCGTTCTGCGGTATCGCTCATTTAGTATCCCTCGACTTCAATGGTCCGGTTCGCATGTTCCGGATTTCGTTAGCGGCACGCCGGCCGCCGATCAAGCTCAATTCCCGACGCCTCACACCGCCGGAGCGGTCGCGCCGCATCCCGAAACCGGCCCGAAACCGGCCCGAAACCGGACTGATTTGCGGCGCAATACACGAAAACCCCGGGCAGTCCAAGCGGTTCCCGGGGTTATGCCCGTCAGATCATCGCCATGCCGCCGTTCACATGGATGGTCTGGCCGGTCACGTAGGCGGCCTCGTCGGAGGCGAGCCAGGCCACAGTGGCGGCGATCTCGGGGCCGGTGCCCATGCGCTTCATGGGAATCTGGCCCATGATCGCCTCCTTCTGCTTGTCGTTCAGCTTGCCGGTCATGTCCGATTCGATGAAGCCGGGCGCCACGCAGTTCACCGTGATGCTCCGCGAGGCGATCTCCTGCGCCAGCGACTTGGAAAAGCCGATCATACCCGCCTTGGCGGCGCAGTAGTTGGCCTGGCCGGGATTGCCGGTGACGCCGACGACGGAGGTGATGTTGACGATGCGCCCGAAGCGGCGGCGCATCATCGGATGCGTCAGCTCGCGCGTCAGGCGGAAGGCGGCGGAAAGATTGACCTCCAGCACCGCGTCCCAGTCGGCGTCGGACATGCGCACGAACAGGCCGTCGCGGGTGATGCCGGCATTGTTGACCAAGATGTCGACGCCGCCGAGATCGGCCTCGGCCTTCTGGGCCAGCGCCTTCACCGCGTCGCGCTCGGCAAGGTTGGCGGGGAACACCTTCACGCGCTCGCCGAGTTCGGCGGCGAGCGCGTCGAGCTTCTCGAGCCGGGTTCCGTGCAGGCCGACGGTGGCGCCCTGCGCGTGCAGCGTGCGCGCGATCGCCTCGCCGATGCCGCCGGACGAGCCGGTGACGAGCGCCTTGCGGCCGGTGAGTGAGAACATGGGGCGCCTCCGCTTAAGACTATGCGAACAGCTCGGAATGGGTTCCCGTCCGCACGAAAACGATCTGCTCCGGATCGTACGAAGCGTCAATGCGGTAGATCAGGAGAAAGTCGCCGCCCACATGACATTCGCGATGCTGCGCCCAGTTGCCCGTCAACGCATGGTCGAGCCATTCGCGGCCCAGCGGGGCGTCATTGGCGATCAGCAGCAGCATGGCCTGCTTCAGCCGTCTCATGTCGTAACGGCCCGCGCGCGAAAGCCGCTGCCAGTCCTTGAGAAACGCCTTCGTGTAGTCCGAACGCCGCGGCGCGCCCGCCCGCCGCTCGTCAGCGGGCCTTTTCGAGGTCATCGAAAAGATCCCCCGCCGCCGCGAAGCGCGCATTGCGCTCCCTGATGATCTCGTCGGCCTCCGCCATGGCGGCCTGCGTCTGCGCGTTGGGAATACGCAGATCGAAAGGCACCGTCTTTTCGAGCGCTATGCGCTTCATCATCAGGCGCACCACGCCGGACACCGACAGACCCATTTCGCCCAGCACGGCGGCGGCCTCGTTCTTCTCGTCCTCGTCCATGCGGACGTGCAGCATGCCGTTGGCGGCCATGGGTTTCTCCGTTCGTAATACAACGTATCACGAATATGGAGCGTCCGGAAGCTATTTCCCGGAGGCTATCTCAACGCCGCCAGCGCGGCGTCGACATCGGCGGCCGCGCCGATATTGGCGGTGGCGACGTCTTTCGCGATACGGCGCGCGAGGCCCGACAGCACCTTGCCCGAGCCGATCTCGTAGAGCGTGGTCACGCCGTCTGCCGCGAACCATTCCACCGTTTCGCGCCAGCGCACCCGGCCGGTGACCTGCTCGACCAGCCGGCGGGCGATCTCGTCGGGGTCGGTCAGCGGCGCCACGACGACATTGGCGACGACCGGGACGGCGGGGGCCTTCTTCTCCACCTTCGCCAGCGCCTCGCGCATGGCCTCGGCCGCCGGCGCCATCAGGGCCGAATGGAAGGGGGCGGAGACCTGCAACATCAGCGCCCGCTTGGCGCCCTTTTCCGTGCACAGCCGCGCGGCGTGCTCGACGCCGGGCTTCGTACCGGAGATGACGAGCTGGCCGCCGCCATTGTCGTTGGCGATCTGGCAGTTGCCGGCTTCGGTGCAGGCCGCCTCGACGCCGGCCTGGTCGAGCCCGATGATGGCGGCCATGGCGCCCTCGCCCACCGGCACGGCGGCCTGCATGGCATTGCCGCGGATGCGCAGCAGCCGCGCGGTGTCGGGAACAGAGAAGGCGCCGGCGGCGGCGAGCGCCGAATATTCGCCCAGCGAGTGGCCGGCGACGTATTTCACCTTGTCCTTCAGCGAGAAACCGCGTGCCTCCAGCGCCCGGATCGCGGCCATGGACACGGCCATCAGCGCCGGCTGGGCATTGGCGGTGAGGGTCAGCTCGTCCTCCGGCCCGTCCCACATCAGCGCAGAAAGCTTCTGGCCGAGCGCCTCGTCCACCTCGTCGAACACGCGCCTCGCCTCGGGGAAGGCATCGGCAAGATCCTTGCCCATGCCGACGGCCTGACTGCCCTGCCCGGGGAATGTGAAGGCGATCGACATGGCGTTCCTCCTCGCGTCCCGCGGGTGTTGGCGCATGGACCTGCCGCCGTCAAGCGCCGGACCGGCGCGGGCGCCTGTCCGTTGGCTCAAATGCAAGTGAATCCGGTCGGATTTGGTTGACGCGCGGCGCCTAGCATCGGCGCATGGCCAAGAGGGACGAAGACCGGGAAGACGAGGACAGGGCGGGCGTGATGCTGCTGGCGGTGCCGGCGGTGCTGCTAGCCTGCGCCGTGGCCGGGGCGGCATGGTCCACTGAAGGGTTCACCGCGCCGTCCTTCCGGGCGATCTTCAACACGGCGCCGCACTGCCGCATCAAGGGCGAGGTCGATCCGCTGACGCGCGACCGGGTCTACCACCTGCCCGGCCAGTTCCATTACCCGCGCGTGAAGGTGTCGCTGCCGCGCGGCGAGCGCTGGTTCTGCTCGGAGGCCGAGGCGCGCCGCGCCGGCTGGCGGCGCAGCCGCTTCTAGTAGCGGCACTCGTCGATGTAGCGGCGGCCGCGGCTGTCGCGGTAGTAGCACTGGCCCGGCTCGCTGGCAGCGCCGATCAGCGCACCGCCGGCCGCGCCCATGGCGCCGCCCAGGATCGCTCCTTCGGGCGAGCCCGTGACGATCGCGCCGGCAACCGCTCCGGTCGCCCCGCCGAACGCGGCGCCGCGCTCCGTCTGGCTGCATCCGGCCAGCCCTGCGGCGCAGGCGGCGACGATCAGAAAGGTGCGCATCTCTTCAACTCCCTCGGTGCAGACGTACGGAAATGCGCAAGCTGGGTCAATGTTCCGGCGGAAATGCGGCCGGCGGCGGCCTTGCCTTCGCGAGGCTTTTCCCCTATACGCCGCCGCAATCTGCCGGTCCCGATTGGGGGCTGAACGGAGGGCCGCCGCGTTCCGCAAGGAATAAGGCGCCGTGCCTGCACAAGCGGGCCGCCTCCCGTGTCTCCGCTCTCGACCGTCTCGACACGTTCCTTTCTTCGCCGTCGATCTCGACGGACAAGGCAGGTTCAGGGGCTTAGCCGTCGGATCCGGGAGAGAAACGAAGAAAGGCAAAGAGCATGGCTCTCTACGAACATGTGTTCCTTGCCCGCCAGGACCTGTCGCAACAGCAGGTCGACGATCTCGTGTCTCAGTACAGGGGAATCGTCGAGGCTGCCGGCGGCTCGTTCGGACGGGTGGAGAACTGGGGACTGAAGTCCCTCACCTACCGCATCAAGAAGAACCGCAAGGCCTATTACACGCTGATCGACATCGACGCGCCGTCTTCGGCCGTCAAGGAGATCGAGCGCCAGCAGGGCCTGTCGGAAGACGTTCTGCGCTTCATCACCATCAAGGTGGAGAAGCACGAGGAAGGCGTCTCGGCAATGATGCAGAAGCGCGACGACCGCGAGCGCGGCGACCGCGACGGGCGTCCCGGCGGCGGCCGCTTCGGCGACCGCGACCGCGGCCCGCGCAGCTTCGGCGACCGCGACAGGGGTGACCGGGGGGGCGACAGGGGTGATCGCGGCGGCTTCGGCGGCGACCGCGAGGACCGTCCGCGCCGTCCGCGCGAAGAAGGAGCTAACGCGTAATGGTCGACATCAACCAGATCCCGACGCGCCGGCCGTTCCACCGCCGCCGCAAGACCTGCCCGTTCTCCGGCGCCAACGCGCCGCGGATCGACTACAAGGACGTGCGCCTGCTCCAGCGCTACATTTCCGAACGCGGCAAGATCGTGCCGAGCCGCATCACGGCCGTCAGCCAGAAGAAACAGCGCGAACTCGCCCAGGCGATCAAGCGCGCCCGTTTCCTCGGACTGCTGCCCTACGTGGTGAAGTGATATTGGAGAGAGGGGTGCTCCGACACCCCTCATCCGTCTCGGCGCTGCGCGCCGATCCACCCTCTCCCACAAGGGGAGAAGGTGTCGTCGCAGGCGACGGATGAGGGGTGAAATACCGCTTCGGGAGCGGCAATCCCGAGTTGGGCCCGCCATCGCGGACCCTAACTGCCGCGAGGCAGGACAGCGACACCGGCGCGCGGCGCCCTCTTGCTTCCTGTCCTTGAGATTCTGATTCAGCCGCTTGCGGCTCCGAAAGGACAAGATCATGGAAGTCATTCTTCTCGAACGCATTTCCCGCCTCGGCCAGATGGGCGAGACCGTCAGGGTCAAGGACGGCTTCGCGCGCAACTACCTGCTGCCGCAGGGCAAGGCGCTGCGCGCCAACGAGGCCAACAAGAAGAAGTTCGAGGGCCAGCGCGCCCAGCTCGAGGCCCGCAACCTCGAGCGCCGCTCCGAGGCGCAGAAGATCGCCGACAAGCTCGACGGCAAGACCTTCGTCGTCGTGCGCTCGGCCGGCGAGACCGGCCAGCTCTACGGCTCGGTGTCGACCCGCGACATCGCCGACCTGCTGACCGCCGAGGGCTTCACCGTCGCCCGCAACCAGGTCGAGCTCAACACGCCGATCAAGACCATCGGCCTGACCAATGTCGCTCTGGCGCTGCATGCCGAGGTCGAGGCGACCATCGCCCTCAACATCGCCCGCTCGCCGGAAGAGGCCGAGCGCCAGGCCAAGGGCGAGACGCTGACCACCGCCGAGGCCATCTACGGCGACGACATCAACGAGAACGCCCGCCCCGAGGCATTCTTCGATCCGAACGCGGACGAGGACGGGAACGACGACGACCGCGGCTGACCGGCCGCCTTCGCGCATCAGGAAGCCCGGCATCGCCGGGCTTTTTTCTTGAAGGCCGGGCTTTTTTCCTGAGAGGGAGGACGAGCCGGCAGGACAGGCAGCCGAGCCATGCGCCTGGGGCACTTCTCAGGGCCACCCGGGCGGAGTCATACTGGGGCTTCTGTCTGGTTCGGAGTCTGTTCCGATGGATTGGCTGCTGCATCGCGTGGTGGCCCGCCTCATCAAGACGGGTTCGCTCACGCTCACCTTCCCCGACGGGGCCACGCACACCTACGGCGACGGGTCGGGCGAGCCCGTGCATGCCGCGATCCGCACCGGCCACGCGGCCCGCGCGATCGCCCTCGATCCGATGCTGGCGCTGCCGGAAGCCTATATGGACGGCGAGTTCGACATCGTCTCCGGCGATCTCCTCAGCTTCCTGCGCATCGCCTTCACCAACATCTACACCGGCGCCGGCACCACGCCGCTGACGAGCCGGCTGGTCGAGGGCACGCGCAAGGCAGCGCGGCGCCTGCACCAGATCAACACGGCCGCGCGCGCGCGCCGCAACGTGCACCGGCATTACGACCTGTCGGGCGAGATGTACCGGCTCTTCCTCGACGAGGATCTGCAATATTCCTGCGCCTATTTCGAGCGGCCGGACATGTCGCTCGAGGAGGCGCAGGCCGCCAAGAAGCGCCACATCACGGCCAAGCTGCGGCTCGCGGCCGGGCAGAGCGTGCTCGACATCGGCTGCGGCTGGGGCGGGCTGGCGCTCACCCTCGCCGGACGCTTCGACGTGGACGTGCTCGGCGTGACGCTGTCGACGGAGCAGCTCGCCGTGGCGCAGGGCCGCGCGCAGGAGGCCGGTCTCGACCAGCACGTGCATTTCGAGCTGCGCGACTATCGCGACCTGTCCGAGCGCTTCGACCGCATCGTCTCGGTCGGCATGTTCGAGCATGTCGGCGTGAATCATTTCAATGCGTTCTTCGGCAAGGTGAAGACGCTGCTGAAACCCGACGGAACG
>CAZVTK010000044.1:0-30221 GCA_964629765.1 uncultured Mesorhizobium sp.
GCAGCAGGACTATCCCGCCGCTACCGTGGTCGACTTTCTCACCGCCGTTCTCAAACGACAGAGAATTGGCGGATACACGACGCAGGTTTCCCTGTTATCCGGAAGAGATCGCTGTTCGAATGCGGGAAATTCCCTGCTCCGACGAGCAGGGAATTTCGCTCTAAGCCATTGAACTTGCAAAATTATGACAGCTGGAAAAGCGGCGAACAGCCCGCCAAACCGCGGGTTTCCCTGTTATTTGCCTGTTTTGCAGGGAAGTTAGTTCAGAGAGGGGTTAGCCACAGACGGCACTCGGCACCACTTTGTCCCTTCCTCAGCCTCGTCTTATGGCTGTCTCGGAATAGCCGCGTGGTTTCCGTGGCTTGCGTGGACGTTCGCATCAATTGCCCGCAGAGACTGCCCAGAACTGGGGGCGAACTACAGGTTTCCAGGCCGGCGTCTCTAACTGAGCATTTCCGTGCCCACATACTAGACGGAGATGATGGTGCCGTGATGGTGCTTTGGCCGCCGGGATCACGCGATTCAGGCGAGAAGCTCAGCCTGTTTCGCCCACGAGAGTGGCAGGCTCGGCAGCCGCGCCAGATGCCTTGCGGTGAGGTTCGCCGGGTGCGAACCCGAGAGGATCGCCTCCACAATGGGGGGCGCGAGGAAGGCGAGCGGCAGGGTTCGTCCGACGTCGGAACGATCGACATGATTGAGCCGGGCGACCTCGCCGATTGTGCGCCCTTCGCCATCGGTCAGTTGATCGAGATACAGCCGCGCCCTGACGATCAGATTGACCAGGGCCTCGTCGGGCCTTGCCGTGTTGGACGCTCCGGTCAGGACCAGCCTGCTCTCCGATCCGCGGCGACGCAGCGACATTGGATGATCGAGCTGAAGATGCTCTGCGGCATGGTCCTGGGAGCAGTAGATCTTCCCCATCAGCATTGACGCCAAGGAAGCGATGCGGACCGAGATCGAGAGCATGCCCGTCTTGAGATCGATGCGGGCACGTAGCCCGCGCAGCATGTCGCGACGCTTCACCGCTGATAGACCGGAGTAGTCCCGTCGGAATGCCGTGGCCTTGGCTACGAGGGTCGCAGCGTCGATGCTGGCGTCGAACGTCTGCAGGGTCGTTGTCAGCAACACGGTATTGCCGAGAAGCCGATCCAGTTGCTGCTCGACCGCGGCTTCGATCTGACCGGCAGGCAGGCGCCATCCGGCCTCGGTTGAGCCCCGCTCTTCGACATGGTGCTTTGAGACGTAGTAGCGGTACCGAACATTGCGGGTCCTGGTGTGAATTGCGCGCAGACGATCGCCCCGCTCATCGAACAGGATGCCGGTGAGAAGATGGAGATCCGACTTGTTGGTAGCGCAGCGTCGGCGCGGCGCTTGGTCCGTCAAGAGTGCCTGAGCGGCCGCAAACGTGCCGGCGTCGATGATCCCCTGATGCTCGCCGACATAGGTCTGCGTCTTGTGCCTGACGCTGCCGATGTAGATCGGGTTTGAGAGCAGGTGGTAGAGGTGGCCGCGTCCGAACGCGAGTGCAGCACCTTCTCCGCCGCCCTTGCGCCAGGGCCGCGCAGAAAACCCTCTTGCCGATGCTTCAGCAGCCAGTCCGCGGACAGACTTGAGTTCGAGGTAGCGATCAAACAGATATCGAATGATGGCCGCTTCAGTCTCGTCGACGATCAGCTTGCGTGCCTCGACCCGGTAGCCGAGCGGAACGCTTCCCCCCATCCACATGCCCTTCTTCTTGGATGCCGCAATCTTGTCGCGAATGCGCTCTGCCGTGACCTCGCGCTCGAACTGCGCGAATGACAGGAGGACATTGAGAGTCAGACGCCCCATCGAGGTCGTCGTATTGAACTGCTGGGTTACCGACACGAACGATGCGCCGACAGCATCGAACACCTCGACCATCTTGGAGAAGTCGCCCAGCGATCGCGTCAGACGGTCGATCTTGTACACGACCACCACATCCACCTTGCGATCTCGGATGTCTTGCAGAAGGCGCTGCAGCGCCGGCCGGTTCATCGTCCCGCCCGATATGCCCCCATCATCGTAGCGATCGACCACCAGCTTCCAGCCAAGCGATGCCTGCGACACAATGTAGGCCTCGCAAGCCTCTCTTTGGGCATCGAGGGAGTTGAACTCCTGCTCCAGCCCTTCCTCAGTGGACTTGCGGGTGTAGACGGCGCAGCGCAGTCTTGAGATCGGGTTCGCGCTCATAGGCCAAAGAACCTCGGGCCCGACCACTGGACGCCGGTGAGGAGTTTGGCGATTGCGGTCAACGAGCGGTAGGTCTTGCCATCAAACACGAACCCGTCCGTTACGACATCGACGGCGTACGTGCGACCGTTCCATTCGCGCATCAGGCGCGTGCCGGGCGGTAGCATCGAGGGGCGAGTCCTGGGCGTCGCGCCCGGCTTGGTGACGGAACCATCCATACAAGGTTCGCGGCTCTCTTCGGCGTTCGATAGCCTCGTCTGCGACTGTTGTTGCTCCGTTCGTTTACCGGCGGTGCGCTCTGCTGCTCGTATCGCATTACGAGCCTGCGGCGACAGCTCCCCGAGGATCTTTGCCTGCAAGCGCCATGCTGCTGCGTGTTCGAGCAGGCCGCGCTTCATGCCGATTGGCGGAGGATGGCCAAACGACTTGGTCCATCGCGCTGCCAGTTCTTCACGTGGGAGGTCGCCGATCGCGGCAGCCCATGCTGGAAACCATGGCTCCAACCCGCCGCCTGATCGCCGACAAGGCATACGACGCGGATCGATTGCGTGGCTGGCTCGGCGAACGGGGTATCGAGGCGGTCATTCCAGGACGCGCAAGCCGTGACGTCGCCTATCCGCTCAATCGAGCCGCCTACAGGCGCCGAAACATCATCGAGCGCATGTTCGGAAAGCTCAAAAACTGGAGGCGCATCGCGACCCGCTATGATCGCCTTGCCGTCAACTACCTCGCCGCAATCGCCCTCGTTGCTCTTGCAACGCAATGGATCAAATGAGCCCCCTTACCTAAGGAGCTTGCGGCATCGCGGGCGGTCTATATATCCCCTCCGGTCCGTCGAGCCGCGCCGGCGTGGAGCTCGTTCACGCGGTTGATATGCGAGGAATCCTCGGAAGTCCGCAAAGTCAGTCCCGTTGTCCTGCGCGCAACCCCCGGTTGACATGCCGCATTGCCACCGGCAGCATTCCGCTACGTAATGCGGCGGAGCAACGATCATGACCAATGCTTCCCTTGCCGCCGAAGTCGAGTGGACAATTAACAAAACTACCGATCCGGGGATTGGGGGACCACGTCGCGTGATGACTGAGATGGGGCCGCGAGCGGACAGTCCGGTATCGGCTAGGTTTCGCGACAAGCTGCCGTTCCACCGCCGACCTCCCCGTGCCCATAGGGAGTTGTCGCATGATTTGGCTGGAAGCGGCCACAATACTGCTGACAGGGTTCCGAGCACCATGGCGATGCGAGCGCCGGTTCGACTATCGAGACGATGCCGCGAGACGATGGACCCCAAGCGCGGTACGATGTTGCCCGCCTTATCGGGTCGATAACGGGGCGGATAGCCACGGCGGTTACAATCAAGAAATGACGAACGACGACCATGCGCCGTTCCTGGCTGCGGCGGGAGCATAGGAGCGCACTGCCACAGATGTTGTCGGGAAAGTCCGGACCGAATGCCTCTGGCCGAATCCGGCGCAGCGTGCTCGGCATCAAGGCGGGGCAGTTCGCAGGACCCTCCACATGCTCGGCGAGATTGACCGGCCGAGCCAGCGATGCCCCGTCTTGCAGGTTACCTCAAATCGCACCTACTTTGGCGCCTGGACTTGTGCCTGGCTCGGCTTTGGAAGGGCCGTTGTCCCTCATGCCGGCCGAGATGAAGCGCACCAGTCTCTCGACCACCATGTCCTGGTCGTACTCCCCCCACTGCCCGGAAAGATCGGCGATGCGATGCATCAACGGATCGATGTCGATCATCGCGTGCATCAGCGCGCCGCGGGCGAAGGCATAACGCCAGACGACCTCTTCCCGCGACACCCCGCGAAGCGCGCCGGCCAGCGCATCGATGAACCGCCGATGCACCGGATCGAATTCCGCGGAGACGACCGTGTTGGTGACTTCGCGAGGCAGCGAGCGGGCATGTTGCATGAGCCGGATCAGGGCGCGCCCTTTTTCTCCCGTGAAGCCGATCTCCACCACGGGCTTCACAAGCGCATAGATCAGACCCTCGACCGACGGTCGGTCGTCGCCCGGCATGCTCTCGCACTCGTCCAGGGCGATCCGGCGCGCATCGTTGACCCCGCGGAGATAGGTGAGCATCACGCGCCGTATCAGCTCTTCCTTGGACTGGAAGTGATAGTTCACCGCGGCGATGTTGACGCGCGCCAGATCGGTTATCTCCTTCAGCGTGGCCGCGTCGAAACCTCGCTCGGAAAAGACTGTAAGCGCCGCCGACAAGATGCGCGCGCGCACATCGCCTTTGCGGTTGCCATCGGAATCAAGAAGCTTCGAGATATTTTCGCTCAGCAATTCATGTCCTGCCATCAAAAGAGAGTCGTGAACGAAAATCAGCGGTTCGACCCCGGTGCGCGCGTGTCGGCTCGGCGCCTGCATGTTGTGCCCGCTGCTTGAGCCGCAGCCGAGCAGCCTGTACCATAAAAGGGATTGGAAACGATGCCCACACGCGGGCGAGTCGCGCTTCTTCAGACTGAAACACGGCCTGCCACCGGTCATGCGCGTCGAATACGGATTTGACCACTATCCGGACTATTCCTAGCCTTGCACCCCTTCCAGAGCCCCACCGCCAGTTGTCGAACAACTGGGCGCCCGACGACGGGCCAAGTCGCCCGCTCCTGCACCGAACGCCTATTTAAAATCTAAAATTCACGGCCGCCGACGTCAACCACGCGGACGCCGTGCCGTCGCTTGACAAGCTGCGCGGCCGTCAAATACAGATTTAAATCTTTCATTTGCATCCTGCGGGATGCGAGGTTTTTAGGAGCCGAAATGTCCCGATCCAGCGCATGGCCCAAGACCGGTCGCCCCGTCGTAACGGGGGCAAGTCAGATGGTCGTGTCGGGGCACCACCTCGCGTCTCTGGCGGGCCACACGATGCTGGAGGCCGGCGGAAACGCGGTCGATGCGGCGATCGCCGCCGCACTGGCGACAAACGTCGTGCAGAGCGAACTCACCTCGATCGGCGGCATCGCGCCAAACGTCATCTATCTCGCGGAGCAGAACAGGGTCGTGAACGTCGTCGGCACGGGCTACTGGCCGCGGCGCGCCACGACGGAGTACTTCATCAAGAACCACGATGGCACGATCCCGCGCGGCGTCCTCGAATCTCCGGTTCCCGCCTGCATCGACACCTACATCACCTGTCTGCGCAACTTCGGAACGATGAGTTTCGCCGACGTCGCTGCGCCGGCGATCCGCTACGCGGAAGAAGGCTTCGTGATGTATCCGCTCTTCATAGAGATCGTGAACTGGCAGGAGCCGGCCTGGCCTTCGACCGCGGCGATCTACCGGCCGGGCGGCAAGTCGCCCGAAGTCGGGCAACTGTTTGTCCAGAAGGATCTCGCGGCCACGCTGCGCTATCTGGCCGACGAAGACCGCGCGGCATCCGGGAACGGGCGCGAGGCGGGCCTGGATGCCGCACGCACCGCCTTCTACAAGGGCGACGTGGCCCGGCAGATCCACACATTCTATGCCGAGAACGGCGGATTGCTCGACTACGACGACCTTGCAACCTACGAAGGCGGCATCCGCGAGCCGATCAGTTCGCGTTTCGCCGGCTATGACGTCTATTCGGAGCGCATGGATGGGGTCCATCTGCTGGAGGCGATGAACATCCTCGAAGCCTATGACCTCAGGGGGATGGGCCACAACAGCGCGGAATATGTCCACACCGTCACCGAAGCCCTCAAGCTGGCCTTCTCGGATCGGTTTGCCTATGTCGGCGACCCCGACTTCCTGAGCCACGACCTGAAGACGCTGATCACCAAGGAATATGCGGCCTACCGGCGCAAGTCGATCGACCCGGACAAAGCGTGGCCGGACATGCCCCCGGCCGGGGCGCTCGATTTCGATGCGGCGGCGTTGTCCGCAGAGAAGGGAACGCCTTCGGCGGAGGATACCTTCCGGCAGAACTGCAGCACCTCGTACCTGTGCACGATGGACAAGGCCGGAAACTCGGTCTCGATGATCGTCAGCGGCGCCAATGTCTTCACCCCCAGCATTCCCGGACTGGGCTTCGGCATCGGCCATTTCGGCAAGTGCGGCTGGGCCGACCTGTCGAATCCCAACTTCATCGCGCCGGGCAAGCGGACCCGCATTGCGGCTCCGGCCCTGGCCATCAAGCCGGGAGAGCATGTCATACCCTTCGGCTCTCCGGGCTCCGACGTCATCCCGCAGGCCATGCTTCAGGTCTTCTTCAACATGGCCGTGTTCGGCATGAACCCGCAGCAGGCGGTCGAGCAGCCGCGCTTCGCCACCTATTCGCATCCGGCGCTGTTCTATCCGCACCACTATGTGCCGGGAGAGATGTGGATCGAGGAATCCCTGCATGAAAAGGTGGGGTCCGAACTGGCCGCCAAGGGCCACGTGATGGAGGTCTGGCCCGAGCGTGACTGGCGCTCCGCTTCTGTGTGCACGATCCGCAGGGATGTCGCCACCGGCCTCATGAACGGCGGCGCAGACCCCCGGAGAGACGCCTATGCCATCGGCTGGTAACGACATGCGGACCGATCGGCAGCCGGATCCGGCGCGCGTGGAAGGCAGCGAGCTGGCGCCGGGCACGTCCGCGGCGAGCATCCTGCTGCGGGCGCTGCAGCAGCACGGCATCTCCTATTTCTTCGCCAATCCGGGCACCGATTTCCCGCCCATCGTGGAGGCCTTCGCCCACGCCGCCCATGTCGGCGAGGACGTCCCGCTGCCGATCGTCGTGCCGCATGAGAACGCGGCGATCGCAATGGCGCATGGCGTCTACATGGTGTCCGGCCGCCCGCAGGCGGTCATGGTCCACGTCAATGTCGGGACCGCCAACACGCTGAACTGCCTGTTCGACGCACAGCGCGATCAGGTGCCCGTCCTGCTGCTCGCCGGCCAGTCGCCGATAACGGAGAAGGGCGAACTCGGATCGCGCAATCGCTTCATCCACTGGGCGCAGGAGATGTTCGACCAGGCGAGCATGGTGCGCGAGGCGGTGAAGTGGGACTACCAGCTTCGCGTACCCAGCAATGTCGGCCAGGTGGTGACGCGGGCGCTGGAGGTTGCCATGACCTCGCCGCGCGGTCCCGTCTACGTCTCCTTTCCGAGGGAGCCGCTGGCTGCTTCGGCAGCCGGAGCCGAGATTCCCAGCCGCACCATCCCTCGGGCGCCGGCTCCCGCCCACGAAGACATAGAGCAGCTCGCCGACTGGATCGCGCAGGCCGAGCGCCCGCTGGTGGTGACGAGTTCGGCCGGTCGCTACCCGGCCGACGTTCCCGCATTCGAGCGGCTTGTCGATAAGGCCGCGCTTCCGGTCGTCTGCTTCAACCCCCGCCACATGTGCATCAGCGGCGATCACCCGATGCTCATGGGCTATCAGCCGGGCCCGCTGCTCGAGAAGGCCGATCTCGTCATCGCCATCGACTGCGACGTTCCCTGGATTCCGTCGCTCGAATCGCCCCCGCCCGCCTGCAGGATCGTGCATGTCGGCGAGGATCCGGTCTACCAGCGCTATCCGATGCGGTCGTTTCCGTCGGACCTCTCCATCGCCAGCGCGACCGGGCCGTTCCTGGCGGCGCTGGACGCCGCGCTGGCGCAGCGCGCGGCTTCCGGCGCCTTCGACGATCGCAGGCAGGCGCTGCTGGAGCAGGCCGCGGGGCGCGCCACCCGGCGAAACAGCGGAACCTCCACGTCCGCCGGCGACGACGTCATCACGCCGGCCTTGATCAGCCGCTGCATCGGCGAGGAGATCGACGAAAGCGATATCGTCGTGAACGAGTATCCGCTTCTGCTGTCGGATTGCGCGCGCACCGTGCCGGGTACCTATTTCGGCCTCAGCCCCGCCGGCGGGCTCGGGTGGGGCTTCGGCGCTGCGCTGGGCGCCAAGCTCGCATCCCCGGACCGCACCGTGGTCGCCACGTTGGGCGACGGCGCGTACATCTTCTCCAACCCGGCGGCCTGCCACTGGCTATCGCGCAAGCACGACCTGCCGGTGCTGACGGTCATCTTCAACAACGAGGCTTGGGCCGCCGTGCGCAACTCCACGCTGGCGATGTACGGCAACGGCATTGCTGCGATGAGCGGCGGCAAGATCCTCGCCGAGCTTGAGCCCAGCCTGGATTTCGAGAAGTTCGTCGAGGCGGCCGGCGGCTATGGAGAACGCGTGGAGCGCGCCAGCGACCTTCAGGCGGCGTTGCGCCGTGCCCTCCATGTCGTGAGGGTCGAGAAGCGTCAGGCGCTGCTGAACGTGATCTGCAGGCACTAGAGCAACAGGGACAGATTCCGGGCATGAACCACATCGCCAGCAAGCCGCTCACCGCCCACCACTGGATCGACGGCAAGCCCGTGGTCGGTGCGCACACCGCACCCGCGCTGAACCCCGCCACGGGGGAGCCGCTCGGCGTCGTCGCCCTCGGGGGCGCGGCCGAGTGCAGGTCCGCCATAGAGGCGGCGCGCGCCGCCTTCGAGCGAAGCGGCTGGGTGGACGACATCCAGCGGCGCGCGGAAGCGCTCTACGCGGCGGCGGATCGGATCGCCGCCCGCCAGGAGGAGCTGGCGCAGCTGCTGACGGCGGAAACCGGTCGACTGATCCGTCTCAGCCGTGCCGAGATCGGGTTCGCGGTCTCGGAGACCAGATTTTATGCCGGTCTGGCCCGCAACATCTTCGGCCGGATGATCGAGCCCGCGCCCGGTATCTACTCGCTGCTGTCGCGCGAACCCGCGGGCGTCGCCGGACTGATCATCCCGTGGAACGCGCCGGGTATCCTGCTGATCCGTTCTCTGGCGCCCGCGCTGGCCGCCGGCTGCACGGTTGTCGTCAAGTCGGCCCCGCAGTCGAGCCTGTTTCACGCCGAGATCACGCGTTGCTTCCTCGATACCGGCCTGCTGCCGGACGGCGTGCTCAACAGCTTCAGCGAAGTCGGCTCGGCCGGCGCCGAGGAACTCGTCACCCACCCCGATGTCGACGTCATCAGCTTCACCGGCAGCAGCGCGGTCGGCAAGAAGATCATGGCGGCGGCTTCGGGCACGCTGAAGCGGCTCAACCTGGAGCTCGGCGGCAAGGCGCCCGCCATCGTGCTGGAAGATGCCGACATCGCGTCCAGCGCGAAGAAGATAGCTGTCGCGGGGATGATCCGCTCGGGTCAGCAATGCACGGCGGTCAATCGCGTGCTTGTCCACGACAGCATCTACGACACCTTCGCGGAAGCCCTCGCGGGAGCGCTGTCTTCGCTGAAGGTCGGGCTGCCGACGGACGAGACGGCGGACATCGGCCCCCTCATCGACCTGCGCAGCCGGGACCGCATTCGCGGGCTCGTGGACGATGCCAAGGCGAGAGGCAAGGCCTATCTCGTCGGCGGGGTCGTGGAGGGATTGCCGGCGCAGGGCGCGTTCCTCGCGCCGAGCCTGCTGTGCGAGGACGACACCGCTTCGCCGCTCGTTCAGGAAGAGTTCTTCGGCCCGGTGCTGAACATCGAGCGGTTCGGCACGGACGCGCAGGCCGTCGACCTGGGCAACTGCACGCGCTACGGGTTGTCGGCGAGCGTCTGGACGGCAGACTTCGCGCGGGCGCATCGCATGGCCCGCAAGCTGCGTTCGGGGACGGTCTGGATCAACGAGCACAACCGGCTGTTCGCCGAAGTGGAAACGGGCGGCTTCCGCGAGAGCGGCTTCGGCAGGCTGCACGGCGTCGAGGGCCTTTCGGACTTTCTCGCCACCAAACACATCTATCAGCCGCACGGGCTCCTCTGACGCGATGACCGACCTGATCCTCAAGAACTTCGATCTGCTGGACGTCAGGGAAGGGCGCCTGCTTACCGGCCATCAGATCCTGGTCCGGGACGCGATCATCGCGCGCGTCGAGAGGGGCACGATCGAGTCCGCTTCCGCCGAAATGATCGATCTCGGCGGCCGGGTCCTCATGCCGGGGCTGATCGACTGCCATATTCACCTGAACCGCAACAACTTTCCGGTCGCGCCGGTCATGCTGCCTTCGCTCAGCACCGCCTACGCGTCGCAGACGCTGCGCGGCATGCTGATGCGCGGCTTCACGACGGTGCGGGATGCGGCCGGCGCGGACTACGGACACAAGCAGGCGATCGAACTCGGCCTGTTCGTCGGGCCGAGGCTTTTCGCCGCCGGCAGGGCGATCAGCCAGACCGGCGGGCACGGCGATCCCCGCTCTCCGGCCGATACCGGCATGCCCTGCACCTGCTCGCCGCTCGGTTCCGGCATTTCGCGGATCGCCGATGGCGACACCGAGGTCCGGCGCGCCGTGCGCGACGAGATCAGGCTCGGCGCTGATCACATCAAGGTTATGGCCGGCGGCGGCGTGGCGACGCTGGCCGACCCGCTCGACCAGGAACAGTACTCGTTCAGCGAGCTTCAGGCGGCCGTCGACGAGGCCCGGCGCGCCAACCGCTACGTGATGGCGCACGTCTACACGGCAGCCGGCATCAGGCGTTGCATCGAGGCCGGGGTCCGCACGATCGAGCACGGAAGCTTCCTGGACGAGGACACCGCCAAACTGATGGTGGCGGCGGGCGCCTACCTGTCTCCCAACCTGCTAATCTACCACATCATCGCCAACGAGGGAAAAGCGCTGCAATACGCCGACGTCACCGTGACCAAGGCGAAGGAAGTGCTGGAAGTCGGCGCCAGGGCGATGGAAATCGCCCGCAAGGTGGGGCTGAAGATGGCGTACTCGACCGATCTTTCGAAGGTCCCCGAGCGCCAGGACGAGGAGTTCGTGGTGCGGTCGGAGATCCTACCCAACGACGAGATCATCCGCAGCGCCACGCTGGTCGGAGCGGAGATAGTGCGCATGCCCGGCAAGATCGGCGAGATCGCCGAGAATGCCTACGCGGACCTGATCGCCGTGGATGGAAATCCGCTCGAGGACATCCATCTGCTCACCGGGCAGGGCCGGCACATGTCGCTGATCATGAAAGAGGGCAAGGTCTTCAAACGTGTCGGCATTTGAGCCATCGTGGCGGCCGTGCTGACGAATGAGGAGATACTGTCCGGCTGGTCGGGCGTCCCGGTCACGGTCCTCACCGGCTTTCTGGGAAGCGGAAAGACGACGCTTCTGAACAGGCTGCTCGGTAGCGAGGCGGCCTCGCACACGGCCGTCCTGGTCAACGAATTCGGCGACGTCGCCATCGACCATCTTCTGCTGGAGAAGGTGAGCGACACGATATCGCTGCTGTCCGACGGCTGTCTGTGCTGCGCCGTGCAGGGCGACTTGGTGCACGCGCTGCGCACCTTGCTGATCGGCCGGCTAAAGGGGGAATTGCCTCCCTTCGAGCGGGTGATCATCGAGACCTCGGGCCTCGCGGACCCCGTCCCGGTGCTCCATACGCTCGTCGTCGATCCGTTCCTTCTGGAGCGCTTCCGCATGCAATGCGTTGTGACGGTCGCCGACGCATCGGCGATCGAAGGCCAGTTGGCGCGGTTTCCCGAGGCCGCGCGGCAGCTGGCCTATGCCGACCGCATCGTCGTCAGCAAGCTGGACCTTGCCCCCGCCGGGCGCTTCGCCAGCCTGCGGGACACGCTGCGGCAGATCAATGTCCGCGCGGACATCCACCCGGCCGCGGACACGCCGGACGATCTCGACGCGATCTTCAGCGAAGCCGCATTCGATCCCCGTACGGCGTCGTCCGGCATCCGCTCGTGGGTCGCGGAGCCGGTGAACGCGACCGCAACCCACGCCCACACGCAGGCGCTGACGACGTTCACGCTGACAAGGGACGAGGCGGTATCCTGGGACCGTTTCAGCGCGTGGGTGCAGAACCTGCTGGCCGAACACGGAGAGCGGATCCTGCGCCTTAAGGGCCTGCTGCATGTCGAGGGGCAGCCGCCGGTCGTCATCCACGGCGTTCAGCACGTATTCTACCCGGCCGCAGTGCTGGAACGATGGCCGGAAGGCAAGGCGCGCACGACGCTGGTGTTCATCACGCAGGGGATCGACGGCGACGAGATCGGGCGCGCTTTCCAGGCGCTCTGAGCGCGGCGATTCCCGGCCTCAATCCCAGCCTCAATGCAACAAGGCGTCCTTCCCGGCGACGAGCCTGACCCAATACTCGGCGCCGTCCACGAGGATGTCGTCGCTGAAGTCGTAGCCGGGGTGATGCAGCGGCTCGCTCGACCCGTTGCCGATGAAGATGAAGGCGCCGGGACGGGCCGCGAGCATGTAGGCGAAGTCCTCTCCGCCCAGAAGCGGCGGCGCGTTCCGCTCGACCCCGGCCATGCCTGCGACGCTCTGGGCCACGCCTGCGGCGAAGTCCGTGCTTGCATCGTGGTTGACGGTGACGGGGTAACCCTTCCGATAGCTGACCCGCGCGCTGGCGCCGTGCGCGCCCGCCACGGCTGCGGCTATCGCCCCGATCCTCTCCTCGGCCATAGCGCGCACTTCGGGCCTGAGCGACCGGACGGTTCCGGTCAGATGCGCCTCGCCGGGTATGACGTTGTACGCGTCTCCGGCGGACAGCCGGGTGACCGAAACCACGAGGGCATCGACGGGGTCGGTCTGCCGGGAGACGATCATCTGGAGGTTGGCGATGATCTGCGCCGCGATGGCGACGGGGTCGGTTGCGAGGTGAGGCATCGCGGCATGGCCGCCGCGTCCCTCCACGACGATCTCGAAGACGTCGCTGGCCGCCATGATCGGGCCCTTGCGGATCGCGAAGCGCCCCGCTTCGAGACCCGGCAGATTGTGCATGCCGAACACGCTGGATATGCCGAACCGCTCCAGGAACCCGTCGGCCACCATCACGCGGGCGCCGCCGCCCTTTTCCTCCGCAGGCTGGAAGATCAGGGCGACGCGGCCGGAGAAGTCGCGCGTCCCGGCCAATACCGCGCCCGCGCCGAGCAGCATGGCCGTATGCCCGTCATGGCCGCATGCGTGCATCATGCCATCCTTGCGCGAAGCCCAGGCCCGGCCCGATGCCTCCCTGATCGGCAACGCATCGAGTTCGGCACGCAGCCCGATGGTCGATCCCGGGCCCTTGCCGCCGTTGATGATGCCCACAACGCCCGTGCGGCCGATTCCCGTCACCACCTCGTCGCAGCCGAACGCGGACAGCTTGTCGGCCACGAACCTCGCCGTCTCGCCCACGTCGAACTCGATCTCGGGGTTCGCATGGATGTGCCGGCGCCATGCCTGCATGTCGCCGGCTCGCGCCTGAACGTGCTCACGCATCACGGACATCTCCACCTTCATGCGAACGGGACCCGGCGACTATACGCCGGCGGGTCATCCATGGCGGGCCACCAGATGGCCCGGCTCGACCTCAACCATCCCCGCATCCTCGAAACCCGCGACGCTCGCGGGGTCGAAACACATCGGCTTTCTGGCCCGCTCGACGTCGGGGTCGGGGATCGGAATCGCCGACAGCAACGCCTGCGTGTACGGGTGCGACGGGTTCCGGAACAGCATCCGCGCCGGACCGCTCTCCACGATGCGCCCCCTGTACATCACATAAACGCGGTCGCAGAGGTGACGGACGACCGAAAGGTCGTGCGATATGAACAGCATGGAGAGGCTGAACTTCACCCGAAGCTCTTCCAGCAGGTTGATGATCTGGGCGCGGATGGACACGTCCAGCGACGTGATCGGTTCGTCGGCGACGATGAAGCGCGGATTGAGGATCAACGCGCGGGCGATGGCCACCCGTTGCTGCTGTCCCCCCGACAGTTCGGAAGGGAAGCGCTTCAGGAAGTCGCGGCCCAGACCGACCACGTCCAGCATCTCGCCGACGCGGTTCGCGATCTCCTCGCGCGACCCTCCGGCGCGGTGGATGATCAGCGGTTCCCGTACGATGCGCTCGATCCGCATGTGCGGATTGAGCGACGCCTTCGGGTCCTGGAAGATGATCTGCATGATGCGCCTGACCTGGCCCATCTCGCTCGTACGGCCGGTCGAAACCTTGTGGCCGGCCACCGAGACCGAGCCGGTGTCGATGGCTTCGAGGCCGACGGTGAGGCGTCCGACGGTGGATTTTCCGCTTCCCGATTCGCCCACCAGGCCGACGACCTCGCCCGGCATGATGTCGAGCGACACGTCGTGCACCGCCCGCACGATCTCCGCGGGCCGCAGACCGCGATGGACCCGGTAGGTCTTGGACACGCCGTCTATGCGTACGAGCGGAGTCTGGGAACCGTTTGCCATCCGCTCAAGCGCCTCTGTCGATCCCGATGTCGTACCATGCCGCCACGTAGTGGTCCGGATGGGCCCCTTCGACCTGCCGCAGCGGCGGCCGCTCCCGCCAGCAGCGCTCGGTAGCGTACGGATTGCGGGGAGCGAACGGATCGCCGGGCGGTCTTTCGCGCGGTGCCGGAGCCGAGCCCGAAATGGGCTTGAGCGGCTGGCGCTCATCGACGCTCAGGTTTGGCAGCGATTCGAGCAGGCCGATCGTGTAGGCGCTTCGGGGATCGCGGAAGATCGCCCGCACCGGCCCCTGTTCCATCACCTGCCCAGAATACATGACCTGCACCGTATCCGCGATCCGCGCAACCACGCCGAGGTCGTGGGTGACCCAGATGACGGAGGTTCCGAGCTTGGACTGAAGCGAGGTCACCAGATCGAGTATCTGCGCCTGCACCGTCACGTCGAGCGCGGTTGTGGGCTCGTCGGCGATCAGCAGGCTCGGCTCGCAGGAGAGCGCCATCGCGATCATGACCCGCTGCCGCATGCCGCCGGAAAGCTGGTGGGGGTAGCGCTTCAGCCAATCGCGCGGATTGGTGAAGCCGACCAGATCGAGAAGCTCGCCGGCCCTGCTCATCGCCGCGGCAGGCGACATGAGCCCGTGAGCGACGATTGGCTCCGCGATCTGGTCGCCGACCGTCAGCACGGGATTGAGCGAACTCAGCGGACTCTGGAACACTATGCCGATCTCGCGGCCGCGCACGGCTCGCAGCTCGTCGTCCGGCATGGCCAGGAGGTCGCGGCCCTTGAACATGGCGCGTCCGGACACGATGCGGCCGTTGCCCGACATCAGGCGCAGCAGCGCCATGACCTGTGTGCTCTTGCCGCTTCCGCTCTCCCCGACGACGCCCAGCGTCTCGCCCTTGCGCAGGACATAGGAGATGTCGTCCACGGCGCGCACGGACCGGCTTCCGGCCTCATAGGCGATGACGAGGTTCTCGACCTTCAGCAGCTCATCGGACATTTTTCGCCTTGCCTGCGCCGCATCGCGCCCTGTGCTCACCATCCGGGCGCGGTGTCAGCGACCTGCTCCCAGTTGCTTGAACCAGTCCCTCAGGCTGTCGCCCAGCATATTCACCGCGAGAACGGTGAAGACGATCGCGAGTCCCGGTATCACCGAAATCCACCAGGCGTTCGCCATGTAGCTGCGGCCGTCGGCCAGCATACGCCCCCAGCTTGGATAAGGCGGCTGCGTGCCGAGGCCGAGGAAGCTGAGCGCGGACTCCATGAGAATCATGCGCGCGACCTCAAGGGTGCCGATCACGATCATCGGCCCCATGACGCCCGGCAGCACATGATGGAACATGATCCGCATGGAGCTCGCTCCCGACGCGCGCGCCGAAAGAACGAACTCGCGCTCCCTGATCGAAAGCACCTCGCCCCGCACGACCCGTGCGAAACGCACCCATCCCGCGAGCACCAGCACGATGACGAGGTTGTAGAGATTGGGGCCCAGAACGGCGATGACCGTGAGTGCCAGCAGCATCAGCGGAAACGCGAGCTGAAGGTCGGCGATCCGCATCAGCACCTTGTCCACCCAGCCGCCGTAGAAGCCGGACACCAGGCCGAACACCACGCCCACGACCCCGGCGATCAGGACCGCGACGGCCACCACCGACAAGGTCACCCTGCCGCCGTGGATGACGCGCGAAAGCAGGTCGCGCCCCAGCTGATCGGAGCCGAAGAGATAGGAGCCGTCCAACGACGGAGCGGTCATCCGCCCCGACAGGTTCACGGCAACGGGATCGGCTATCGGCAGGAAAGGAGCCAGCGCCGCGAGCAGCGAAAACAAGACGATTACGGCGAGCCCGAACTGGCCGCCCTTGCTCATGCCCATGACAAAGCTCCGCAGGAAGTCCCGTGCCGCATCACGTCAGCCTGATGCGAGGATCGACTACCGTGTAGATGATGTCGACGATCGTATTCGTAAGGATAAAGATGAATGAAAGCAGGATGACTCCAGCCTGAAGGACCGCGAAGTCCTTTCTGGCGATTGCCTGTATTATCGTATTTCCGACGCCCGGCCAGTAGAAGATCGTCTCGACGATCATGGCATTGCCGATGGACTCGCCGATGAGAAGTCCGAGAACCGTGATGACCGGCAGCAGCGCATTGCGCAGCACATGCCTCCGGTACACCGCGGTCGGAAGCAAACCCTTCGACCACGCGGTCCTCACATAGTCCTCGCCGAGAACCTCGAGCATGCTGGCGCGCAGAAAGCGTGCGATCGTCGCGGCCGTGAACGTGCCAAGCGTCATCGCCGGCAGAATGAGGTTGACCCAGCTGTCGCGCCCGCCCGTCGGCAGCACGCCCAGCCAGACCGAAAACACCATGATCAGCATGAGGCCGAGCCAGAATTTCGGCGTGGCCTGCCCCAGCAGCGCCAGCGACATGGCGAAGAACTCGATCCATCCGCCGCGCCACACGGCCGACACATATCCGGCCGTGCCGCCGAGGATGATGCCGAAGATCAGCGAAGCGCCGGCCAGTTCGAGGCTCGCCGGCAGTTTCTCCAGGATCACGGTGAACGCCGGCCGGCCGTCTTCGATGGAGACACCGAAATCCCCCCGTGCCGCGTCGGCAAGGAACGAGAAATACTGCTGCAGCAGCGGCCGGTCGAAACCCATCAGGGTGCGGAAGCGTTCGATGTCTTCGAGCGGGGTGCCTGCCGGAAGCATCATCGCGGCAGGGTCTCCACCGAGGCGGCTCAAGAAGAAGACGATGGTGGCAATGGCCCAGAGCGGCACGAGGATCATGCCCACCCGGTACAGAATGCTCCAGGCGGCCGACGAACGAACGCTCGCCAGAACGGATGCGGTTTTCAAGGACTGTGACGGATTAGCCGACATCTGACAGGGCCTCGGGCAAGCAACAACTGCGAACGGCGCCACCGAGGGCGGCACCATGCTTCTCCGCCGCCCGGGAATTGGCGAGCCGTGGCCCGGGCGAACCCGGACGCGCGACCGACGCCAGCACGGCCATCATCGATCACGCATGCGCGCAAGGAGACGGCATCAGGGCGAGCGCGCCGCCAAGGCAGGGGGCGCGCTCGCCAGGTCCAGTCTACTCCGACTTCTGGAAGTCGTAGTATTGCACCCACTCGTCGCCGCGGGCATGCCACGTCGTGCCCTTGGACGTCGCATAGATCAGGGGCTGCGGGAAGAGGAAGATCATGGGCGCCTCGTCGCAGAGGATCTTCGCGGCTTCCTTGTAGGCGACCATGCGCTCTTCTTCCGTCGCACCGATGCGGGCGCGGCTGACGGCGTCGATGAATTCCGGATCGTCGAAGTAGCCGAAAGACCCGGTCGAGACGGCGGTCAGAATGAAGTCCGCGTCCAGCGTCAGGCTGGTCAGGCCGGAATAGGTTGCGGCCTCGATCTGCTTGCCGACGTAGCGGTTCTGCCAGCCTGCGAAGTCGACCTC
The DNA here is from genome assembly GCA_964629765.1 of uncultured Mesorhizobium sp. Classification (GTDB taxonomy): domain Bacteria; phylum Pseudomonadota; class Alphaproteobacteria; order Rhizobiales; family Rhizobiaceae; genus RCIO01. The sequence goes on from CAZVTK010000044.1 coordinate 17,816, forward strand.
TTCCAGCTGCACCTGAACGCCGACCTGCTCAAGCTGGGCCGCGATGATCTGGGTGATCTCCTCGGCCTGCAGATAGCGGGCCGTCGGCACTTCGAGCTTGAACGAGAAGCCGTTCGGATAACCGGCTTCCGCGAGAAGCTCCTTGGCCCGCTCCGGAGAGTATTCGATCGGCTTGAGGTCCGGATCGTAACCGAAATTCGTGTCCGGAACGATCTGGCACGCGCCCGGCTCGACCAGCCCGTCATAGAGCGCGTCGACGATCTCCTGCTTGTTGACGGCGTAGTTCAGCGCCCGGCGCAGCGGTATGTTGTCCTTGAATGGACCGGAAAGCGTGTTGAAATGCACCATCATCGCGCGTGTGCTGGGAACCACGCCCGCCTTGCCCGCGCCGCTCGCGTTGATCCGCTCAAGCTCGGCGAAGGGAATGTCGCGGACATAGTCGACCTCGCCTGCGAGCAGCGCCGCGACGCGGCTCGACGCCTCGGTCATCGTGACCATGTCGATCCTGTCGAACCGCGGCGTCTCACCGTAGAATTCGTCCTTCGCCTCGAGCACGATCCGCTCGCCGCCCGCGAATTCCTTCAGCTCGTACGCGCCGGTGCCCATGACCTCCTGCGACAGGTTGCGGCCGGGCTCGCTGGCCCATTCCGGCGGCAGCAGGAAGACATGCGCCATCAGTTGTAGCATCGGCAGGTAGGGCGCCTTGGTGTGGATGACGACGGTGGTCTCGTCCACCACCTCGACGCTCTCGACGACCGGGGCCATCTGCGGTCTCAGCCGCGCCTTGGTCTCCTGGTCGAGGACGTACTCAATGTTCCACTTCACCGTGGCGGCATCGAGCGGTTCGCCGTTGGCGAACTTGATCCCCGGCACGAGATCGAAGCGCCACGTCCTGGCATCGACTATCTCCCACGACTTCGCGGCGTCGGGAACGATCACGAGGTTGGCATCGCGCCGCACCAGCGAAGAGTAGATGTGGCTGATCGGGCTCATGTCCGACGAAATGATCGTCGTCTGCGTCGGGTTCAGGGTGTTGATGCGCGAGGAGACCGCGATCCTCAGATGATCGGCATCGGCGAAAGCTGCGCCCGAAAACGGCATCGACGCGGCCAACGCCATCGCGGCGAGCGCCGACTTGCACACCGCAGCCGACCCGCCGGTCCTGGAGCGGCACCTCATGAAGTTCCCGTTCAACATGCTCATGTCGTTCTCCTAGCTTCCCCATTTGGCACGCATTTTCACGACGCCGCACAGCCAAAGCGGGAGCTTCCGCGCCTATGGCATGCGGCGATGCCCTTGCCGTGCAGCACCTCGATCATCGGTGCGCGCGATTAAAATCTTTATTTGAATTGCCTATTTGTCAAGGCGCGTTTTTGCCTTTGATGCCCTTCGGAAGGGCAATTCGGTTCGCCGCCATTTTTCTGGGCATGACATGGTGCCGGACGGCGACCGAGCCGGACTGCTTGCGCCGGCTATCGAGCGCGCGCGAGGACCGGAATCCCGCTGAACCGCCGACATGCAGGCGCAACGCCGACGCAGGCGCGACGACCGAAGGTCGGTCGCCGCACCGGCTGGCTGCCTGTGGAGTAAAGCCGGCCCGCGCACCGACGCGCGTGGGCCGACCGAACCCCGGATGCCGACTATTCCGCGGCGATGCTGGCAGGTGAGATACGGAAGCCGTAGCGCTTCTCCAGATCCAGGGCGCGCACCGCGTCCAGGCCCGCCTGCAACTGCTGGGAGGAAAGCGGCTGCAATGGCTTGCGCAGCGGCCCGGCAGGAAGACCCACCGCACGCATCAGCGTCTTCACCGCGACGGGATTGATCGCGGAATAGGCGAAATGAAGCATCGGGAGGTTGCGCAGCCACGCTTCCTGGAACGCGAACGCGTCCTCGCCGCTTTCCCATTTCTTCGAGATGACGGCCATCTCCTGCGGTATGATGTTTCCGGTCATGTTGGCGGTTCCGTCGCCGCCCAGCGCCATCGTCGGGACGACAAGCCCCAGATTGGGCGAGCAGCAGCACATGATCGACATGTCGGGTTTCGCCGCGCAGACCTGCGCCACTTGGCCGACGCGGGTCGTGGACTCCTTCAGCACGACCATATTCGGATGCTTGGCGAGCTTGAGCAGGTCGGTCCAGTGCAGGTCGGTCTTCACCCGCGGGGGATTGTTGTAGAAGCCGATCGGAAAATCGACGGCATCACAGACTTCCCAGACGTAGTCGGTGATCGCCGCGTTGTCCGCGCAGATGTAGGAAGGCGCCGCAATGATGGCGCCGTCGCCACCTTCCGCCTTGGCGTAGCGGACATAGTCGATCGTGGTCTGGGTGTTGTTTCCCGAGCAGCCGTAATAGAACAGCATCTTGCCGGATTTCATGGCCGCGGTGCGCGATATGATCTCGCGCCGCTCCTCGGCCGAAAGCATGGAGACCTCGCCGGTCGATCCCATGATGAGGACCGCTTCCGTTCCGTTCTGCTCGTGCCACGAGAACAGGGTCCGGAACCCTTCGTAGTCGATCGATCCGTCCATGTTCATAGGCGTGATCAGGGCGACGAAAGATCCCTTTGGCTTTACGTGCATGCGAAATCTCCGAGTAGTGGACTTGCAGTCAAGGACAATGCCGCGCGGCCGCGCGGGCGCACGCATGCACAACGGCCGATTCAAATCTGTATTTGAATTGATAATTTCATTCGTTTCGGCTTGTCAATACCATTCCTCAGCGGCCCACCGTGTTGATCAAAGCGTTGTATTCGTCATGGTAGGGGACTCATTTGATCCATTGCGTTGCAAGAGCAACGAGGGCGATTGCGGCGAGGTAGTTGACGGCAAGGCGATCATAGCGGGTCGCGATGCGCCTCCAGTTTTTGAGCTTTCCGAACATGCGCTCGATGATGTTTCGGCGCCTGCCGGCGCGTATGGTCTTGTCGATAGTGTTGCTCTCGGTCGTGATATTCGTGTCGGTCATGGTCGGCTCCTTCGCCAAGGGCGCCGGTCCATCCGGCGCCGCTACCACGACAAGCCCGGCTCATGCGCCAGGCCACACGCTCACCGCGCCCATGCGTCGCGCGATGGGACGACCAATGCTTCCTTTGCCGCCGAAGTCGAGCAGCAAATGACCGGCGAACGACGGCCGCAGCCAAATCGTGCGGCGACTGGAATGGGGCCGCTTCCGGACAGTCTGGTTTGGGGATTGGGGATCAATAAGCTGCCGTTGAGCACCACAGCCCCAGCGTCCGCTTCTGGCCCCATTTTGGCTACCCGAAGGTCAATACGCTTTCCTGCAACCGGCAAACTTGCTATCCGGAAAGGGCGAAGCGCTTGTGGATGGCAGCTGGTTCCGGCGGCGTAGAATGCTACTACTCCGCGCGATATCCATCCAACCATCAATTCGCCCAAGATGTAGTCCACCGCCTGCAAATGACTTAAAGCAGCAATAGTCGCGGCGCAGCGAAGGTAATCCTGTAGCGGATTGGATTCTGCCGCCGACCTTCGCCCGAAATACCCGATCGTTCACCGGCCTCGCCGCCCTCAAACCTGAACTCGTGGCTGAACTTCCGTTTCCGCGTTCCAGCGCTTCAGTTCCGTCAAACACCTTTCCCGAGTGTCCGTAAGGCCGGCAACAGGCCAGTCAAACGGACCCTCTTCGCAAATCTGCGCCGAGCGTAAGCCCGACGAGCACCATCCCGAAACCGAGGGCCAGGGGCGAATAGAACGCTTCTTCCTGAAGAACCGCGTTGGTGGAGACGGTGGCGACCAGGACTATTGAATACAGGAACGCCGGGTCGCCGGTTTCGAGGTAGCGGGAACGGCACACCCGGACCAGTGCGAAGAGCAGCGCGAAGAACGCCAACGCACCAACGCCCATCTGGTACAGCATGACGCCCGCGGCGCTCTCGATCGGGACGTCCGCTATGCCTTCCAGCTGCCATCGCGACCAGTCGCGCTCCTCCGCTTCGCTCGCGAGGTTGCCGCCGAACCCCAATCCCTGCCCGACGGGATTGCGTGCGAAGTCGCGCAACCCTGCCAGAAGGCCGATGACATGGTAGTCGGCGACGGAACGGCCATATGCGATGGCGCCGGCCAAGTATGCCATCAGTCCGGCGAAGAAGAGAAGGAGCGCATTGCGCCGGCCGACGACCACAACGCCGACCTTCATGCCAATCGCCGCCATCGCGACGATGAGCGCTCCTTTCGACCCGATCACCAGCAGGAGGGGCAGAGCCGCCGCGAACATCCAGTAGTGCCCGCGGTACATCAGCCACGTCGCGATGATCACAAGGGCGTAGGCATAGCTGATCGGATGGAAGTTGGGGCCGGCCAGGCGGAACACCGTCGGCATCAGGTCGCCCATGCCGGGTATATTGAACAGCGGCGCCCGCATCACATCGTCGAGACCGCGTAGCACGAAGCCGGTTCGCTCCAGCCGGCTTTCCCAGTATCCGGTTTCGATCTGTCGCGAGATGCGTTGGAGGATGTATTCGTCGCCATTGAAGAGCGACAGGAAGTCCATTTCGAATAACAGCTCGCAATAGCCGTAGGCCACCGCTCCCGCGCCGAGAATCAGCAGCGGCCGACCGATGTCGATCCGGTAGAGCGATGCGGCGGCCAGCGCGACGACGAAGCATGCCAGCGGCGTGACCGTGTTGCGGAAATAGACGGTTGCGTCGCGTGCGCTGCCGCGCGCCGCTCCCAGGCCGAAATAAAGCACCACGACGGCGATGACCGCGAGCGCGGCCAGCAGCCATTTGCGGGATTCCGGCGGCAGTCGCGACGGGGCGACGAAACAGGCCAGCACGAACGCGCCAAGCCCCGCGATCAGGATCACAAAGTTGGCGCCACGCGCGGAATCGAAGGCCGTGCCGAAGTCGATCAGCCCGCCCATGAAGGCGAGGACGAAGTTCTGGTAGAGGAACGACCCCACGACGATCGTCGGGGCGGTCGCCGGATACATCACGAGCAACCCAACGGCCAGGCCGAGGCTGACGGCGATTCCGACGGGCGTGGATATCGCAAAGCCGGCCAGCGAAAGCGCCAGGAGAGCAAAGCTGGCGCATACCGAAAGTATCGCGGTGGCCCAGTCTCTCGAAACCAGGATTTGCGGCAGGCGGGAACGGCGCCCTGGCGCTGCCTCAATCGCCACGTGCCGTGTCCATCGGAGCACCCGCCCGGTCCGGCGCCATCACGCGGACGTAGCGGAAGTAGAGCAGCGGAATCGAGACGAGCCGGGCCACGATGAGGCTGGCGAGCGCGGAAGCCGCGTCCAGCCTGCCAAGCGCATAGCAGGTTGCCAGGAATACGACACCCGCCAGGAAGCTGACGAAATGCGCCATGATCAGATACCGGGTGTCGCGGCGCACGGTCAGCGCAAGATCGAGCGGCGCCACGCAGATAAGCGGGAGGAACAGCAGCACCCTGAGCTGCAGCTCAAGGGTGGCATGGGCATATTGCTGGCCATAGACGAGCGAGAGGAAGAAGCCAGGAAACACCAGCAACAGGGCCATCGGCACGATGTTGAGGAGGACCAGCGCGAACGACACGCTGCGGACCACACGCGCGAGCCCTTCCTTCCCCTCGGCAGCGTCGGCCCGGACTCCCCTGGAGAACTCGACGTCCGACAGCGTCGACATCAACAGAGTGATGGGGCGAACCAATGTGCGGGTGATCGAGAACACGGCAACGGAAGCCGGCCCCGCCAGGATGCTCAGCGCGATCAGGGTGCCGGAATAGCTGAACTGCCAGACCGCACCGGCAGCGCCCAGTTCCGTGATGAGAGCGCGCGAGCGCTTCACGCGAAGCATGAACTTCCCGTCGAATTCCGCGCGCCTGACGGCGCGGACGGCATAGATCGCCGCCGGTATTCCGTAGGCGAGGCTCAAAATGGCCGCACCTTCCCACGGCCCGATCGCCGTACCGGACCAGACGAACGCCAGCAGGGCCAGGCCATAGCTGGCCCCGTAGGTGATCGTCTGGATCAGCAGCGACCGCCGGTTGGCTTCATGATAGTGGACGCGGCGCGAGAACATGTAGAGCATGCCCGCGACCGTCATCGGCGCGGCGAGCATCACCGCAAGCCCGAAGTCCGGCGTGACCTTCGCCAGCAGGGCGCCACTCGCCAGGAAGAGCGCGCCGACGCCGGCCGAAAGCAGTGCGTTCCAGAGTATCCACGTCCCGAACTCCGCCCTGTCGTCGGCCGGACTGGGGCACGAAAGCACGAAAGGGCTGACCACCATCGAATGGTGGAGCATCTCCAGGATCAGCCATATGCCCGTGGCCGTTGCGAGGATGCCGAAGTCGTCGATCGACATCGCTCTCGAAAGGACGATCAGTCCGATCATCGAGACGGCGCTGGAAAGAACCTGCTCGAAACCGCCGGCGATGCGGTCGCGATGGGCGAAGACGCGGCCGACCAGCTTCCGCGGGGAAAGCTGCGGATACAGGAAGACACGCCGCGGCGACGTCTCGGACGGGAACGTCATGGTCAACTCCGGTACGGCGACGTCCTGTCGCGGTTCTCCCTCAGCCTTTGCAGAGCAGCGAGCCTGTGAGTGGAGAGCGCTGTGACGCCGTGGCCAGGACCCGATTCAGCTTCGGGTTGGAGATCGACGACGAGGTGTCCCGCTTGCGCGTGGCGCGGCAGCCGCGCCGCCAGTTCCGACAGCCCGGCCGTGGCCCGCCATGCCGGTGTGGATACCAGGATGAGGCTGTCGGCGATTTCGAGTATGTCGGCGCAGCTTTCGGCGTGCGCCGGTGGACAGTTCACGACGACCACGTCGAACGCCATGGCAGCCCTGCTGGCCATCCGCTGGAGAAGCGGCTTGCCGGCATGTCCGCTCGTCAGTTCCTCCGCGGGGCAGGCAACCGCAAGGCCGGTCGCATCATCCGCGAGGGCGGCCGCGTTGAACACGTCGCCATTCATCAGGACCTGCGACGCGCGCTGCCGCCCCGCCTGCGTGGCTCTCGTTTCCGGCAGCGGACGAAGATCGAGGATGAGAACGTCCGTGCCGTTGCGGCCAATCTCCGAAGCGAGATTGTAGCTCAGAAGGCTCTGCTCGACGTCGGCGTGCGACGATGTCACGGCAATAAGACGAAGCGATCCGTTGTCCGGCACGCCGCCGAGGACGTCTCGTGCAATCGCGCTTACCTGCCTGGAGAAGAAGCCGTCCGGCGCGCGCGCAGCCATCGTGCGCGCCGTGTTCAGGGAATGCGGCAGGGGAGCGCCCCGGCCGTCACGCTCGATCTCGAACTCGGGGCTCAATGTCCCCAGAGGCTTGAATGCCGGCGCCGGCGCTTCGTTGCGGGAACGCGCCGACGGCGCGACCGTCGTGGTGCCATCGAGGTCGATGCGGACGGGCTCCGCAAAAGCGGCCTCTCTCCGTCGCTCGCCGAGCAGCAGCGCCAGTCCGACGCCGGCCACCGCGCCCAGCAGGCCCGCGACGCCCACCAGCAGCTTCGAGCGCGGCCAGGCCGCAGCCAGCGGAGCGGTCGCCGCGGTGATGACGCGGGCCTCCGCCCGTTGCAGCGTGTTGAGCTGCCCCGTCTCGGTGGATCGCTTCAGGTATTGCTCGAGTACCTCGCGCGAGGCCGCCGCCTTGCGTTCCAGCTCTCGCAGTTCGACTTCCTTCTGTCCGGAGAAAGCTGCCCTTGCCTGGAGCGATGCCAAGCCGCCGTTGGCCTTGGCGAGGTTCTCGTCGGCCAGCCTGAGTTCCCCCTCCAGCTGGCGGATGATCTGGCCCGCCTCCGCGGTCATCAGGCCGCGAAGCTCGCGGAGCTGGAGCGACAGCGCGATGTACTGGGGATGCCGCGGTCCATACACGCCCTCCACCGAGGCGAGCTGGACACTGAGCGCGTTGTAGTCGTCGCGCAGCCTGTCGGCGGCGGGCGACGAGAGCATGCTGCCCTGCGCCGCCAGCGCCTGTGCGGAAGCGCCGGCCGCCTTGGCCATATCGTAACGGCCGAGGGCCTGGCGGGCGAGTTCCTGCGCCCTCGACACCTGGGTGCTCGCCTCCTCGATCTGGACCTGCAGGAGCGTCCTGCCCTGCCCCACGTCGAAGATGCTGTTTGCCGCCTTGAACTCCTCGACCGCGGCATCGGCCGCGGCCACGCTGCCGCGCAGTTCCACGATGCGGTCGTTGAGAAGGCTCGTCACTTCGGTATTGGCGCTCGACTTCTCGTCGACCTGGCTCTTCAGATATTGCTTCACGATCGCATTGACGATGCGTGCTGCCTTGGCGGGATCTCGCGAGGTGAAGCCGACCTCGATGATGTAGGTCAGGCCCTGCCGTTCGACGGACAGCCGCTTGCGGAAATTGTCGAAGGTCGCGTCCGCATTGCCGGAGCTGGCAGCGAATTCAGGGTCCGTCGCGATGGAGAGCTCGCCGATCACCGCGTTGAGCAGATTGCGCGACGAAAGCACGGCCAACTGGCTGGCAATGGCGGCACTGTCGCGGCCGATGCCGGGAAGGACGTCCTCGCCCTCGGTGACGCGCGTCTCGCGAGGATCCACGAAGATGACCGACTGCGCCTTGTAGACCGGCGTCGTGACCAGCACATAGGCAAGGGCCAGCGCGATCATGCCGGCCGTCGCGACCGCGATGAACAGCCAGCGGGACCATAGCAGCGAAACCAGCTGCAACAGATCGATCAATCTGGTGTTGTCCTGCATTCTCTCGCAATGCTCCGGCCGGCAAGGCATGCCGTTGGCGAATCGGCGTGGACGGCACTTCCTGACCGGCGAGGCTAGGGTTGCACCGGTCACCAATTCGTTAAGCTTAACAATTCATTTCGATTGAACGCGCCGTCGGCCTCAGAAGGAGAGGTTCCCGATCCCTGAACCCCAGACCGAGAAATAGCGGGAATTCTTGCCGTAGGAATTGTCCCGGAGGCTGACGGTCTTCTCCATCAGGAGACCGAAGATCGCGCCGTGAAGCCGCGACGTGTTCCAGTTTTCGTAGACGGAGAGGCGCGACGCGATCGCGCCGATCACCTGCTTCACCGCGGCCGCATAGTGGTGCACCGTCGAGGGCGCCGCGACGCCGGCCATGCCGTACAGCCGCGTCATGGCCCTGAAGCGGCCGAGCCTCATCTTTTCGGGCAATGACATGATATCCGTCCAGTCTGCGGAGGCCGGCCCCTCGTCCGCCTGGGCGGGTGTCGCCTCGACGTCGCGGCGCATCAGGTTGAAGCGCTGGGGCGCGGCCGGCGACGACAGGGCACGCTCACGGACGGGAGCAAGCCAGTCGAATAGCCGGTGCGCCATGTCGGGGCAGAGGAACACCTTGTCGGTGAAATGACGCCGCGCAACATCGTAGCTGGGCTCGTCGCGCACATAGATGGTGACGTCCGGATGCTTGCGGAAGATCGCCGCGCTGTCGCGCATCGCCTGCTCGCTGCCGAAATGCAAGGACTGCGGCATCACCACCACCGGCTTGTGCGGAAACGCCGCCACTACCCGTTCGCGGAGCCTCTGGTGCTTCGTGTAGATGTCGCCGAAATTGCCGCCGCCGTGGCAGGCTATGACGTCGGTCTCCTCGAGCCGCCGCCTCGCGGCGGCATTCTCGTCGAACACGCAATAGGATGCAGGCAACGCGTTGCGCTGGCTGGCGAAGAAGTCCATCGCGCCGAGGAAGATCAGCAGGTCGCCGACATTGATGTGCATCGGGTAGTCGACGTAGCCGACCCTGGAGCCAGCCTGTATCGATGCCGAGATTATGTCGGTCTGCCCGCCCAGTCGCCGCATTTCGGCGGCCGACGGAAGGGTTGAGAACGGCCGATCCGAAAGGCGCTGCGCGTCAGCCATTTTTCAGATCCTTAAGGCGCCGGTACAGCTTTTCGTTGCGCCTGATTCTGGATTTCAGCTTGTTCTTGGCGATCACCAAGGGGGTGAACAGGACGTTCTTGCCCATGCCGACATAGGCGGCGAGGCGCCAGGCACCCCAGATGCCGCGCCGACTCGCCGCGCGCTGCGACTCGTTCATTTCATAGTTCTGTTCAGCCGAACGCGTCGGCACGAAAGCGAGGCGCAGGAGCCCGGCCTTCCTGAGAAACCCTTGCGGCTCCAGGCCGACGGCGCGGAAGTTGAGCTGCGTTCGGATGCACTTCTCGCAGACACCGCAGTTCGTTCCGGTGCGGGCGTTCTCCCAGCAGACGCGCAGGTGCGGCACCCTCGTTGTGTGCTGGAGGATGAAGGCCAGCCGCTCCGAGCGCGGGAAGCTCGAGCCTTCCGTGCGGAAACTCATCTGGCCGCCCGACAGCAGCGGGTTCGACACCGGGTTGGACCCCCAGGGCAGGTTCACCTTTTCGTAGCCCTCGTCGCCGCCGATCACCGCGGTTCCCGCGACGCCGTTGAACTGGAACATGCAGGCCGCGAGGCCGGCGGCGTGTTCCATCCGCCAATTGTAGCAAAGATCGGTCTTCCAGTTGGTCTCGACCACCGCCATGGGAACGCCGAGGTCGCCGAGGGTTTCGGCCGCGCTCTCGTCGGCGATTCGCAGCGCATCCGTCTCCGCGAGATCCAGATCGAAGCCGTGGATGAGCACTGCGGCGACCGGCTCGACGGTGCGTCGCCCCGCCTTGCGTCTCAGATGGCGCAGGAGGGAGAAGGTGCCGTCGATACCCCCGGAGAACGCGAAGACACCCCTGTTGTCGCCCAGCGCGGGCGACGCATCGACCTCGTCGTCCGCCGTGATGCGGACGGGCATGTAGTGCGCCGGCAGCCAAGTCGCCCAGGCTTCCTGAAATTCCTCCAGATTGGCCAGGAGAGCACGGCTCACCGAACCGCGAACATGCAGCGGCCGCCGAAGGCGCATGGCCGTGAATATGCTTGCAACCACCGCGAAATCCAGCAACTGAAGCGGCTCTGGAAGAACCGGCCCGGTGATGCGGAAATAGATGCTCTTGCCGTCGAGATGCATCCTCCTGACGACGGCATTCTCCGTCCGCTCTTCGACGACGGAGAGATAGAGCGGTTCGCCCAAAGGCCGCTCCGACGCCATCAGGCCAAACGATTCCACCGGCGAGGCGGCGGGGGCACCGTCGAAATGCACGGCGCGCAATGATCCGATCGTCAACCCGGTCGACATGACAGTTTCCTTCATGACAGTTTCCTTCAACGCGTCAGCGCCAGATACAGCGCGTGCGGGTTGGTAATCAGATATCGCATGATCAGGCTTCTTGGCCCGGTGACCATGCGGTGCAGCCATTCCAGGCCCCAGTTCTGCATCCACAATGGCGCCCGCCGGTAATCGCCGGTGATGAAATTGAAGCATCCACCGCATGTTATGAGCCACCCTGCGCGCAGCCGGTCGCGGTTGCGGATACAGAACAGCTGTTCGATGGGCTTGCCCAATCCCACCCAGATCACATCCGGCTCCGCCGCGTTGATGCGCGACAGCAAGGCGTCCTCTTCCTCCGGTCTGAAGAAGCCGTGCTCGCAGCTGACGATCTGAAGGTCGGGATAGAGCTGCCGGAGGCGGCTGGCGGCGCGGTCGGCCAGACCGGGCTCGCCACCGAGAAGCGCGAAGCGGAGCCCCTTCCTCGCCGCCACTGCGGCTGCGTCGTGGATCATGTCTGTCGTTGCCGAACGCTCGGAAATCGTGGGGCCGCGCCGCAAGTGCGAGATCGCAACCAGGAAGCCGCCGTCCGCATGGATGATGTCGGCCTGGTCGAGCGCCTGCCGGTAATCGCCATCGGTATGGCGCAGCGAAAGCGCGTGCCCGTTGACGTCGAAGACGAGTTTTGGCGGGGCGCCGTTACCGCGGGCGGCCAAGCAGTCGCTCACCATGGCACGCACAAGGTCGTCCCTGCCGGCGGTGTCGATATCGACTCCGCCGATGGATGCTTTTTCAGACGTTTCAGTGACAGTCATTCTCTCGTGCCCCAAGGCGCCCTATTTCGGGGATTAGCAGCAAGGATCGTGCCACCGAAGATTCTGCGGGAGGAATCACCTTGGGATGGAGTTGATAGAAGTTTCGGGATTAACCGGAGATTAATTTCCGAATTTACTGTGTTTTATCAGCTATTGGCAGATTTACGCGTGTCTTTTTTTGGGACACTTTGGATTCCGGCGAGCGAGCGATAAATGCCTCGAAATAGAGCAGCGACGCCATTGATGAGCGGAACGCCAGCTGTCGGGATATAGTGCTGATCGTCTGAACGGCCGAAATGGGGGCGCTAAGCCGCCGTTCATTGCAAGCAACCTGAAGGTCCGCTTCTGGGGTTAGGCAAGATTTGCTGAACGGCTGACTTCAAGGCACATCGCTGCCAGACCGTTCGGGGCCGATATCTCATGAGAGGCCGAATACAGTAGTCGTCCCAGCTATGACGTGACTCGTGCACGCCGTCGCCGTGAGAGCGCCTAGGCTGTGGTGACGATTTAACTATTTGAGCCATAGCATGATGCTTGCGAGCTT
>CAZVTK010000045.1:0-13108 GCA_964629765.1 uncultured Mesorhizobium sp.
GTCGGCCTCGTTGCGAGCGACCTTCATGCCGCGCCCGCCGCCGCCCGCCGACGCCTTGATGATGACCGGATAGCCGATCTCGGCGGCGACGCGCCGCGCCTCCTTCGGGTCCGAGATGGCGCCGTCCGAGCCCGGCACGACGGGGATGCCGAGGCGCCTGGCGGTGCGCTTGGCCTCGATCTTGTCGCCCATGACGCGGATATGCTCGGCGCGCGGGCCGATGAAGGTGATGTTGTGCGCCTCCAGGATCTCGGCGAACTTGGCGTTCTCCGACAGGAAGCCGTAGCCCGGATGGATTGCGTCGGCGCCGGTGATCTCGCAGGCGGCGACGATCTGATGGATGTTCAGGTAGCTGTCGCGCGAGGGCGGCGGGCCGATGCACACGCTCTCGTCGGCGAGGCGCACATGCATGGCGTCGGCATCGGCGGTGGAGTGCACCGCCACGGTCGGGATGCCGAGCTCCTTGGCGGCGCGCAGCACGCGCAGCGCGATCTCGCCGCGATTGGCTATGAGGATCTTGTGAAACACGGCGGGAGCCTCCGCCTATTCGATCACGACGAGGGGCTCGCCGAACTCGACGGGCCGGCCGTCCTCGAACAGGATCGCGGTCACCGTGCCCGAGCGCGGCGAGGGGATCTGGTTCATGGTCTTCATCGCCTCGATGATCAGCAGCGTCTGGCCCTCCTTGACGCTCTGGCCGACCTCGATGAACGACTTGGCGCCGGGTGCCGGGGCAGCGTAGGCCGTGCCCACCATCGGCGAGGCGACGGCGTTCTTGGACTCGCGCGGCCCGGCGGCCGGCGTAGCCGCTGCGGCGGGCGCGGCCGCCTGCGGGGCGGCGGCGGCGACCGGGGCCGCGAACGCATGCACAGCGGCCGGCGCCTGGCGCGACACGCGCACCTTGAGGTCGTTCAGCTCGACCTCGATCTCGGTCAGGTTGGTGTCGTTGAGGATGCCCGCGAGCTCGCGGATCAGTTCGCGGTCGATTTCCGGTTTCCTGGTCGACATCGGTCGTTTCGTCCCCTGTTTCCGCCGCGCCTTCAGACGCGTGCGGCGAGCGCGTGGAGCGCCATGATGTAGCCCTGCGGGCCGAAGCCGCAGATCACGCCCGTGACGACGGGCGCGGTCCACGTCTTGTGCCGGAATTCCTCGCGGGCGTGGATGTTGGAAAGATGCACCTCGGCGACGGGCAGCGGCTGGACGGCGCGGATGGCGTCGTGCAGCGCGACGGAAGTGTGCCCGTAGGCGCCGGGATTGATGATCAGCCCCTGCGCCGCGCCGCCGGCCTCCTGGATCCAGTCGACGAGCATGCCCTCGTGGTTGGACTGGCGGAAATCGACCGACAGGCCGAGGGCCTCGCCCGTCCTGCGGCAGTCGTCGCCGATCTCGTCCAGGGTCTTGCCGCCATAGATGCCCGGCTCGCGCTTGCCGAGCATGTTGAGGTTGGGACCGTTGAGGACGAAGATTGTCTTGGCCATGCCGAATCCGTCAGGGCCGGCGCGGATGCCGGCAGCCTTTCTATAGTTGCCATGACGCGGCCCGGAAAGAGCGCAAAAGGCGCTTTCGCGCCGCCGCCGGCCCGGCTTTCCACCGAAATGCGCTGGGAACGCTCCGCCGGGTGCTCAGGACCCGCTGGCCGCACGCGCCTCGGCGATCTTCTGCTGGAGAATCTGGTGCCCGATGGCGCCGAAGACCACGTCCTGCCCGATCACGTAGGACGGGGTGCCGGTGATGGCGAGGTCGTTGGCGAGCTCGTAGGTCTTGCCGATCGCGTCGCGGATGGACGGGTCCTTCATCGCCTCGCGCAGCGCCGCCTCCTCGATGCCGAGCGAGACGGCGATCTTGATGGCCGCCGCCTCCGTGGCGCGGCCGGAGCCGCCCAGCAGCGCGGCGTGGAACTCCTCGTAGCGCGCCGGCGCGAGCTTCAGCACCGCCATGGAGACGTTGGCGGCGCGCTGTGAATCGGGTCCGAGGATCGGGAATTCCTTCATGACGAAACGCACGTCGACATTGTCGGCCACCAGCTTTTCCATGTCGCCGATGGCGCGCTTGCAGTAGCCGCAATTGTAGTCGAAGAACTCGACGACGGTGATCGGCGCGTCGGGATTGCCGATGACGCCGTCGAAGGCCGAGTTGAAGATCAGGTCGGAGGCGCCGCGGATGGTTTCGAGCTGCGCCGCCTTCTTCGCCGTCTCCTCGCGCTGGGCGAGCACCTGCTGCACCTCCACCATCAGCTCGGGATTGGTCAGCAGATAGTCGCGCACGATCTCCTCGATGGCCGCGCGGTCGAGCGAGCCGCCTGCGGCGGCCATGCGAAGCTGCGGCGTGTCGGCCGCCGCGCCTCCCGCGCCTCCCGCCAGATAGCCGAGCGCAAGCATGGCGAAGGACGTGGCCACCCCGGCGGTTCCCAGTACGATCGCGTTCTTCATCATGGCGTCGAGCACTTTCTCCAGCGTTGGGCCGCGCGCCGCCTCAGCGGCCGGGTGCCCGGGCGTTGACGATATCCTGCGCCCGCACCCAGGCGGGCGAGCCTTTTCGGAGCTTCTGCTGGGCGCGCGCGGCGAAGATGCGCGCCTCCTTCATCTGGCCGGAATAATAATGGCCTTCGGCGGTGGTGAGCTCGGCCATGCCGATGTCGCCCGTCATGCCATAGGCCTGCGCCAGATAGCGATAGCCGGTGACGAATTCCTTGTCGCGGTCGAGGCCCGCGGAGAGCTCGGCGATCGCCTTCTTCACCTGGTCGGGCTTGCCGCCGGCGAGCAGCGCCTGCCCGTGGCCGATGCGCAGCAGCCCGGTCTTGGCCGGATCGAGCGCGACGGCGCGCGCATAGGCCGCGGCCGCGTCGCCGGCCCGGCCGGCCTTGATCAGGACGTCGCCGCGCAGTTCGTGCAGATAGGGGTTGTTCGGCTGCGCCTTGATGAGCGCATCGGCCTTGGCGAGCGCATTCTTCGGCGTGCCGTGGAGATAGGTCAGGATCGCGTCGCCGTAGAGGGCGCCGGGGCTGCGCGCCTTGTCGCCGCGGAACAGGCGCTGCACGCTGCCCTGGCCCTGCGTGTACGCGGCGAGCTTGGCGCGCATCATGTCGTGGCGAAGCTGAAGCGGCGCCGGATCCTTGCGGTCCCAGTAGGGGCTGGCGCGCGCCACCGTGTCCAGATTGGCGACGCGCTCGCGCGGCATCGGATGGCTGATCTGGTAGGGGTCGACCCGCGTGCCGGCGAGCGCCATGGCCTCGGCGAAGCGCTCGAAGGTGCGCAGCATGCCGCGCGGCGACTGCCCGGTCTTTTCCAGATAGACGATGGCGGAGCGGTCGGCGGTCGCTTCCTCGCCGCGCTGGTAGCCGAGCAGCCCGCGCCGGGCGATCTCGGGGGCGCCGAGGGCGATGCCGGTGCCGGCCTGTCCTATGCTGCTGCTGCCGGCGACTGCGCCGGCCGCCGAAACCCCGATGCCCAGCATCATGCCGGCAATCGCCATGGCGTTGGCGCGGCGGAGCTGCTCGTGCAGGCGGTGCTGGTGGCCGCCGGCCAGATGCCCCGCCTCGTGGGCGATGACGCCGATGATCTCGTTCGGCGTCTCCGCCTGCATCAGCGCGCCGGTGTTGAAGAAGATGCGCCGGCCGGTGACGAAGGCATTGAAGCTCGGGTCGGAGACCAGCACCACCTCGATGCCCGACTTGCCGAGGCCGGCCGCATCGAGGATGGGCCGCGCATAGTCGCGCATCAGCGCCTCGATCTCGGCGTCGCGCACGATGGGAATGGACTGCGCCTGCGCCGCGCCCGGCGCCAGGAGGGCCGGCAGCAGGCATGCGAGCGCGGCGGCGCGGCGCACCAGCGCGCCGAGGCGGCCGTGATTCGTGTTCGCCCTTGCCAGCATGCGCAATTCCGTAGACCAGCCCTCGTGCCGTGCAAAGCGCGCCGGGGCGCCTCTCCGCAACTTGTGATCCGCACAGCAATCGGGCATTTGTGCGACCCCGCCGGCCCGGCATCGGGAGCCGGCGCCGCAGTCAGGGAGTTGCCTCTATGCGTATCCGACTGTCGCGGCGCGGCGACGCCGAGCCGTTCCATGCGATGGATGTGCTGGCCGAGGCCAACCGGCTGCGCGCGGCCGGCCATGACGTCATCTCGCTGGCCGTCGGCCAGCCTTCCGATCCGGCGCCGCGCGCGGTGCGCGAGGCGGCGCAGCGCCTCCTGCAAACCGGCGTGGCGGGATATACGGACACGCTCGGCATCGCGCCGCTGCGGGAAGCCGTCGCGCGCCACTATGGCGAGCACTACGGCATCGACGTTCCCGCGGCTCGCGTGGCCGTGACGACGGGGTCGTCGGCCGGCTTCAACCTCGCCTTCCTCGCTCTGTTCGACGCCGGCGACAGGGTGGCCATCGCCTCGCCGGGCTACCCCGCCTACCGCAACATCATGCGCGCGCTCGGCATCGACGTCGTGGAGATCGAGGACGGGCCGGAGGGGCACCTGACCGCCGCCGCGCTGGAGACGGCGCACCGGGCGAAGCCGCTGCACGGCGTGCTCTTCGCCAGCCCGGCCAACCCGACCGGCGCGGTGATCCCCGAAGGCGAGCTGCGCGCTATCCTTACCTTCGCGCGCGACGCCGGCATCGCCGCCATCTCCGACGAGATCTACCACCGGCTCGCCTATGACGCGCCGGACTTCAGCGCCCTCGCCGTCGACCCGGACGCCATCGTCATCAACTCCTTCTCGAAATATTATTGCATGACCGGCTGGCGCATCGGCTGGATGGTGCTGCCCGAGAACGCGGTGCGGCAGGTCGAGCGGCTGGCGCAGAGCCTCTACATCTCGCCGCCGGCGCTATCGCAGGCGGCCGCCGTGGAAGCCTTCGGCGCGACGGAGGAGCTGGAGCGGGTGAAGGCGCGCTACCGGCAGAACCGGGCGCTGCTGCACCGGCGGCTGCCCGCGCTGGGCATGAAGCTGGCCGCGCCGATGGACGGGGCCTTTTATGCCTATTGCGACGTGACGCGGCACACCAACGACAGCATGGATTTTGCCAAGCGCATGCTGGCCGAGGCCCATGTGGCCTCGACGCCGGGGCGCGACTTCGACGTGAAAGAGGGGCACCGCACCATGCGGCTCTCTTATGCGGGCTCGCCCGACGAGATCGCCGAGGCGCTGGACCGCATCGGCCGCTGGCTCGACCACTGAGCAACCGATTCAAAGCAAAAAACCGGGGCAAGCCCCGGTTTTTTCTTGGATTTATCGACTTTCTCAGCTTGCGCGGAAGAAGCCTTTGCGCTGCCACCAGCCGCCCTTGCGGGGGGCGTCGGGCTGCGCCGTCGAGGTCACCACCGGCTCTACGGGGCGTGCCGGCTCGGCAACAGGCTGCGGCTCGGGCTCGCCCGGTGCTTCCGGCTCCGGCGCGGCGGCGATCTCGATGGGACGCGCGTCCGCGATCGCTTCGGCGACCTCGGCCGGTTCCGCCGCCTTGCGGCGCGAGCGGCGGGCCGGCTTGGCGGGCGCCGCTTCGCTGGCCGGGGCTTCCGCCGCCGCATCGTCGCTCGCCGCTGCCTTGCGGCGCGAACGGCGGGCCGGCTTGGCTGGCGCTTCCTCCGCAGCGACCTCGGCCACGACGATCTCGGCTTCGGCGGGAACAGTTTCGATCACCGGTTCAGCCGGCGCCTCGGAAGCCGCCATTTCGGGCAGCGAGTCCACGTCGTCGGAATCGGCAGAGGCTTCGCCGGCTTCGGCCTCGGCAGTCCCGGCCTCCTCGCCATGGCGGCTGCGGCGGCCGCCGCGCTTGCCGCGGCGGCGGCGCTTGCCGTTGCGATCCTGCCGGGACCCGTCGGCATCGTCCGCCGCATCGGCAGCGCCGTCGGCTTCGAGCCCGTCGCCGGTCTCGTCCTCGCCGGCCTCGTCGTCGCCATCCTCGTCATGATCGCCGGCAGGCGACGACAACACAGCGTCCGCCGCTTCGCCGTGACCGTTCTCGCGGTCGCGACCCCGGCGACGGCGCTTGCGGCGGCGGCGGCGATGCTCGCCGCCTTCCTCGCCGCCCTGGCGCTGGGCCGGCGCGTCGGCGCGCGCCTCCTGCTCGTCCTCGTCGCCGTCCTCCTCGGCCTCGATCTCGATCGGCTCGTCATCCTCGATGTCGAGCGCCGGGGGCTGGATCACCGGGGCCGGGGAGATAATCGAACGGTCGACCAGCGCGCCCTTGAAGATGGCGTAATGCTGGGCGCCGACGGAATCGTCGGCCTCCACCGTGATGGTCAGGCCGAACTTGAGCTCGAGGTCGGCGAGGTTGCGGCGCTTGTGGTTGAGCACATAGAGCGCCGTCGCCATCGGCGTCTTGACGGTCAAATGGTAGCGGTTGTCCTTCAGCAGGAACTCCTCGATGGCGCGCAGCACCAGCAGCGCGACCGAGGAATCGGAGCGCACATGGCCCGTGCCGCCGCAATGCGGGCAGGACTGCATGGTCGATTCCAGCACCGAGGCGCGGATGCGCTGGCGCGACATTTCGAGCAGGCCGAAATGCGAGATGCGGCCGACCTGGATGCGGGCGCGGTCGTTCTTCAGGCAGTCCTTCATCTTCTTCTCGACGGCCCGGTTGTTCCGGTTCTCCTCCATGTCGATGAAGTCGATGACGATCAGGCCGGCGAGGTCGCGCAGGCGAAGCTGCCGCGCCACTTCCTCGGCCGCCTCCAGATTGGTCTGGAGCGCGGTGTCCTCGATGGAATGCTCGCGCGTCGAGCGGCCCGAATTGACGTCGATCGAGACCAGCGCCTCGGTCTGGTTGATGATGATGTAGCCGCCCGACTTCAGCGTCACCTGCGGTTGCAGCATCCGGTCGAGTTGCGATTCGACGCCGTAGCGCACGAACAGCGGCACCGGCTCGCGGTAGGGCTGGACCACCTTCGCATGGCTGGGCATCAGCATGCGCATGAAGTCCTTGGCCTCGCGGTAGCCGTCGTCGCCGGCGACCTGGATGTCGTCGATGTCCTTGTTGTAGAGGTCGCGCACCGAACGCTTGATGAGCGAGCCTTCCTCGTAGACGAGGGCGGGAGCGGTCGACTGGAGGGTGAGCGTGCGCACGTTCTCCCACAGCCGCATCAGGTATTCGTAGTCGCGCTTGATCTCGGCCTTGGTGCGGCTCTCGCCGGCCGTGCGCAGGATGACGCCCATGCCCTGCGGCACGTCGAGATCCTTGACCACGTCCTTCAAGCGCTTGCGGTCGGTCGCATTGGTGATCTTGCGCGAGATGCCGCCGCCGCGCGCCGTGTTGGGCATCAGCACCGAATAGCGGCCGGCCAGCGACAGGTAGGTGGTGAGCGCCGCGCCCTTGTTGCCGCGCTCCTCCTTGACGACCTGCACCAGCAGGATCTGCCGCCGCTTGATGACTTCCTGGATCTTGTACTGCTTGCGCGGGAAGCGGCGGGCGCGCTGGCGCACCTCCTCCTCGACAGCGTCGTCGGCGCCGACCGATTCGACGTCGGACGATTCGGCGCCGCTGTTGACTTCCTCGACGTCGCCATTGCCGGAGGACGAAGCCTCGGCGGGCAGCTCCTCGGAAACGACATCGGCCTCGACGCTATGCGCCATCGCCGGAGCCGGGCCGTCGTCGTCCCGCTCGTCGCTGGCGGTTTCGGCCTCGTCGCCGGCTTCAAGCTCGCCGTCCGCGGCCGAGACGGTCTCCGCGTCGTCGCCCTCGTGCGGCTCGTCGTCCTGCCCGGCGTCGTCTTGGGCAGCCTCGCCGGAGGCGCCGCTCGCCTGCGCGCCGCCGCCGCGCCTGTCGCCCCGGTCGCGGCCACGGCCGCGCCGGCGGCGGCCACGGCTGCGCCCGTTCTCCTCGTCGTCGTCCTCGTCATCCTCCTCGGCCGCTTCCGCCTCGGCGCGCAGCAGCGCCTGACGGTCGGCGACGGGGATCTGGTAGTAGTCGGGATGGATTTCGCTGAAGGCGAGGAAGCCGTGGCGATTGCCGCCATATTCGATGAAGGCGGCCTGGAGCGAAGGCTCCACCCGCGTCACGCGGGCCAGATAGATGTTTCCCTTGAGCTGCTTCTTGTCCTGGGACTCGAAATCGAACTCCTCGATGCGGTTACCGCGTACGACGACAACCCGCGTTTCCTCCGGGTGGGAGGCATCTATGAGCATCTTGTTGGGCATTGGAATTTTTCTCCCCGGCGCGCAGGCAGGGCCGCACGGGCGCTTGCGCGCCGCGTGACGAGGCAAACCGGCTTCCGGACAAATTGCGGCGCTGCGGGAGAATGGGGAGGACGCCGGCGCGGCCGGCCGCGGCCGTCATGGCGCGGTGTTTTCCGGTCCTGGCCTGGAAGGCGCCCAAATCCATCTCTCTCCCGCGTGAGCCTCTTCTACATGACATGGCCCGCATCGAGCGGACCGCTTCGGTTCCCGCGGCGAGACTGACATCCGCGGCGGGCCGGCGCGGGTTTCCCCGGCCGTATTCCTCCAGCAAGGGCGCGGCGGGGGCCGTTGGCGCCTTGAAGAATTCGACGGGACCTTGAGCGACCGTCCGTTCGACGGCCTTGCCGCGTTGCCGGACCGCGTTGACGCCGCAAATCGAAACCGGACTGCGGGCAGCAGGCAGACAGCGCCGTGACCCGCGACGCTTTTATGACCTGCCGGGTCCGCATGCAACCCCATTCGGCAACCCCATTCGGCAACCCCATTCGGCAACCCCATTCGGCAACCCCGATCTCGCTGACATGGCAAGCCGGCTGCCTTGGCGGCGACGCAAGTCTCGGTTAACCATGCTCGTCTACCAGCTAAGGGGTTGCTGGCGGCGCGGTGCGTGCGCCGGCGGAAGCGAGCAGCGGGGCGGGAGGGTGCGAACCTTCAGCATAACTGCCGGGATTGCCAGAATCGCCGGGCTTGCCGGCTCTCTGGGGGGCAGCGGGGCAAAGGCCGTCGCGGCGGTCGCCGCGCTGCTGGCTATGCTCGTGCTCGCGCCGGCCATTGCGCAACAGCAGACGCGCGCGCATTCCTGGCGCATGGCGGGCGACGCGACGCGCGTGCGCCTGGTGATGCAGCTCGACCGCGAGCCGCAATTGCGCTGGAACCTGATGCGCGGCCCGCACCGGCTGGTGCTCGACCTCGCCGACACGGCGCTCGCCTTGCAGCCGGCGGACACGGCCGCGCGCGGCCTCGTCACCGGCGTGCGCTATGGCGGCCTCGACGGCGGCACGTCGCGCATCATCCTGTCGACCGAGGGGCCGTTCGTGGTCGAGGGCCTGGACGTCGTCGCGAACGAGGCGTCGGACGGTTTCCGGCTGGTCGCCGATCTCGTCGCCGCCAGCGAGCAGAAATTCGAGGCGGCGCTGGCCGACCAGATCGAGACGACCGGCTCCACCGCCGACGCCAAGCGCGACCGGCTGGGCCAGCCCGCCGCGCCGGTCGAGAACCCGTTCACCATCGTGATCGACCCCGGCCATGGCGGCATCGATTCGGGCGCGGAGGGCTCCGGCGGCACGCTGGAGAAGAGCGTCACGCTCGCCTTTTCCCGCGAGTTGCGCGACCGGCTGGCGCAGGATCCGCGCGTGAAAGTGCATCTGACCCGCGAGGACGACAGCTTCCTTCGGCTGGACGAGCGCGTGCGCATCGCCCGCCAGTACGGCGCCGACCTGTTCATCTCGGTCCATGCCGACACGATCAAGTACAAGGGCATACGCGGGGCGACGGTCTACACCGTTTCCGACCAGGCGTCCGACGCCGACGCCGCAGCCCTCGCCGCGCGCGAGAACCTGTCGGACGAGCTGGCCGGCATGGCGGTCGAGGATGCCAACCACGCCGTATCCGACATCCTGATGGACCTCGTGCGGCGCGAGACGCACGCCTTCTCGATCCGCTTCGCGCGCACCTTGCTGGACGAGCTGTCCGAAGAGGTGGAGATGATCAAGAACCCGCACCGCTTCGCCGGATTCAAGGTGCTGAAGGCGCCCGACGTGCCGTCGGTGCTGCTGGAGCTCGGCTATCTGTCGAACAAGGACGACGAGAAGCAGCTCCAGAGCGCCGAATGGCGCGCCAAGGCGATCGGCAGCATCGCCGAGGCGATCGAGGCGTTCGCGGGACCGAGGCTGCGCACGGGAGGGTGATCGGCGCAATCGTTGCAGCAAAGCCACAGCTCGTGCTCTAATCCGAATCGTGGCGCCGCAAGGGACTTGTCGCCGGACCTGCTGCCCCATTTTGCCCACATGGGCGCGCGAAATTTAGGGACGGAATGCGGCGCGGGACCTCCGCCGGCGCGGGAGGGCGCCGACAGACGGGGATGACCGGTTCGCCGACCTGTCATCGGAGTGGGAATGATACGGCTTCTCGGATATTTCTTCGGCCTCGGGGTCGCGCTGGCGCTGGTGGCGGCCGCCGGCATCACGATCTATATCGGCGACGTCTCCAAGGACCTGCCGGACTACGAGGTGCTGGCGCGCTACGAGCCGCCGGTGACGACCCGCATCCATGCCTCCGACGGCGCCCTGATGGGCGAGTTCGCGCGCGAGCGCCGGCTGTTCCTGCCGATCCAGGCGATCCCCGACCGCGTCAAGGCGGCGTTCCTGTCGGCTGAGGACAAGAATTTCTACACGCACCCCGGCATCGACCCGATCGGCCTGGTGCGCGCGATCGTGACCAACGCGCAGAATCTCGGGACGGGCCGCCGGCCGGTGGGCGCCTCCACCATCACCCAGCAGGTGGCGAAGAACTTCCTGCTCACGTCCGACCAGACCTACGAGCGCAAGATCAAGGAGATGATCCTCTCCTTCCGCATCGAGCACGCCTATTCCAAGGACCGCATCCTCGAACTCTATCTGAACGAGATCTTCTTCGGGCTCAACGCCTACGGCATCGCCGGCGCGGCTCTGACCTATTTCGACAAGTCGGTGAACGAGCTGACGGTCGCCGAGGCCGCCTATCTCGCCGCCCTGCCGCGCGGGCCGTCCAACTATCATCCGTTCCGCCACACCGAGCGCGCCATCGAGCGTCGCAACTGGGTGATCGACCAGATGCTCGAGAACGGCTACGTCTCGGGCGAGGAGGCGGAGCGCTCCAAGGACCAGCCGCTGGGCGTGACGCCGCGCCACGGCGGCACCTATCTGTTCGCCGGCGAATATTTCACCGAGGAGGTGCGCCGCCAGCTCATCGCCCGCTACGGCGAGGAGGCGCTCTACGAGGGCGGCCTGTCGGTGCGCACGACGCTCGACCCCAAGCTCCAGCTCATGGCGCGCAAGTCGCTCCAGAACGGCCTGCTCAAGTTCGACACGCTGCGCGGCTATCGCGGCCCGATCACCCATATCGAGGACATGGGCGACGACTGGGGCAAGGCATTGTTCCAGGTGAAGGGCCTCTACGACGTGCCCGAATGGAAGGTGGCCGTGGTGCTCGGCGTCGACCAGTCGGGCCTGCGCATCGGCCTCAAGCCGGAGGCGACGGTCAGCGGCGAGCCCGCCGGGCAGCGGGTGGAAGGCACCGTCGCGCTCGACGACATGGGCTGGGCCATGCGCTACAAGACCGAGGCCGGCAAGATCGTGAAGGCGAAATCGCCGTCCGAGGTGCTGAAGGCCGGCGACGCCATCTTCGTGGAGCCGAAGGCCGACGCGCCGGGCAGCTACGCCATCCGCCAAGTGCCGGAGATCGGCGGCGCGCTGGTGGCTATGGACCCGCACACCGGCCGCGTGCTCGCGATGGCCGGCGGCTTCTCCTATGCGGCCTCCGAATTCAACCGCGCCACGCAGGCCTATCGCCAGCCGGGCTCGTCCTTCAAGCCGATCGTCTACGCCGCCGCGCTGGACAATGGCTACACGCCGGCCTCCGTGGTGCTCGACGCGCCGATCCGCATCGTCCAGGGCAGCAATGTCTGGGAGCCGAAGAACTATGGCGGCGAATCGGCCGGCCCGTCGACGCTGCGCGCCGGCATCGAGCGCTCGCGCAATCTGATGACGGTGCGGCTCGCCAACGACATGGGCATGAACCTCGTCGTCGAATATGCCGAGCGTTTCGGCGTCTACGACAAGCTGCTGCCCTATCTGCCGATGGCGCTCGGCTCCGGCGAGACGACGGTGATGCGCATGGTCGGCGCCTATGCGGTGATGGCCAATGGCGGCAAGCAGATCAAGCCGTCGCTGATCGACCGCATCCAGGACCGCTACGGCAAGACCGTGTTCCGCCACGACGAGCGCGGCTGCGAGGGATGCTCGGCCGACCGGTGGAACCGGCAGGTGGAGCCGGAGCTGATCGACAATGCCGAGCAGGTGCTCGACCCGATGACCGCCTACCAGATCACCTCCATGATGGAGGGCGTGGTGACGCGCGGCACGGCCGTCACCGTTTCCGAGCTGAAGCGCCCGATCGCCGGCAAGACCGGCACCACCAACGACGAGAAGGACGCCTGGTTCGTCGGCTACACGCCCAACCTCGTCGTCGGCGTCTATCTCGGCTACGACCGCCCGATCCCGATGGGCAAGGGCGCCACCGGCGGCGGCCTCGCCGCGCCGGTGTTCAAGGAGTTCATGGGCGCGGCGCTGGAGAACACAAGGCCGGTGGCCTTCAAGATGCCCGAGGGCATGAAGCTGATCGCCGTCGACCGCAAGAGCGGCATGCGCACCGAGCCCGGCTCGCCCGGCGCCATCGCCGAGGCGTTCAAGCCCGGCACCGGCCCGGCCGACAGCTACTGGGTGATCGGCATGGATGCGCTCGGGGGCGAGGAGCGCGCCAACGCCATCTCGCCGCAGGCCAGCGAGGCGATCCGCAGCGGCGGCGGCGGGCTTTTCTGACCGCTTTTGACACCTTTACAGGCCGAGGCATGGTCCCTATGGTCCGGCCCGATCCGAGGCCGGCCGCAAGCGCCGGCCTTCGCGTCTTTGAAAGCAGGTTCAGCCATGCGCGCCGAAATCGAGGTGTTGGTCGACGAAATCAGGCAGGCCATAAGCCTGCTGAGGAGGCATCTTTGACTGGGATCAGGCGCTGAAGCGGCTGGACTATCTCAACAGCCGCGCAGAGGATCCCGGCCTCTGGAACGACCCGCAGGAAGCGCAGAAGCTGATGCGCGAGCGCCAGACGCTCGAGGACGGCATCGCGGCGGTCAGGCATCTGACGCAATCCCTCGACGACAATATCGAGCTGATCGCCCTCGGCGATATGGA